>JAXJCX010000122.1:0-20898 GCA_036302225.1 Collinsella sp.
ACCAGCTCAAACTCGGACGGAATAAAGAAGTCCGCACCGGTGACCTCGCAGGGGCCGTCAACCGAGATGGTGGCGGTCGCCTCGTCGGTCGTGCCGAGAGCCCTGAAGACAAGACCCTTGACATTCAGGACGATGTCGGTGACATCCTCGACCATGTTAGGGATGGTCATGAACTCGTGCTGCGCACCATCGATCTGAATGGCCTCGACGGCGGCACCCTCGAGCGAGGACAGAAGAACACGACGAAGCGAGTTACCCAGCGTATCGCCGTAGCCACGCTCGAGCGGCTCGACGGAGACACGAGCAGAGGTCTCGTTAATCTCTTCGACCTGAACCTGAGGCCTAATGAATTCTGACATGTATTACCTCCAGCCTCAGCAGCCCGGATGGACTACTTAGAGTAGAGCTCGACGATGAGCTGCTCGTTGATATCACCGCTGATCTGCTCACGCGTCGGCAGAGCGAGCACGTTACCAGACAGCTTCTCGATATCGACCTCGAGCCAGCCAGGGACCTCAAAGCGCTCGGAGGAAATCAGGGCCTCCTTGATGGGGAGGAGGTCACGGAACTTCTCGCCGACAGCGACGACGTCGCCGGCCTTGACGCGGTAGGACGGGATGTCCACGCGCTTGCCGTTCACGGTGAAGTGACCGTGACGGACGGACTGACGAGCCTCTTTGCGGGTGCGGGCGAAGCCAAGACGGAAGACGACGTTGTCGAGGCGAGACTCAAGAATGATCATGAGGTTCTCACCGGTGACGCCGTTCATCTTACGGGCCTTGTTGAAGTAGCCGTGGAACTGCTTCTCCAGAACGCCATAGATGAACTTGACCTTCTGCTTCTCACGCAGCTGCATGCCGTACTCAGATTCCTTGCGACGGCGCTTGGGCTGACGGATAGATTCCTTCTTGCTGCTGTAACCGAGCTCAGCGGGATCGATCCCGAGCTGACGGCAGCGCTTAAGAACAGGAGTCCTGTCGATTGCCATATTGATACGATCCTTTCAGTTACACGCGGCGACGCTTCTTGGGGCGGCAGCCGTTGTGCGGAATGGGGGTCTTGTCCTGGATGCTCGAGACCTCGAGGCCAGCAGCCTGGAGGGAGCGGATGGCGGTCTCACGACCGGAGCCGGGGCCCTTGACGAAGACGGAAACCTTCTTCATACCGTGCTCCATGGCCTGCTTGGCAGCAGCCTCGGCAGCCATCTGGGCAGCGAACGGCGTGGACTTACGGGAGCCCTTGAAGCCCACCTGGCCAGCCGACTTCCAGGAAATGACGTTGCCCTGGGGATCGGTGATCGAAACGATCGTGTTGTTGAACGTAGAACGAATGTGAGCCTGGCCCACGGAAATGTTCTTACGGTCCGCGCGCTTCAGACGGGCAGCGCGAACGTTCTTCTTAGCAGTAGCCATCTATCTAGCGCTCCTTATTTCTTCTTCTTAGCACCGATCTGACGCTTCGGGCCCTTGCGGGTACGAGCGTTAGTGTGGGTGCGCTGGCCGCGGACCGGGAGGCCCTTGCGGTGACGAAGGCCGCGGTTGCAGCCGATGTCCATAAGGCGCTTGACGTTCTGGTTGCGCTCACGGCGGAGGTCGCCCTCAACCATGATCTGATTCTTATCGATATAATCACGGATGGCGTTAACCTCATCCTCGGTGAGGTCCTTAACGCGCGTATCCACGTTAACGTTGCACTCGACGCAAATCTTCGTCGCAGTGGTGCGGCCGATGCCGTAAATGTAGGTCAGACCGATCTCAACGCGCTTCTCACGCGGGAGGTCGACACCATTAATACGGGCCAACGTAGTCTCCTCTCTTAACCCTGACGCTGCTTATGACGGGGGTTCTCGCAAATAACGAGGACCTTGCCATGGCGCCTAATGATTTTGCACTTATCGCACATCTTCTTGACCGAAGGACGTACCTTCATCGTTCTTCCTTTCGGTAGCGCTCAAACTACTTCCCTACTATCTACTCGCCCAGCCGCAGGCGTTTAAAACTATGGCTGGTCTTCACACACAATCCGACCGTAGGTTGAGCTAAGCCTGCAGTCGGAAATGGAGTGCGTGTATACGTGCCGCTATTTGTAGCGATAGGTGATGCGGCCGCGGGTCAGGTCGTACGGGGAAAGCTCCACGACAACCCTGTCACCGGGGAGAATGCGGATGTAATTCATTCGGATCTTGCCAGAAATGTTGCACAGAACCGAATGACCGTTCTCGAGCTCAACCTTAAACATGGCGTTGGGCAGCGGCTCCTTTACCGTACCCTCGAGCTCAATTGCGTCTTCCTTCTTCACAAGCAATCATCTTTCTCTAGAAAACGACAGCGATTGAGTATTCTACAATACGCATGCACGTATCGTAATATCTTCGTAATGGCTCCACATCTAAGTGAAACTTGTTACATTTCTCCGCCTTGGAGGGAGCACCAAGCACCTTGGGCATCCGTGGTAAGAATCACCGGGCCGTCATTGGTAATGGCGACGGTGTTCTCGTAGTGCGCGGCGGGCAGGTGGTCGTTGGTCGTAACGATCCAACCATCGGAGCCCGTGCTCACATGATTGGAACCCATCGTAACCATCGGCTCGATGGCAATGACCATACCAGCCTGGAGGCGAACGCCCCTCCCCTTCTTTCCATAGTTAGGAACGTTGGGGTCCTCGTGCATCACGCGGCCAATGCCATGCCCCACGTAATCGCGAAGCACGCCGTAACCGTGAGACTCGGCGAGGGACTGAACAGCATACCCGACGTCCCCGATATGGTTACCGGGAACAGCCTGCTCGATGGCAGCCTTAAGGCAATCGCGCGTAACCTCGCACAGGGCCTTGGCCTCGGGCGTGGGGGTACCGACGAAAAACGTCCAGGCGTTATCGCCGACCCAACCGTCGAGAACGGCTCCCGTATCGATGGAGATGATATCGCCATCGCGCAGGATCATATCGGGGTTGGGAATACCGTGGACCACGGCATCGTTGATTGATGCGCAAATGGTTCCGGGGAACCCGCCGTAACCCTTAAAGGCCGGGGTGCCGCCATGCATGCGGATAATCTGCTCGGCAAGCTGATCGAGCTCGAAGGTCGACACGCCGGGGCGAACCATGGCTCCAACGTGGCGGAGCGCCATCTTAGATAGCGCTCCTGCCTTCTTCATCTGCTCAATTTGCGTTGCAGACTTAATCTTGATCATAGACCGAGAGCCTCTTTGACATCCCCGTACACGGTCTCGCGAGCCTGATCACCGTTGACCGACTTGAGCAGACCCTGGCCACGATAGTAGTCGACGAGCGGGCTCGTGGACTTCTCGTAGACGTCGAGACGGTTCTTGATGGTCTCGGGCTTGTCGTCGTCGCGCTGATACATCTCGCCGCCGCACTTGGGGCAGGTGGCATCGGCAGCGGTGCCGGTGTAACCGCAGGCGCGGCAGGTGCGACGCGAAGACAGACGATCGATGATGACCTCGGGGGCCACATCGACCAGAAGGGCACAGTCGATCTCGCGACCCATGGCGGAGAGCTCGGAATCGAGCGTCACAGCCTGGGCAGTGTTGCGCGGGAAGCCGTCGAGGATAAAGCCCTGCTGGGCGTCATCGGCGGCAAGGCGCTCCTTGACAAGGTCGATCACGAGCTGGTCGGGAACGAGCTCGCCAGCGTCCATGTACTTCTTAGCCTGAATACCAAGCTCGGTGCCACCCTTGACGGCAGCACGCAGCAGGTCGCCCGTGGAAATATGGGCGACGCCAAACTCGGCGACGAGCTCCTGTGCGACGGTGCCCTTACCGGCACCCGGAGCTCCGAGCAATACGAGGTTCATGAGCAATCCTCCTCTAGCCTATTTAAAGAATCCATCGTAATCATACATCTTGATCTGGCCTTCGAGCTTATCGACCGTGTCGAGCACGACGCCGACCATGATGAGGATGGACGTGCCGCCAAACGCCTGGATCAGATGGTTACCCGTGAAGGAGAAGATGATCGAAGGCACGATGGCGATGAGCGCCAAAAAGACAGCGCTGGGAAGCGTGATCTTGTTGAGCGCGTTCTTGATGTAGGCCGCGGTAGCCTTACCCGGACGGACGCCCGGAATAAAGCCGCCCTGCTTCTTAAGGTTGTCGGCCGTGTCATCGGGGTTGAACACCATGGAGGTGTAGAAGTACGCGAAGAACACAATGAGGACAACGTTAAGCACCCAGTTGAGCCAACCGGTCGAAAGCGCAGAGGCAACTGCCTGAATCCAGCCGATGCCGGGGAAGAACACGGCAATCTGAGCCGGGAAGTACAGCAGCGCCGAAGCGAAGATGATCGGCACGACGCCCGCAGTGTTGACCTTGATGGGCAGGTAGGTGGTCTGGCCACCCATCATGCGACGGCCCACGACGCGCTTAGCGTAGGAGACCGGAATGCGGCGCTGGCCGCGCTCAAGGAAAACGATCAGCGGGATAACCAGCAAGATGATGGCGCAGATGATCACCATGGTGATGATGCCACCGGCATTGCCCTCGGTGCTGGAGAAGATCGCCTGCGGCAGGCCGGCCATGATGTTCGCAAAGATGATCAGCGACATGCCATTGCCGATACCGCGCTGGGTGATGAGCTCACCAATCCACATGATCAGCATGGCGCCCGCGGTGAGCGTACCGACGATCATGAGGTCAAAGATGATCTCGGGAGCGCCGGCGCCAGTAAAGCTGATGCCGAAGCTCTTAAAGAGGAAGAGGTAACCCACGGAGTTGAGGATTGCCAGAGCCAGGGTGAGGTAACGCGAATACTGCGTAATCTTGGTCTGACCGACCTCGCCCTCGCGGGCAAGCTCATGCAGGGAAGGCACAACGGCCTGGAGCATCTGGAGGATGATCGAGCTGGTGATGTAAGGCATGATGCCCAGGGAGAACACCGAAACATAGCTCAACGCGCCACCAGAGAAAAGATTCAGGAGGGCCATAGCACCTGCGGCGACCGAATTGTTATCGGTCGAGAAAAGGCCCAGCATCCCCTGGAAGGGAATGCCGGGCACAGGAACGTGCGCACCAATGCGGTACACGACGAGCATAGCTATGGTAAAAAGAATCTTTTCGCGCAATTCTTTGATGCGGAAAGCATTCTTAAGACCATTTAGCACGGCAGCTCGACCTTTCCGCCGGCGGCCTCGATCTTGGCCTGCGCAGAAGCGCTGACCTTGTCGACCTTGACCGTGAACTTCTTGGTGAGCTCACCATTGCCGAGCACCTTGACGGGCTCGAACTCGCTCTTGGTGATGCGAGCGGCCTTAAGAGCGGCACCGTCGATCACAGCGCCGTCCTCGAACTTGCGCTCGAGACGCTCAACGTTAACAGCGGTGTACTCGATACGACGGGGGTTGCGGAAGCCCGGAAGCTTGGGCAGGCGCATAGCCAGCGGAGTCTGGCCACCCTCGAAGCCGGCACCCTTGGTGCCGCCAGAGCGGGAACCCTGGCCCTTCTGACCGCGGCCAGAAGTGGTGCCGTGACCCGAAGAATTGCCACGGCCGACGCGCTTGCGGTTCTTGGTGGAACCGGGCGCGGGAGTAAGATCGTGAAGCTGCATTTGCTACTCCTCTACAATCTCGACAAGGTGCTTGACCTTGAAGATCATGCCGCGGACGGACTCGTTGTCAGCAATCTCGCGAACCTCGCGGATCCTGTGGAGACCGAGGGCACGGACAGTACGGACCTGGTCCTGCTTGCAACCATTGGTGCTGCGGACCTGCTTGATCTTGATGGTGTCAGCCATGCTTAGTTCTCCTTACCGACGAACATCTCGGAGACCGTCAGGCCACGGCGAGCCGCGACGTCCTCAGGGCTGGAGAGCTCCTTGAGGCCCTCGACGGCAGCCTTGATGATGTTGAGGCCGTTGTCGGTACCGAGGGACTTGGACAGGACGTTCTTGATGCCAGCAAGCTCGAAGAGGGGACGCACAGCGCCGCCGGCGATAACGCCGGTACCCTCGACAGCGGGCTTGATGATGATGCGGCCGGCACCAAAGTGACCGAGAACCTCGTGCGGAATGGTGCCCTGCTCGGTCACCGGCACGTGGAACATGTTCTTCTTGGCATCGAGAGACGCCTTGGAGATGGCCATGGGCACCTCAGCGGACTTGCCCATGCCAACGCCGACGTTGCCCTTGCCGTCGCCAACGACGACGAGAGCGACGAGGCTCATGCGACGACCACCCTTGACGGTCTTCGACACGCGGTTGATGTAAACGACGCGCTCCTCGAACTCGGAGGCCTCGCGCTGCTGCTTCTGATTACGAGCCATGTGCTACATACCTCCTAGAACTCGAGACCGGCGGCACGAGCACCGTCGGCGAGGGCCTTGACGCGGCCATGGTAGATACGGCCACCACGATCGAAAGCGACCTTGGTGATGCCGGCCTCGATGGCACGCTTGCCAACGAGCTGACCGACCTTCTCCGCAGCCTCCTTGTTCGAGGTGTGGGTGCCCTTGAACTCGGCCTCGAGGGTCGAGGCGGAGACGAGCGTCAGGCTGGAGCCCTTGCTGTCGTCGATGATCTGGGCATAGATGTTGGCGTTAGTACGGGTCACGCGAAGACGCGGACGCTCGGCGGTACCCGAGACCTTGCCGCGAACACGACGCTGACGACGCTTGAGGCCTTCCAGCTTCGCCTTATGCTTGTTCATACGTAAACTCCTAAAAAGGTTGATCTTGCCAGCACCTAACGGGGTGCTGGTCTTATGCGAGTGAGTCAGTTACGACTACTTGGCGGCCTTACCCAGCTTGCGGCGGATGTGCTCGCCAACATAGTGGATACCCTTGCCCTTGTAAGGCTCGGGAGGACGATGGCCGCGGATCTCAGCGGCGATCTGACCGACCTGCTGCTTGTTGATACCCTTGACGTTCACGTGGGTGTTGTCGGGAACCTCGAAGGTGATGCCCTCGGGAGCCTCGACGATCACGGGGTGCGAGAAGCCCAGGGAGAACTCGAGGTTCTTGCCCTTCTGCTGCACGCGGTAACCGACGCCGGCAAGCTCGAGCTTCTTCTCGAAGCCCTCGGAAACGCCAACAACCATGTTGTGGATGAGGGCGCGGGTGAGGCCGTGGCGGGCACGGGTCTCACGCTCGTCGTCGGGACGGGAAACGGTGAGGACGTTGTCCTCGACGTTGATAGCGAGCTTCTCAAAGACATCGAGCTCGAGCTGGCCCTTGGGGCCCTTGACGACAACGTTGTTGCCGTTGACTGCCACTTCGACTCCGGCGGGAATCTGGACAGGCTTATTACCGATACGAGACACGGTGATCTCCTTTCCTTCTACCTACCGAGCGAATTACCAGACGAAAGCGATGATCTCGCCGCCGACGTTGTGCTTGCGAGCATCGCGGTCGGTCATAACGCCATGGCTGGTGGAAATAATGGCGGTACCAAGGCCACCGCGGACGCGGGGCATGTCGGCAACGCCGGTGTACTTACGCAGGCCCGGCTTGGAAATGCGGCGGATGCCGTTGATGACCTTAGCCTTCTTGGGACCATACTTAAGCGTGATGTGCAGAGTCTTCTGGGGCACGGTGTCCTCGACATCGTAGCCCTCGATGTAGCCCTCCTCGTGCAGAACACGAGCGATCTCGACGAGCTTCTTGCTGCTCGGCATGGAGACCGTGGCCTTGTTCACAGAGTTAGCGTTACGGATGCGCGTAAGCATATCTGCGATCGGGTCTGTAAGGTTCATACAGATTCTCCTTCGTTCTTGATGAACACGTGCTCTTGGTTCTTCGCCGCCCTTAACGGCAAAGCCTAACTAGCGCGTTTTCCCTGTCTCAAACTGATGCTTGAAACGCTGGTAGTGACTTACCAGCTGGCCTTCTTAACGCCGGGAAGCTCGCCCTTGAGTGCAAGCTCACGGAAGCAGACACGGCACAGGCCGAACTTGCGGTACACAGAGTGCGGACGGCCGCAGCGCTGGCAGCGCGTGTACTCACGAGTAGAGAACTTCTGCTTGCGATTGCACTTGACGATCATCGATGTCTTAGCCACTTATATCCTCCTCACATAGAGTATTGTTCGCCCCAAGCGCCGCCCCCTTGTGGGAACGGCGCTTATAGGGCAGGTGAACCTATTTCTTGAACGGGAAACCGAAGGCGTCCAGAAGGGCCTTGGCCTCCTCATCGGTGTTGGCGGTGGTCACGAAAGTGATGTCCATACCACGCTGGTGATCGACGGAGTCGAAGTCGATCTCGGGGAAGATGAGCTGCTCGGTGACGCCCATGGAGAAGTTACCACGGCCGTCGAAGCTCTTGGGGGAGATGCCGCGGAAGTCGCGGATACGGGGGATCGCGACGGAGGTCAGACGATCGAAGAACTCCCACATACGGTCGCCACGCAGGGTAACCTTGCAGCCGATCGGCATACCAGCGCGCAGGCGGAAGGTAGCGATGGACTTGCGAGCACGGGTGATCATCGGCTGCTGGCCGGTGATGGCGCGCAGGTCGCGCACGGCACCGTCGATGGCCTTGGAATCGGTAGCGGCCTCGCCGACACCCATGTTCACGACGATCTTCTCAAACTTGGGGATCATCATGACGTTCTCGTACTGGAACTTTTCCTGAAGCTGGTGCTTGACCTCGTTGTTGTACTTGGTCTTCAGACGCGGCACATACTTCTCTTCTGCCATTGTTCACTCCTTCTTGGGGTTTTAAGCACGGGGCGTGGCCACGATGGGTTGTCCTCGTGCCTCCTGGCTGCATCCGCGCCGCTCATGGCATTTCGCGGTTTGGACTCGACGCAGCAGGAGCCGACAAAACAATCGGTACTATACGCGCATCGGGAGCGTATTTCCAGAAAAACCTCTTCTGCCTGCACAACTCCACAACTCCCCCGCACATATTGATCCCTTGGGGACGGAAATGGCAGTTGCGGTGAAATAGTTCCTGGTTGACCGACCGTCAGGCTTATCTAGGAACTATTTATCATAACTTATTGATGGGGATGCGGCTAGCGCTTGCGGGGGACGAGCTTGGTGCGGCGCAGGTGAATCATCTCGGCGGCGATGGAGATGGCGATCTCCTCGGGATCCTCTGCCTCGATGGCAACGCCGATCGGCAGGTGCAGCCCGTCGATCTGTTCCTGCGTAAAGCCCTCCTGCTCCAGGCGGGCGCGCACAAAGGCCGTCTTGCGACGCGAGCCCAGGCAACCCAGATAGGTTGGCTTGGCGCGCATGGCCTGAATCACCACATCGATATCGGACTTATGACCCGCCGTGGCCACGACCACCAAGTCGCGCGGGCCGATGGGGCACAGCTCGTCCAGGTTCTTGTAGTCGACCAGTCGACGGTCGTAGACTCCGGGCACCCATTCGGGCGTCAGCGTTCCAGGACGGTCATCACACGCCACGACGGCAAAGCCCGCCGCCGTCAGCACACGCGCCGTCGCGGCGCCCACGTGTCCGCAGCCAAAGATGTAGGTCAGGCCCTCGGGGCAGAGCGTCTCGATGTGCGCGGGAGGAATCTCGGAGGCGACGTTGGTGTGGGTGACCTTGCTCCCCTCCTCCACCAGCGAAAGCTCGGGGCAGCCCACAATGGTGCGGCGCGACTCCTCGCCATGGTATTCGGCAACGTCGCTTTCGAGCGCGCTTGCGATAAACGGCTCAAAATCGATGGCGAAGTCGCCGATGCGTCGATACTCCAGTACATCGGCAATCTCCTGGAACAACGGCGCCTTGGTCGCATCCAGGTGCAGATAGCACAGGCAAATGGCTCCGCCGCAGATCATGCCGGTATCGGAGTTCTCGCCGCCCATGGTGTAGCGGACTAGACGCGATTGACCCTCGGCCAGCAGCTCGCAGGCCTCGCCCAGCGCAAAGAGCTCGATTTTGCCGCCGCCGATGGTGCCCGCTTGGCTTCCATCGGCAAAAACGGCCATCCAGGCGCCCACGCCGCGCGGCGACGACCCTGCCGTGCCGGCCACGACCACCAGCTCGCATGCCTCGCCAGCACGCAGGGCAGCAAGCGCCGCATTCACAACATCGAGCTTTTCCATTGCCGCCTTCTATCCTCTAAAGACATCGGTGAGCATGGCAAGCGCCTCGAGCACGCCGCCGCCGACCGATGTCGCCTTGTCCGAAATATAGTTGATGTAGCTGGCGTCACCGCGCGGGTCGACATCGGCACATTTAAAGCCCTCGGTCACCTGAACGCCGTCTGCCAAAAGGCCGCGCAGGCAGCCGTCAATCGTCGTGAACATGGGCGTATCACCCGCATACCCAACGCACTCGTCGG
The DNA here is from genome assembly GCA_036302225.1 of Collinsella sp. GTDB lineage: Bacteria > Actinomycetota > Coriobacteriia > Coriobacteriales > Coriobacteriaceae > Collinsella. The sequence continues at coordinate 10,248 of JAXJCX010000122.1, forward strand.
CGCTCACGATGTCGCCGATCGCATGGTCGGACCTAAACACACCGGCGGCGGGGCTGTGGATAACGCGCTCCTTGCCATAGCCGGCGATGACACCCGGCACGCCCGTATTGGGCTGGGGCGAGCCCTGGGTAATCACGCGGCCCAAAAAATGCCCGCGCATAGTCTCGACCACGGCGTCGCAATCAACCGGCGCGGTAAAGCCCGGCCCTACCGCGATGACGGCAGGAGCCATGTCGCGCGTGGTGCCCAGATTGCGCTTGGCCAGAATCGCGTCTACCACGGCCGCGGGCCTAAGTTCGCCGAGCATCTGTGCCTGGGGGTCCACTACTACGGCGACATCCCCCGCCTCGGTAATTGCAAGCGCCTCGGCCGGCGTCTGCGCCAAGCGGGCGCGAATGCCCTCGACCTCGACCTCGCCCAAGCGAATGGCCTCGCAAAAACTGATCGTGCGACGGATGCACGTGGGGACCGCGATATCGGCCATGACGACCGACACGCCGGCGCGCACCAGACGAGCAGCCACACCCGTGGCGATATCGCCTGCGCCGCGAACATAAACGAGCATTCCCGGGGCACCTCCCTGTGCTACGGTTTGAGCAGAGCAAAAGCGGTTCGACCGCTACTCTGATGATTATTTCTTATCGCAGCATTATACGGCGGTGAACAGATGGAAACGGTTAGCGGCAATCTTGCCTCCGCGCTCAAGATCGAGCCGGGCATTACCGCAATTATCGGCAGCGGTGGCAAGTCGACCCTGCTAAAGACGCTCGGCCTTGAGCTTATGCGCGCCGGCGGCCGCGTGCTCCTCTGCACCACCACGCATATATTTCCCGTCGCCGGCGTGCCATGGGACGGGTCGAGCCGTCGCCTGGGCGCTGCGCCCTGGAAGCCAGGTGCCCTACACACCCCAGGCTGCACCTGCGAGGCCTGCACGGGGCTTGTGCGAGGAAGCATCTGCCAAGCTGGTGTCTTGGACCCCGAGACAGGCAAGCTCTCCTCCCCCGCCGAGCCGCTCGACCAGCTGGCGCAGCGCTTTGACTACGTCCTGGCCGAGGCGGACGGCAGCAAGCGGCTCCCGCTCAAGGCGCACGCCGCCTGGGAGCCGGTGATTCCCTCTGGCAAGGCCAACGTCGTCTGGATCGTCGGCGCCTCGGGGTTCGGCAAGCCCATCAGCGAGGCTGTCCACCGCCCCGAGCTCTTTTACGAGCGGTGCGGCTGCGAGCCCACCGACGTCGCCACGCCCGAGCGCGTCGCCCAGGTGCTCAATGCCGAGATGCAGGCGCTGGAACTCAGCACCGCACGCGTCATGCTCAACCAAGTCGACACGCTCAGCGACCCCACGATGGCCGACCGCTTCGAGGCAGCCCTCGGCCGCCCCGTCGTCGCCAGCAGCCTCAAGTAGCCGGCGCCACCCTGGCGTCCTTTCTGCTAGCGAGGCACGTAGCAAGCGGCGATGTGCTCCGAGACGCGGCGCTGGTCCTTGGCGGTGTCGACATCCCACAGCTCGTACGCGCGCGCCTCGACCAACTGGGCATCGGCGCGGCCGCGCAGCAGCGACGATCCGCCATCCTTGCCCTTAAGCCCCATAAGGTCGGGAAAGAGACTCGCAGGGAACAGCACCGGCGAGGCGGGTTCACCGTTCAGGGCAAGACGCACGGGCGCGACACCGCCGTTGGCCTTAAAAGCACCAGCGAGTGCTTCAAAGGAATCCGAACTCACGAGCGGCTGGTCGCCCGGCAAAAAGAGGCAGCCCTTCCAGCCGCGATCGGCTCCCCAGGTAAGACCGGCGCGCACACTCTCGCTCCTGAGCGCGCCATCGTGCAGCGCGCACGCGCAGCGCAGCTCACGGCAAATCTCGGCAACTTGGGGCCAGCGCGTCGTAACAACAACGTCAAATCCTTTGGGCACCGACTCAATCGTCCGCTGAATCAGCGGTTTTCCGCAGATATCGGCAAGCATCTTGTTAGAGCCAAACCGCTTGCCCTCGCCCGAAGCCATAATGACGCAACCAAGTTTCATGGTGATACCTCCCCTGAAGCCATCGTACCCATAACTCGCGCCGCGGGTGCATAAAGATGGTGTCCTGGCCGTAGGCGGTCTTATAGCGCAGCGACGCTTTCGTTATTTGCGACCATGTGGCATTTGTGGCACAGTGAGCCCAAACTTATTTTTAGGAAGGCACCCATGACCCCCGCACAGATTGAGTTTTACAAGCGTCTTGCACACAGCCTGGCGCTCCAATTTGGTCCCAGTTGCGAAATCGTCGTCCACGATCTGGAGACCGAGGACATGGACCACTCTATCGTGGTGATCGAAAACGGCCACGTCAGCGGACGCAAACTGGGCGACGGTCCCAGCCACATCGTGCTCGAGTCCATGCACGAGGATGCCGCCGAGGTCCACGACCGCGCGCCGTACCTCACCAAGACCGCCGATGGCGAGCTGCTCAAATCGTCGACCATCTTCATTCGCGACGACGCCGGCAACCCCGTTGGCATTATGGGCATTAACTTTGACATCACGCTCATGAAGGCGTTTGAGCGTTCGCTCGACGCGCTCACCGGCACAGGCGACAAGGGATACACCGTGCCCGAGCCCATCACCAAAAACATCGGCGACCTGCTCGAAGATCTGCTGCGCGAGTGCGAGCAATACGTGGGCAAGCCCGCCGCCCTCATGACCAAGGACGAGCGCATTCGCGCTATCGGATACCTCGACCGCCGCGGCGCCTTCCTTATCTCCAAATCGAGCGAGCGCGCCTGCGAGTTCTTTGGCATCTCCAAGTACAGCTTCTACAGCTACCTCAACGAGGCCAAGGCAGAGGCTGACGACAAGTAAACGACCCGCCTGAACCATCCTCCCCTTAGTACGAGTTCTTGAATGCGCGAATCCGGGCATCGGTGACAAGGCAAGTTCCATATAATCGAAGGGCTAGACAGTTCGAAAGGATGGGACAAGATGAGGTCGAGCAACGCATCGCGCAGCAGCCACGGAGGCACCGCGCCTACCGCCAGGCATGCGAAAAACGCGTTTGACGAGGGCGAAGACGATCTGTTTGCGTTGAGCCTCGACGACGTGATGAGCGACCGCCCTTGGACCGCCGATGAACTCATGGGCGGCGGGGCTCGCTCGGCAGGCCCAAAGCCCACGTCGGCAGCTGCCCCCGCCCCGGCCACTACGCCCGCGCCGGCATCCGTGCCCGCAGATGACTTTGCCACCCGCCCCATCATGCAGGTACCACGCCAGACCGCCCCTGCGCCCCGCCCCACCAGCGATCCGTCCGAGACGGCAGCGTTTCTTGCCGCGGCGACACAGCGTCATGCGCCCAGCAGTGCACCCGCGGATGCCGCCCCACAGCAGCCGACATACGTGGCTCCCGAGTACAACAAGACCGGCGTAAAGGACGCATCAGCATCGTCGTATACCCGTGGCACCGATGACGAGCGCTTTGCCGACTACTACACCGAGGAAGAGCCGCCGCACTTCTCCGAGTTTCCCCAAGCGGCAAAGATCGTCTTTATCGCCATCATCATCGCCCTGCTCGGCGTGATCGCGTTTGAGGGATTCCAGCTATTCCGCGCCCCCACCGCGTCCGAAACGGCAACGCAGCAAGCAGAGGATGACAACGACTACTTGGATATCAACACCCTCAAGGGCGACCCCAACAGCTAGGTTGGAACATAAGCTATGCCGCACCCCTGTTTACGTGCAGTTTTACACTTTTCCGTGATTTCCACGCGCTCATTTCGACACTTTTCCGTAATTTAGGCGGCTCGAATTTGACACTTTTCCGTACTTTCATACGGCTGATTTCGACACTTTTCCGGATGTTTGCCGAATAATTGCCGCGTAATCAAGCGCCGTCTGCACATCATTTCGCGGGCGGCGCTTGATTTGTGTCCGCGCGCGCTGATAGACTCCATCTTGCCCGCAAGGAGCGGGCGCGTTTTATCTAGAGTCGGGGTAGAGAGTTGGCTCCACGATCCCGACGCCAACCGACCAAGAGGCACGGTGGCCCTGCCAACATCGATGAAAGGAGTCCGTATGGACAATTTCTCCGAGCGCAGTGAGCGCAATTTCCACAACCTGGCAGCCAAGCCAAAACAAATACATCTTTTGGACGAGCCGAGCGGCTACGCCTCGGCCATGGTCAAGAACAGTCTCTCCCACCAGATGCGCTTTTCCGTGCAGGTACTCGAAGAAGAGCTCTGCGCCGCCGGCGACCCGCACGTACTGCAGATCAAGCTGCTCGGAGACGATTCGCGCGAGCCGTCCAGCTGGAAGCTCTTTGCCGACGGCGCGTGCGTTGCGGACGGATCCGGCGCCTTTGCCCGCGAGTGCTTCTACGAGGGAGCCGAGGTATTCCTGGACCTGTGTCGCGATGCCGTCGAGACTGCCGAACTGTGCCAGTGGAGTCAGAGGGAGTACGAACTGCTGAGTGCGTCGCGCGGGATTGCTATGGCGTAAGCGAGAGATCTCGGCAGTGTCACTAACGAGCAGAATCGATTTTTGCAATCAAGTCGTTCGCCCATGCCACGGCATCATCGACAGTCGGCAAAACGTTAAGTCCTTCCGCCTGGGAGAAATACAGTGAGTCCCAGCCCACTCCCCTCGAGATCATTGGAGGCCACTCCTGCTCCGCACGATACGCAAAGAGTCTGATACAGACCTCTCGAGTTTTTAGGTAATCAATTTCCCCGTTGGAAATTGCAATCTGGAGATCTATCAGATCATGGGCGCGCTCGCTGCCGGGGCTGCTCGCAGCATGAAGTTTTTGGGCAATCTGATGCTCGAGCCTCATGCACGGAACCGGCCCCGGTTCGGGAAACCCGAGACCTTTCAATATTGCCGCAGCTTCAGGCGAGGAAACCATATCGGGATCGTCGGCGTCGCCGATTTCGTTATGACCGACCTCAAGCGGCAGCGTCATCCACGATTTACCATTGTAGGCAATCTTGATTTCGAACGGACGCATGACGTAAGCAGTTGGAATTCCCTTCGGAGATGCGGGCTCCCTCGGAACAATGGCACCCGAGAATCCGTTCCAGCCTATAGTGAGCGAATCTTCAAGCTTCGTCATGTAATCGTTCAGTGAGGATGCCCTGGCGGTATCGAGGTCGCGCGAGAACCGCGTGACATCCTTCCCAAAGCGAATCTTCAGGGCATTTCCACCCTTTGCGGCTCCATCGGGTAGCATCTGCCCAACAACAACGGCCGCAATGAGCCTTTTAACGCGGCCCGGTTCTTCGTCCAAATCAGTGCAGAGTCGGTCTATCGCTATGTCAAGGTTACGTCTGCTGGTTGGCTTCTTGACTTCCTTCACGACAGCTCCTTCATCAGTCTCTCATGCTCATTGGAGGTAATAAGGCCCTCGGCTTGAGCGTGCTTGGTTGCCTCGATGAGGCGTTCGGTCATAACGGACCCCTTACAAGCCTCAATCGCATCAGCAACGCATTGAGAAGGGATTCCTTCATAGAACGTCGTTTTCGCATTCTCTGGAGCGGACACTGTTTTTACCCAAGCTGGCAGTTTGCGGCGAACACGCTTTGGTGTTGCCACGGTCACGGCACGAGGATCAACAAGTGCAAGTGCGTGCATAGACAGCACTGATTCGCCCCACAGGAAACCCTCGTCACCAACAAGAGCCACTGCCTCCGCAAAGACGTCACGGGGCGTCGGAACCCATTGGGTGAGCTTGTACACCCCGTGTCCTCGGCGCATCAATTTCCCAGTGGCACACCATCGGCTCAGTTCTCCGGTGGTTACGCCAATCTCGCATGCCTGCGCAGCAGTCACGATGCCGTAGCCATCTGCCGCCAGTTCGAATATTTCATCAAAGTGTTTCATGTCAAAAGACTAACACTTTTGTATGTCTTTTGACATAGACATGGTCTTAATCAAGCATTAGAAATCTATTTAAATTCGTATAGCATTGCAATCGTCCTCTCTGAATTCGAAGTCCGCGCCGACAGCATGCGGAAGTAAAAAGTACTGGCAAGAACGATATCGAATGAAATCGCTCCCGCTGGCATATATCTTACCATATAAACGAACACGTGTTCGTTCTCATCACTTATCGATTTATCACACGCCTGCTTTAGCCGCTGTCCGCGCGAATCGCCTAGCCGATAGCTCTTCGCCGACAGCGCGTGCATCGCAAGCGGCTCGGGCGCCTTTGCCCGCGAGTGCTTCTGCGAGGGTGCAGAGGTATTTCTGGACCTGTGCCGCGACGCCGTGCGCGCGGCCGAGCTGCGTCAGTGGAGCCAGAGGGAGTACGAGCTGCTGAGCGCCGCGCGCAGGATTGCGGAGGTAGGTGGGCACACCTACCTCCGCAATCCCGCGATAACACCGTTGGTCAGGTTGTCCCTACCTGACTCTTTGATTCCATGCCTGGCCATATTGCCGTTCGCCCGTTCGCCTCAACAGTCGCCAACAATGCAACGCTATAATACTTTCAAACGCATTTGTATTGCATTTCGAGCGATGGGAGCGCAGATGCCCGATAGCTACAAGCAGCTCATTAAGAGCAACCCCGACGAGACCGAGATCAGAAGCTTCCTGGTGGACGGCGACCAGGTCTCCGTGACCCTTCGCATCCCCGATACCCTGCGCGACGCTGCGAAGGAAGAGGCGGCCCTCCGGGGCATGAGCTTCTCCGCCTTCGTGCGCACGTGCATGATTGAAGAGCTCGCGAAGAAGAGGGCGTGAGCATGATCCGGGTCAAGACTCTCACCGTCCAGCTCATAGACGCGCAGCCGGACCGCATCCGCATCTGCCGCATCGACGGCGAGTCGCTTGTGACCGTCGTCGTTCCAAGGGAGGACCTTACCGAGGCGAAATCGCTGCCGAACATCCCACAGCGCGGCGTCTACTACCTGCTCGACGAGGACCACGGCAACGTGAGCCGCGTCTACGCGGGGCAGACGACCCAGGGCATCGCCCGGCTCGACGCGCACAAGGCGAAGAAGGAGTTCTGGAACAAGGCCGTTATGTTCCTCGATGACGACCAGAACATCAGTAGGGACGCACTGGACGTTCTCGAGGCGAAGGCCATCGACTACGTGCGTACCCACGGCTCGTACGAGACCGACAACTCGGCGACGCCCAAGCCCTACGTCGACCCGTACAAGGAAGAGGCCGTCGAACGCCTGCACGATAGGATCCTCTTCAGGATGGCAGCTCTGGGGTACGACCTCGACAGAGTTGACCAGGGTCCGGCCGGTGCGCCGGCGGTCTTCCACACGAAGAAGAACGGCATACGCGGGACGGGGCGCTACGACAAGGCCACCGGGCACTTCACCGTGCTCGCTGGCTCGAAAGTGAACCTCTCGAGACCCGCGCTGAAAAACGCGGCCGTCGCGGCCGCACGCAGGGAGATCTTCAGCGATTCGGGCGGTATCGCAGAGCTCGCCGAAGATCTTGAGTTCCCGACGCCCAGCGCCGCGGCGGTGTTCGTACTCGGCGGCAGCCAGAACGGTTGGACCGAATGGGTAAGCGACGACGGAGAAACGCTCAACCAAGTCTATAGAAGTAAGGAAAACTAGATGAACAAGCAGCAATTGGCATCAAAGATATGGGAATCCGCCAACAAGATGCGCTCGAAAATCGAGGCAAATGAATACAAGGATTACATCCTGGGCTTCATCTTCTACAAGTTCCTCTCCGAGACCGAAGTCACCCGCCTGAAGGCACGTGATTTCGCCGAGGAGGATTTGCCGAGCCTCGTGGAAGACGACGAGGAGACTGTCGAGTTCGTCAAGGGCGAGTGCGGCTACTTCATCGCCTACGACAACCTCTTCTCCACCTGGGTGGCAAAGGGCGGCGACTTCGAGATTTCGAACGTTCGCGACGCGCTTTCCGCCTTCAGCCGCAATATCGATCCTGCACGCAAGCGCGTCTTCGACGGCATCTTCGACACGCTGCAGACTGGCCTCTCCAAGTTGGGTACCGATGCGCGCAGCCAGTCCAAGGCCGCTCGCGACCTCATCTACCTCATCAAGGACATCCCGATGGACGGTCGCCAGGACTATGATGTGCTCGGCTTCATCTACGAGTACCTCATCAGTAACTTCGCCGCCAACGCCGGCAAGAAGGCCGGCGAGTTCTACACGCCGCACGAGGTGTCCATGCTTATGAGCGAGATAGTCTCGTGGCACCTGGCCGGACGCGAGAACATCACCATCTACGACCCCACGAGCGGCTCGGGATCGCTGCTCATCAATATCGGCAAGGCTGTGGCGCGCCGCAATGGCGACCCGGACTCCATCAAGTACTACGCTCAGGAGCTTAAGGAAAACACCTACAATCTCACGCGCATGAACCTGGTGATGCGCGGCATCCTTCCCGACAACATCGTAGCCAGAAACGGCGACACGCTCGAGGACGACTGGCCGTGGTTCGACACGGTGGAGAACAAGGATGAGACCTACGATCCGCTCTTCGTCGATGCCGTGGTGTCGAATCCACCCTACTCCCAGAACTGGGATCCGGAAGACAAGGAGCTCGACCCGCGCTTCAAGTTCGGTGTGGCGCCCAAGTCCAAGGCAGACTACGCCTTTTTGCTGCACGACCTATACCACCTGCGCCCCGACGGCATCATGTGCATCGTTCTGCCCCACGGCGTGCTGTTCCGCGGCGGCGAGGAAGGCGCCATCCGAAAAAACTTGGTGGAGAACCGCCATATCCAGGCCATCATAGGTCTTCCTGCCAACATCTTCTTCGGCACGGGCATTCCCACCATCATCATGGTGCTGCGCAAGCAGCGCGAGACGAGCGACGTCTTGGTGGTGGACGCTTCCAAGCACTTCGTGAAAGAAGGCAAGAACAACAAGCTGCGGGCAAGCGACATCAAGCGTATCGTCGACGCTGTGACAGCGAACGCGACCGTCGATAAGTTCAGCCGCCTGGTTCCCATCGACGAGATCCGCGCCAACGACTATAACCTCAACATCCCGCGCTATGTGGACTCGAGCACGGCCGCCGAAAGCTGGGACGTGTATGCCACCATGTTCGGCGGCGTGCCGAAGGCCGAGGTCGACGCGCTCGAGCGCTATTGGAAGGTATGGCCGAGCCTCAAAGGGCAACTCTACCGTGACGCAGGTGGATCGTGTCTTGTGCCCGCGACCGACGACGTTGCGCAAGCGGCGAAGGAAAATGCCGATGTCCGCGCCTTTCTGGACGGATACCGTAATGCGATAAGCCATTTACCCGCCACGCTGCGAAGCCGCTTGGTAGACGGCGCCGATGAAGTTGATACCGTGGCGGAGGAAGAGAGCATCGCGGCGCTATTGAAAGACGCGCTGGCGGGCATGGCCCTGGTCGACGGCTACGACGCCTACCAGGCGCTCGACGATGCCTGGGTGGGAATCTCCGGCGATTTGGAGATCATCCAGACTGAGGGGAAAACCGCCGTGCGCAAGGTAGACCCGAACATGGTGGTCAAGAAGAAGAACGGCAAAGACGTCGAGGTACAGGACGGCTGGGCTGGCCGAATCCTGCCGTTTGCGCTTGTGCAAGAGCACCTGCTTGCCGAAGACGTCAAGGAGATTAGTTCCCGTGATTCCCGTCTAGGCGAGATATCGCAGGAAATAGACGAGATTCTCGAGAGCTTCGACGAGGAGGACAAGGGGTCTTCCGCTGCTGTCAACGACGAAGGTTCGTTTGTGGCGACTGAGCTCAAGAAGGCTGTGAAGGCTATCGGAAAGCACCCCGAAAACGATTTCGAGCAAGGTCTGGTTCGTGCGCAGGCGCTGTTCGATGAGGAGAAAAGCCTCAAGAAGGCAAACAAGGAAGCGAGAGTGGCTCTTGAGGAGGCGACCAAGGAAGTCATTGAGGGCCTGACCGATGCCCAGCGCGACGATCTATTGGTTGCCAAGTGGATAGAGCCGTTGCAGGCCGAGCTTCTGGCTCTTCCCGAAACCGTTGTGAGCGACTTCATCGCGAAGGTAGCTGCGCTTAACGCCAAATACGCGACAACCTACTCGGACGTGTGCAACCAGATAGATGATGCAGAAAGCCAGCTAGCAGACATGCTGGGCCAGCTTACGGGCAATGAGTACGACATGGCTGGCATCGCCGAGCTGCGCAAGCTGTTGGGCGGTGAGTAGCATGGCAGAGAAACAAAATACCCCAGAAATCCGCTTCGAGGGTTTCACTGACCCTTGGGAACAGCGTAAGTTGGGGAGATTATTCTTCGAAAGCAATGAGCGCTCATCGTCAATGGAGATCCTATCTGTCAGTGTGGCTAGAGGAATATATCCCGCATCAGAATCGGATAGGGATACAAATCCGGGTGCGAGCCTTGCGAATTACAAAGTGGTTCACAAGGGTGACGTTGTCTACAACAGTATGCGAATGTGGCAGGGCGCAGTTGGGTCAAGTGATTACGATGGTATTGTTAGCCCAGCTTACGTAGTTGCTAGACCTGCCATCGAGCTAGACTCAACTTGCTTTGGCTATCTTCTGAAGCGGCCTGAGATGTTATATAAATATCTGTGCGATTCGCAGGGAAACTCGAAAGATACCCAAACTCTGAAATACAACAGATTCGCGGATATCGAAGTCACAATGCCAGCAAATCTCGAAGAGCAACGGGTGATTTCAGCTTGTCTGGGACGCGTTGGCGCCCTCATCACCCTTCATCAGCGTAAGT
>JAXJCX010000123.1:0-11144 GCA_036302225.1 Collinsella sp.
GACGCCAACGACATGAAGCTGCTCTCCGCTGTGATCGTCGCCGTGGCCCTGTGCGTGCCCGTGGTTTGGGAGCGCTATAAGCTCCGCAGCTCCTACACGAAGGGGGATGAGGCAGATGCTTAAGCTCTCACACGTCAAGAAAACCTTTAACAAGGGCACCGTCACCGAGAAGCGCGCGCTCACCGGCGTCGACCTCACCCTTAACGACGGCGACTTTGTAACCGTGATTGGCGGCAACGGCGCCGGCAAGTCCACGCTGCTCAACATGATCGCCGGCGTGTATCCGCTCGATTCGGGTGTCATCAAGCTCGACGGCACCGACATCTCGCGCCTGAGCGAGTCACAACGCGCTAAGTATCTGGGCCGCGTGTTCCAGGACCCCATGCGCGGCACCGCAGCCGACATGCAGATTGCCGAGAACCTGGCACTCGCCAAGCGCCGCGGCCAGCGTCGCGGTCTTTCGTGGGGCGTCACCAAAGCCGAGAAGGACGAGTACGTTGAGCTGCTCAAGCGCCTGGACCTTGGTCTGGACACGCGCCTCAACGCCAAGGTCGGCCTGCTCTCGGGCGGCCAGCGCCAGGCACTCACCCTGCTCATGGCCACGCTCACCAAGCCACGCCTGCTGCTGCTCGACGAGCACACCGCGGCGCTCGACCCCAAGACGGCCTCTAAGGTGCTCAATCTGACCGAGGAAATCGTCGACGAGCATCACCTGACCACGCTCATGGTCACGCATAACATGAACGACGCCATCCGTCTGGGCAATCGTCTGATCATGATGCACGAGGGCCACGTAATCTACGACGTGGCTGGCGACGAGAAGAAGTCGCTCACCGTTGCCGACCTGCTGCAGAAGTTCGAGGAGGTCTCGGGCGGCGAGTTCGCCAACGACCGCATGCTGCTGAGCTAACGACCTAGAAAACCACCACAAAGGGGACAGGCACCTTTGTGGTGGTTTTTATTAAAGAGTAAGGAGACAGCCATGAAAAGACTCCCCCGCCTTGCGTTAGCTGCCGCGTTGTTTGCCGGCGCGCTCACAGGCATCCCAAGCCTCGCTTTCGCGGGGAACCTGCCCGCCGCTATTGACGGCGCCGTAACCGTCATGCACACCAACGACATCCACGGCAGCTACAAGTACAGCTACAACGCAAGCAAGGGCACGGGCACCATTGGCTTTGACGGGCTGGCGGTTCTCTATAGCGCTCAAAGCAACGCCCCCGACTTTCTGCTCGATGCAGGCGACACCTTCCACGGGCAGTCCTTTGCCACCATGAGCGAGGGCAAGAGCATCGCCGAACTCATGAACACCTTCTACGCAAACGGCTACGACGCGACCACACCGGGCAACCATGACTGGAGCTACGGCGCGGACAAGCTTCGCACGATGGCCGGCAATGGTGCCACCAGTACACCTTTCGCCATGCTCTGCGCGAATGCAACGTCCTCGAACGGCGTATGGAGCTCGAGCATCACCAAGACGCTCAATCGCACTTGGAAGGACGGCGAGGGCAGCCCCACGTTTAACTACAAGATTAAGGTCGGCGTCGTCGGAGCCATGGATGAGTCGCTGGGCTCCTCGCTACGCGCGGACCTGGTCGCGGGCACGTCGTTCTCGGGTGCGGCGGACGCCATCAATGCCGAGGCCAAGCGACTGCGCGAGGATGAGGGCTGCAACGTTATCGTCTGCATCGCGCACACGCTCAACGCCAAGACCTTTGCCGCAAAGCTCGTTGGGGTCGATACACTGGTCGCGGGCCACGAGCACATCAACTTAGACGAAAACGTGACGGGGGCCGACGGCAAGCCGGTCCGCGTCGTCGAGGCAGGCAGCGCCTTTGCCGAGGTTGGTCTGCTTTCCATTCCCTATGAGTACGACACCAGGGGTACCGAAACCACCAACGACGACATGGCGACGGTCTCCGCAGGCGACAGCGACGAGAAGCTCTACACCGCCAAGGACGTCGACGACCTTTTGGCAGACTCTAACAACCAGAACATCCTTGACGAGGTTCGCAACAACAAAATCAAGCCACTCGACGATGCCTTTGAAAGCGAATCGAACAAGGTGCTCGGCACATCCTCCACCAACTATTTCTACGGCGAGGACGCCGCGGGTACGCATGGCTGGGAGATGGTGCGCACCACCGATCTGCGCCCCAGTAAAGCGGGCGACGCCACCAAAGCCCAGACCATCGGGCATGTTATCTGCGGCTCCTATCTTGCTCTGACGGGGGCAGACCTCGCCATCGAAAACGCGGGCGGCATCCGCGGCGGCATCGCGGCGGGCGATGTGACCGCCGGCAACGTCGTCGCCATCTCGCCCTATGGCAACACCGTGGAGACCTGGGGCATGACCGGCGCAAACTTCCTCGCAGCGCTTGAGCACTCACTGCAGATCAGCGACGATTGCAACGACAGCTACGAGCTTCAGCAAGCCTATGTGGCAGCCGGCCACACCGAGCAGGAGGCGCAAGACAAGTACAAGTGGCGCGATGACTCTGGCAGCGTTCTCTCCTTTGGCGGCATTAACGTGACGATTGATTGGACGCAGCCCGAAGGCAAGCGCATTGTGAGCGCCACGCTCACCAAGGATGGCAGCACGCTCGATCCCGCCAAGAACTACACCGTCGCCACCAACAACTACATCATTACCAACACGACCGACTTTCCCACTTTCGCAAATGCCACCAAGCGCACCGAGTGGGGCACATGCGAGGCGGCGATCAGAGCGCTGATCGGGAAGAGCGACTGGGAGAACAAGATGGCCGGGCTCGCCGGCACCATCAGCTTCAGCTCCGCAGCCGTGGACCCCACGCCCAATCCGAATCCAACGCCTAAGCCCTCGCCCAAGCCCGGCACGACTACTACGACCACGAAAACCAGCGCCAAGAAGACAACCGGCAAGCTTGTCGCAACGGGAGACCGCACGCTGGCCGTGGTCGGCGCATGCCTCATCGGCGGCATCATCGTCATCATGCTCGGCATTATCTGGATGCGCCGCCGCTAAGCTACACCGCCGGGCCTTGCAGCCCCTCCGTGCAAACCTTATATCGAGCACAGAAGCCCGTCCGATGTGATCGGACGGGCTTTTTGGTGGGTATCATGGTTGAATAATCATTAGGAGGTTTTCCCTACATGGAATTGTTTGAGCCGATTCTTCATTTCTTTGAGCAACGGTGGGTCCACAACATCATCTGGGCCGTCATCTTGGCGATAGGCACCGCCGTCGCCGCCAAGGTCGCATCCAAGACTCTGCGTCACCTACTCAACCGCGACGATAACCCGCTTCCGGCATCGAGTATCTTCATCAATATCGCGCGCGCCGTCATCTGGGTGATCGGCGGCAGCTTTATCCTCGACAACTGCTTTGGCATTAACGCAAACGCGCTCGTCGCCGCTCTTGGCGTCGGCGGCATCGCCATCTCGCTCGGCTTTCAGGACACGCTATCAAACCTTATCGGCGGCATGCAGGTGACCTTTATGGGCATTATCAAGCCCGGCGACAATATCGAGGTCGGCGGCGTGTCGGGCGTGGTCCAGGACATCACTTGGCGCCACACGACCATCGAAGATGCCTGCGGGCAGACCGTCATCGTCCCCAACTCCAACATTTCCAAGAACACACTCGTGCATTTGATGCCCTTTGGGCGCGTGGCCGTCCCCGTCGCGGTCAAAGACCCCTCCAAATGGGCATCGCTCGATGTGCTAGCAGACGAGCTCGTCAGCGCCACCAAAACGGCCGTCTCACCCATCTCAGGCTTTGACAAGGAACCCTACGTGCTCTTTAGCGAGATCGGCGACTTTGGCATTAAGGGCAAAATCATCTTTATCGTCAGCGACGACAGCACCACTTTCACGGCGGCCGACGCCTGCATTCGCGCCATCGCCCCCATCATCGCCTAAACCACCACAAAGGGGACAGGCACCTTTGTGGTGGTTTTCATTCGTGATACCATGGTTCATATAGTTGTTTAAACGACTAAGGGAGCAAAACTATGGAAGAGGCCTATCGTCAAGCACGCAAGCGCGGCGAGCAAGGACGTCGACGCGCCATTAGTCAAAGCGAGCATCCGTATCTCACGGACCTCGATAGCTTGGTTGCCCAGCTCCCCTTAGGCCAGCGAGAGAATGTCGGCCTGAGAGACATTCCACTCGAAATGGTCGTCGGTACGGTTACCAAGGGCCGTCAGTCGGCCTTTTCATGCAACTTTATGCCCTTGCTGCCGTTTAGCACCGAGTTCGCTCGCAAGTGGTCCAACCTCTACGACATCCAGGTGACCGAGGGCTATCGCGATCCCGTCATCGTCACCGAGTTCATGCATCGGTTTTACGTCCAAGAGGGCAACAAGCGCGTCAGTGTCCTCAAATTCCTGGACGCCCCGACGGTTTCGGCCAAGGTCACCCGTCTCTACCCAGGCACATGGGATTCCGTCGAAAGCCGCCTGTACGGTGAGTTCTGCGCGTTTTGGCGCGTCTGCCCCCTATACGAGATCGAGTTCTCGCGCGAGGGAAGCTACGAGACGCTCGCCAAGATGCTCGGTCAGGACCTTATCGAAAAATGGCCGCAGAAAAAGGTCGACTACCTGCGCCACACCTTCCTGCTCTTTAAGCGCGCCTACCTTCGCGCGGGCGGCGACCACCTGGACATTACGCCCGCCGACGCTATGCTCGTCTACCTCAATGTGTACAACCAGGACCGCCTGCTGGATACGCCGACGGATATCGTCGTAAACCGCCTGTGTAAGATTTGGCGTGAGCTGGTCATTGCCGGCAAAAATAACGAGGACAAGGTCGATCTTGTCGAAGCACCGAGCGTCGATGAGGAAGAGTCGCCCGCCAAGTCCACCTCCGGCGTGCTCAACTTCTTTATGGGCAAGACCGTCTATTCGGCGGCCAATCCCCTGCGCATCGCCTTTATCCATGAGTTCCCCTGTGCGACGTCGAGCTGGGACAGCCTGCACGACCAAGGGCGTCAGTATCTCGATGAGCACTTTGGCGGTATCGTGCGCACCGAGGCGTTCGAGGACTGCCACGATCCGGACGTGTTCTACGCCGCCGTGGAAACGGCTGTCAAACATGGAGACAGCGTCATCTTCTCGACCTCGCACCGCCTGATGGAATACACGCTCAGGGCAGCCGTTGAGTATCCCCGGCTGCGGTTCCTCAACTGCTCTATCGGCCTTCCCCATCAAAGCGTGCGCTCGTATTTTGGAAAGATGTACGAGGCAAAGTTTCTGCTGGGCGCCCTTGCGGCCAGCATGGCGGACAACCACCGCATCGGTTACCACGCGTCGGTCTTCGCCTCGGGCGCGCTCAGCGAGATCAACGCCTTTGCGATTGGCGCCTCGCTGCTCGACCCCCGCGCGCAAATTATCCTGACCTGGGGCGATGTGCCCGCCGGAGGCCTTGCCGAGGCCATGTGCCGCGAAGGTGCAAGCGTCATGTCCGGCGCCGACATGTCAAAGCCGCTCGAAGACCCCACAGCTTACGGACTCCACCGCTTGGTCGATGGCAAGGTTGCCGGCATTGCCATGCCGGTATGGAACTGGGGCCGATACTACGAGCTTATCGTGCGAAGCCTACTGCATGGCACCTGGGATGAGACCAGTGACGACAGCCAGGTTCGCGCCGTCAACTACTGGTACGGCATGAGTTCGGGCGTTATCGATATTCGCTACGCTCCAGGCCTGCCCTATCAGACGCGCAAGCTCGTTCAGCTACTGCGCAATGGCATCGTCGAGGGCTCCATCAATCCATTTGGCGGCGAGCTCCATAGCCAAGACGGCGTGGTACAAATCGAAGGCTTTCCCCCACTGCCGAGCACGCAAATCGTCGAGATGGACTGGCTGGCAGACAACGTGATGGGCACCATTCCGCAGCCCGACGATGAGCCGAAGGTCCACGCCCTATGAAAATCCTTGCCATAGCCGATACCGAAGAACGATGCCTTTGGGAGTGCTTTCGCAAAGAACGCTTTGAGGGTGTCGACCTGATTTTGTCCGCTGGCGATCTGGACCCGGACTATCTTGAGTTTTTGGTCACGGTCATCAACAAACCGCTCATCTACGTACGCGGCAATCACGATGACCGCTACGCGCGTCATGCACCGGGCGGCTGTATCTGTGTCGAAGACACCGTGTACGTGTATCGCGGCGTCCGCATTGCGGGGCTTGGCGGCTCCATGCGCTACCGAGATGGCGCCAACATGTACACCGAACGCGAGATGGCCAAGCGCGTGCGCAAGCTGTCTCGTAAAGTGAGGATGGTCGGTGGCTGCGACATCTTGCTCACACATGCGCCCGCCGCCGGCGTGGGCGATCTGGACGATCTACCGCATCGAGGATTCGAATGCTTTAACACAGCACTCGAGTCCTGGAATCCCGACTACATGGTGCACGGGCATGTGCACCAATGCTATGGTCGCGACTTTCAACGTGAGCGTAAGCACGCATGCGGGGCAACGATCATCAACGCCTGCGGCTATACGCAGTTTGAGCTGGACGAAGCGCGCTACCCCATCCGTGGCTGGCAGGCAGCCTGGCTCAATTCGCAAACCATGCGTCGCGAAATCAAGCGCCACGAGGCTATCGAGTCCTCAACCGCTAGAACACCCTGGTAACCACCTTAAAGGGGGCACTGTCCCCTTTAAGGTGGTTTTGACGCGATAGCAAGAAACCCGGTCCTGCACGAGACAGAACCGGGTTTCTTTAGCAATGCTTGCTTTGCTCAGGCAGTAACTAAAAGTTACTCAGCCAGGAAGTCGCGCTGGATAGCGGGATCAACCTTGATGCCAGGGCCCATGGTGGAAGACACGGAGATGGACTTAACGTACTTGCCCTTAGCAGAAGAGGGCTTGACGCGCAGGATCTCGGTGTACAGGGCAGCGTAGTTCTCGACGAGCTGCTGCTCGGAGAAGGACTTTTTGCCCAGGGGCACGTGGCAGATGCCGTAGCGGTCGGCGCGATACTCAACGCGGCCGGCCTTGAGCTCGGAGACCATCTTGGCGACGTCCATGGTCACAGTGCCGAGCTTAGGGTTCGGCATGAGGCCACGGGGACCAAGGATCTTACCGATGCGGCCAACCTTGGCCATCATGTTCGGCGTAGCGATAGCGGCGTCGAAGTTGATCTCGCCCTTCTGGATCTGGGCGACGAGCTCGTCGGAACCGATGATGTCGGCGCCGGCAGCCTCGGCCTCGCGGGCCTTCTCGCCCTCGGCGAAGACGGCAACACGAATGGTCTTGCCAGTGCCGTGGGGCAGGGAGATGGAGCCGCGGATGTTCTGGTCGGCCTTACGAGTATCGACGCCCAGACGGAAGTGGGCCTCGACGGTCTCGTCGAACTTGGCGGTGTCGAGCTCCTTGATGAGCTTAGCAGCCTGAAGGGGGGTGTAGAGCGTGGCGCGGTCGATCTTCTCGGCAGCGGCGTTATAGCTCTTACCATGCTTAGCCATGTGCATTACCTCCTGTGGTTAAACGGGCGCGAGCCCTCCCACATCGTATCGTGTGCCCTATTGCACACATTTAACGGGCGCCCCGATTGGAGCACCCGTCGTTACCAAAAGAAATCGCTACTCAGCGATGGTGACGCCCATGGAACGGGCGGTACCGGCGATGATCTTCTTGGCGGCGTCAATGTCGTTGGCATTGAGGTCCGGCATCTTGATCTCGGCGATCTTGGTGAGCTGCTCCTGGGAGAGCTGACCAACCTTGTCGGCCTGCGGCTTAGCGGAACCAGATTTGAGGTTCAGCTCCTTCTTGATGAGGTGAGCCGCCGGCGGGGTCTTGGTGATGAAGGAGAAGGACTTATCCTCGAAGACAGTGATCTCAACGGGGATGATGTCGCCCTTCTTGTCCTGCGTCTCGGCGTTAAAGGCCTGGCAGAACTGCATGATGTTCACGCCAGCAGCGCCCAGGGCGGGGCCGACGGGAGGAGCGGGGTTAGCTGCACCAGCAGGAATCTGGAGCTTAATGACGTTGGCAACCTTCTTCTCAGCCATGGTCATTCCTTTCGAATCACGAGTGTGAAGTACTTGCTATATCGTAAGCACGCACGTGTTAGAAGCACTCCTGAGATGAGCAGTCACAGAAGAAGCACGCTCGCGCGAACGGACGAAAACTTAAGCGATGACAGCAACCTGGTTAAAGTCGAGCTCGACCGGCGTCTCACGACCAAAGATCATCAGGGTGACCTTCAGCTTGCCTGCCTCGGTGTTAACCTCGGAGACCTTGCCATCAAAGTCGGTAAGCGGGCCATCAGTGACGCGGACGGACGTGCCGACCTCAATATCAACCGAGGTGCGCTTGGGCGAATCGCCCTTACCGGGACGACGAGTCATCTTATTGTACTCGTCGCGGGAAAGCGGAGCGGGCTTGCCATTGCCGCCCAGGAAACCGGTGACACCGGGCGTGTTGCGAACACACGTCCACGCATCGTCATCCATCTCCATGCGAACCAGGACATAACCCGGGAAGATCTTGGAATCCTTGGTCTCGCGCTTGCCACCCTCTTTGATCTCGGTGACGCGCTCCATAGGAATCTCGATATCAAAGATACGGTCCTGCATGCCCATGGTCTCGATGCGATGCTCGAGATCGGACTTAACGCGGTTCTCGTATCCAGAGTAAGTGTGAACGACGTACCAACGCTTAGACATGGTTTAGCCCCTCAATCCAGAGAACAGAGCAAGAGCCTCGCCAAAGCCAGCATCGAGCAGAGCGATGACGACGCCGACGACGATCAGAGAAGCGCAAACGACGACCGAGTAGTTCACGAGCTCCTTCTTATCGGGCCACGTGACACGCTTCATCTCGGACTTCACCGAAGCGAAATACTTCTTGGTGCGGGCGAAGAAACCAGGCTTCTCGTTCTTCTTGGACTTCGCAGCCTTCTCGTTCTTCTTGGCAACGGCCTTCTTGGCCTCAACCTTGGAGTTGGCGGCAGCGTTGTTGGCAGGTGCCGGCTGCTGAGCCTTCTTCTTGTTCTTCTTGTTGGCCATTTGGGTTACCTCCGCGCAATGCGCTTATACATGAGTAAACCGTAAGCCCCCAATTGGGAGCTTACGGAATAATGACTGGCACGCCAGGAAGGACTCGAACCCTCAACACTCGGTTTTGGAGACCGATGCTCTACCAATTGAACTACTGGCGTATGTGACTAGAGACTAGCGAGTCTCTTTGTGCAGCGTGTGGTGACGGCACCAGGGGCAATACTTCTTGATCTCCATACGATCAGGCATGTTCGACTTGTTCTTGGTGGTCGTATAGTTGCGGCGCTTGCACTCAGTGCACGCAAGAGTAACTAGAGTACGCATTTATCCTGAACCTTTCATTTCCGCCCCGTACGGGCACGAGATGGTACTTTATCAGCTCTACGTAAGTGCTGTCAATGAAAACCTCGAATCAATTGGTTCTCGCTGGATCCATTCATATTTGGAACACATCAATGAAGCCAGCGAGATCTAATCGATCCCTCACGCTCGGCTTAAGAGCGAGCGAAGCGCAATCGTCAGGGAACAAGCCCCGCGTAGAAAAGAACCCGGCACCCTATAAGTGCCGGGTTCTCTCTAAGTCAGCTATATCAAAGAGCTAATTTACTCAATGATCGTGGAGACGATGCCCGAACCGACGGTGTGGCCACCCTCGCGGATAGCGAAGCGCAGGCCCTCCTCCATGGCGATCGGGTGAATGAGGTCGCCCTCGATGGTGATGTGGTCACCAGGCATAGCCATCTCGGTGCCCTCGGGCAGCTTGACCGTACCGGTAACGTCGGTGGTACGGAAGTAGAACTGAGGACGATAACCATCGAAGAACGGGGTGTGACGGCCGCCCTCCTCCTTGGTCAGAACGTAGATCTCGCCGGTGAACTTGGTGTGCGGGGTAACCGAACCGGGCTTGCAGAGAACCTGGCCGCGCTCGATGTCCTCGCGCTTGATGCCGCGGAGCAGCAGACCGACGTTGTCGCCAGCCTCGCAGAAGTCCATGGACTTACGGAACATCTCGATACCGGTAACGACGGTGTTCTGGGTATCCTTGATGCCGACGATCTCGACGGGCTCGTTGAGCTTGAGCTCACCGCGCTCGACACGGCCGGTAGCAACGGTACCACGGCCGGAGATGGTCATAACGTCCTCAACGGCCATCAGGAACGGGAGGTCGTTGTTACGAGCAGGAGTCGGGATGTACTCGTCGACGGCCTTCATGAGCTCGCGAATGGCGTCCATCCACTTGGCGTCGCCCTCGAGAGCGCCCAGAGCGGAACCACGGATGACGGGGATGTCGTCGCCGGGGAAATCGTACTCGGAGAGGAGCTCACGGGTCTCCATCTCGACGAGGTCGATGAGCTCGTCATCGTCGACCATGTCGCACTTGTTCAGGAAGACGACGATGTAGGGAACGCCGACCTGACGGGCGAGCAGGATGTGCTCGCGAGTCTGAGCCATGGGGCCGTCGGTAGCGGCGATGACCAGGATAGCGCCGTCCATCTGAGCAGCACCGGAGATCATGTTCTTGACGTAGTCAGCGTGGCCCGGGCAGTCAACGTGAGCGTAGTGACGGGCAGCAGTCTCGTACTCAACGTGGGAGACGGAGATCGTAATGCCGCGCTCGCGCTCCTCGGGAGCCTTGTCGATGTTCTCGAACGCAGTGAAGTCAGCCTTGCAGCCCTCGGTCTCAGAGAGAACCTTGGTGATGGCGGCGGTCAGCGTGGTCTTGCCGTGGTCGACGTGACCAATGGTGCCGATGTTAACATGCGGCTTAGTGCGCTCAAACTTCTCTTTGGCCATAAAGCCCTCCTCTTAACAGGTCGTCCCCGGACGGGACTTTGCCTTTATACCATAGTGGCCTCTCAACATACTATTGAGAAGCCACCGTGTTACCTATGGTAGCGGTGACTGGATTCGAACCAGTGACGCCACGGGTATGAACCGTGTGCTCTAACCAACTGAGCTACACCGCCGGATGGAGCCTGCAACCAGACTTGAACTGGTGACCTCTTCGTTACCAACGAAGTGCTCTACCGACTGAGCTATACAGGCACTTGACGGGTGGGAGCTATAGGATTCGAACCTATGTAGGCAGAGCCAACGGGTTTACAGCCCGTCCCCATTAACCACTCGGGCAAACTCCCAATCGTTCAAGTATCCGC
>JAXJCX010000124.1:0-11686 GCA_036302225.1 Collinsella sp.
GCCGTGTATCGTTTCCAAACACACGTCTCTATAACGTAACAGGAGATCACATGGACGCAACCGCAATTATCCTCGCCGCCGGCGAGGGCACCCGCATGAAGTCGAACCACTGCAAGGTTTCGCACAAGATCCTGGGCAAGCCCATGGTCCAGTGGATCGTCGACGCCACCATCAAGGCCGGCTGCAGCCGCGTCGTGGTCGTCATCGGCAGCCACGCCGACGAGATGCGCGCCCTTATCGACGGCGCCTACGCCAACAGCGCCACCAAGGTCGAGTGCGTCGAGCAGACCGAGCGCCTGGGCACCGGCCACGCCGTCAAGGTCGCGCTCGAGGCCTGCGGCATCACGCAAGGCCCCGTCGTCGTGCTCAACGGCGACCTGCCGCTCATTACCGCCGACACCGTCGCCAAGTTCGCGCAGACCGTCGCCACCGGCGAGCTCGCCTGCACCGTCATGACCATGACCCCGCCCGACCCCTTCGGCTACGGCCGCATCAAGCTGGGTGCCGACGGCCAGATTGAGCGCATCATCGAGCAGAAGGACTGCACGCCCGAACAGGCCGCCACGCTGCTCGAGTGCAACGCCGGCTGCTACGCCTTCGACGGCGCGCAGCTCGCCGCGCACATCGACGAGATCGGCAACGACAACGCGCAGTCCGAGTACTATCTGCCCGACATGCTCGAGATCCTCAAAGGCCACGGCCAGGCAGTCTCCATCTTCCACTGCGATGACTACCGCGACGGCCTGGGCGTCAACAGCCGCATTCAGCTCGCGCAGCTCACCGCTATCGCGCGCGACCGCATCAACGAGCACTGGATGGCCGAGGGCGTTACCTTCATCGATCCCACGCAGGCCTGGATCGGCCCCGATGCCGTTATCGGCCGCGACACCGTCGTGTGGCCGCAGACACATCTGATCGGCCACGTCACCGTAGGCGAGGAGTGCCAGCTCGGCCCCAACAGCCGCCTCACCGACACCACCGTCGGCAGCGGCTGCACCATCGATGAGACCATCGCCATCGAGGCCGTCATCGAGAACGGCGTCGACTGCGGCCCGCGCGCCTACCTGCGCCCGGGCACCCACATGCTCGACGGCTCCAAGGCCGGCACGCACGTGGAGATCAAGAAGTCCACGATCGGCGAGGGCTCCAAGGTTCCGCACCTGTCCTACATCGGCGACACCACCATGGGCTCCGGCGTCAACGTGGGCGCGGGCTCCATCACCTGCAACTACGACGGCGTGCACAAGCACAAGACCGTCATCGGCAAGGATGCCTTCATCGGTTCCGACACCATGATGGTCGCGCCCGCTCAGATCGGCGACGGCGCGCTTGTGGCCGCCGGCTCCGTCATCACCGAGCCGGTTCCGGCCGACGCGCTCGGCTTGGGCCGCGCCCGTCAGGTAAATATTGAGGGCTGGGCCGCCGATTACCGCCGCCGTCTGCACGAGAACGACGAGGTATAACGTTTTACCAAGCACAAAAGGAGCTGTTCTCACGGGGACGGCTCCTTTTTCTATCGTGACCTGCGCGACCGGATGAGTGGTCGGTTCGTGTCCGTTGACGGTAAAGACGTTATCAAGACTCGAATAACCCCGCCGCACGGTTACAATGCAAAAAGGCATCTATATGGCATTCGATGTATAAAGGAGAAGGGTAATGCCGATTAATGATCCCGAGAAGTCGGAGAATATGCGCAAGTCCATCCGCGTGTATTCCGGTTCCTCCAACCGTCCCCTCGCTCAGAAGATCGCTGAGTACCTTGGGGTCGAGCTTTCGGGCCTTACGCTAAAGCAGTTCGCCAATGGTGAGATTTACGCCCGCTACGACGAGACCGTCCGCGGCGCCGACGTCTTCCTGATTCAGTCCGTGGCCGGCGGCAACGTCAACGACATGCTCATGGAGCTGCTCATCGCCACCGACGCTGCCAAGCGCGCATCCGCCCGCTCCATCACCGCCGTTATCACCCACTACGGCTATGCCCGCCAGGACCGCAAGGCCGGCCCGCGCGAGCCCATCACCGCCCGCCTCGTCGCCAACCTGCTCGAGCGCGCCGGCGTCGACCGCATCATCACCCTCGACCTGCACCAGGGTCAGATCCAGGGCTTCTTCGATATCCCGGTTAACCACCTGTCCGCACTGCCGCTGTTTGGCCAGTACTACAACGACATGCACTTCGACACCGACAACCTGGTTGTCGTCTCCCCCGACGTGGGTCGTGCCAAGGCCGCCAAGAAGCTGTCCGACATGCTCGGCTGCGACCTGGCCATCGCCCACAAGGGCCGTCCGCGCCACAACGCCGCCGAGGTCATGGGCATCATCGGTGACATCAAGGGCAAGACCTGCATCATCAACGACGACATGATCGACACCGCTGGCACCCTGTGCGCCAACGTCAAGGAGCTCAAGGCCATGGGCGCCGGCGACATCTACGTGTGCGCCACCCACGGCATCTTCTCCGGTCCGGCCATCGAGCGCCTGAACGACGCCCCGATCGTCGAGTGCCTCGTCACCGATGCCATCCCCGTCGAGGTCGGCGGCAAGATCAAGACCATCTCGGTCGCCGAGGAGTTCGCTCAGGCTATCTCCGCCGTTTACCACGAGGAGCCCGTCTCCACGCTCGTCGGCGGCGACTTCGCGCTGTAATCCAGCGTGCATCGCATCATCTTTAGTGTTTTTAAAGGGTCGGAGGCTCGCTTCCGACCCTTTTTCTACCCCTCGACAACCCGCCATGGACAGTTAGTTCAGATTTGTATTAATTTAGGCATTCGTTTGGGCCATTTAATACGTCGAAAGCGCTCTTGCCGGCATAATTCCGTTCGATCCCTCCGCCTATGGATCTCTTCACCATGCCGTTGGCCCCATTTTGCCCACCGATTCCTTCAACAACGGCAATACGCCCCGGTCGCCTTATACAAATCTGAAATAACTGTCCAACACCCACCTCAGCTGATGCCTCCAAGGCCAGCCCATCGCTCCATTCTCCACTTTTTCAAGGCATTCCACATGATCACGCTACCGCCCGCGGCGCGCGACACCCCTTTGAGCGAAAAGACCGATACGGCAGTATCACTTCGCCAACGGATTAGTACCTTATAGCTATGACGACCGTGATTTCACATCTTTCCGCCCTCCGCGCAATTCGCCGCGCTCGACGGGCGTACTCCGCCCTTCCCTGGGACGTCATCGATGACGAGCAACAGACACAATCCCTCGAAGGTTGCGTTCCCAACAAGGACGCCATAGACTTTGCGGCCCTTGCAATACTTGACGCCTGGAGCGAAGATGACTCCGAGTGTCTAGATCTCTTTGTTGCGGGCGGCAACAACAGACGGCCCGACGGACGGCTCCTCCAGCACACCATCACCGCCCCTCTTCCCCAAGGTGCGATCATGCACATCGAAGCCGACATCTACGCAACGTCCCCCGCCATGACGGCCATGCTTTGTTCCAAAAATGAATCAGTTGCCAAAACCTTGATGCTTCTCATGGAGCTGCTCGGAACCTACTCACTTCCGCCCGAGGCAACTTACCCCATCGCCTACGACGACACATGGCCCAAGGCCAACGGCTTCGAAGCGATGGACGGCCTCGATTGCCAGGGCGACCAACCGACACCCGAAAAGCAAGCCGAAACCCGCTACGAACAGGCACACTACAAATGCGAACCCGCCACAACCATCGAAGAGCTCGAGGCAGTCGCACGATTTGCCAAAAGCAGTTCCTACGCCTCATTTCGTACGGCTGTCAAACTCGCCCGGGCCGGATCCGCATCCCCAGCGGAATCATTGATGTTCGCCGTCCTGGGCGCACCCATGCGCTTTGGCGGATTCGGGTGCTGCAGCTTGCCCATGGGAGGCTTACTGCTCAACTATCGTGTCGATTTCGACACCCTTGCGGTCAACATGTCCTCGGGCATCCCCTACGCCATCTGCGACTTATATTGCCCGGCCGCTGGAGTCGACAACGAATACAACGGAATTGGACATGAGCTTCAAAACGCCCGCATCCACGATGGCAATCGTAACAATGGCCTTAAAGCCATGGGTATCCACGTCCTGGTTATCAATCGTGACCAAATGAAGGACCTTGTTGCACTCGAAGCCTTCGCACAAACGATGCATCGACTCGCGGGAGTCCGATTCCGATATCGCATCAAGGGCTATCGAAAGCGTCAGGCCGCCTGGCTCAACGCCCTGCGGGCCGGAATCGGCCTCGCGCCGGTCTAAAAGACTTTTACCCAGTGTTACCTAGCATGGCTGGACAGTTAGTTCAGATTTGTATAAACAGACGGCTAATATCGAGGTAGTTTGCCGCCATTCCGGCGCCAATCACCTCATTTGAAGACTCGAAAGATCTGAAATAGCGCAAAATGTGCTCTCCAAAGCGCCGTGGCAGTTCCGCGGTCCCAATTTTGGCAGTCGAAGACCTCTTGGTTTATACAAATCTGAACTAACTGTCCACCCCGGCTTCTGACGACTGTCCAACGCCCTCATGCAGCCTCATTCACCCTCCATTTGACAGCAGCAACGGGGTCGCTCACCATAGCAGGCGACAAATCGACGAAAGGAAGCACATGGCAGCTGCACAGCCGCTCAAGATTCGCATGGTTGCCGGACTTGGCAACCCTGGCGATGAGTATGCCGAGACCCGCCACAACGCCGGTTTTAAGGCAATTGACGAGCTGGCCCGTCAGGCCGGTGTCACGTACTGGAAAAACCAGGCAGGCGCCGAGGTCGCGCTCATCAACATCAACGATCCCGAGGAAGAGGGCGGTAAGCGCCAGATTGTGCTGGTCAAGCCGCAGTCGTACATGAATACCTCGGGCGGTCCCATCTCCAAGCTTTGCCGCGAGTACAAGATCAAGGCCGAGGAGTTGCTCGTGATCCACGATGAGCTCGACATTCCCGCCGGCGACGTACGCGTCAAGGTAGGCGGCGGCCACGCCGGTCACAACGGCTTGCGTTCCATCATCGACAAGATGGGCAGTCGCGACTTCAGCCGCATCCGCACCGGTATCGGCAACCCTCCCGGCAAGATGGCTGTCGCAGACTACGTGCTCAAGCAGCTGCGCGCCCGCGAGGCCGAGGACTTCCAGGACACCTGCGCCCGCGCCGCCGACGCCGCCGGCCTGGCGATCGTACACGGCGTAGTCTACGCCCGCGACCACGTCAACGGCTCCGCCTCCGCCAACGGCAAGCACTAAAACCTACCATTTAGGGATGTTTATTTTGGCAGGTTTTATATGCGAAAACGCCGCGGCGGCCGCATCGCAATAAGTCCTGTGCCGCCATACATATGCAGAGCTCCAAAGGGGGCCGGCCTCACCGATGCGCGAGACCGGCCCCCTTTGCCGTTTTACCCGATAAAACTGACCAAAATAAACCTGCCCCTATTTGGTAGGCCAAAGTGGATAAACCCTGCTCCCAACCGCCGAAGATACACGTAAGCGACATGTCCATGAGGGTATAATTTGCACCGTATGTCTGCACAACGCCTGTGCGCGTACGGTTTTATTCGGGCTACCGTCCATTTCCGTGGAGGCACGGTTCGGTCGCCCTAACAAGAGAGGGGTTCTATGTATAAGATCCTGGAGAAGACGCAGTTCTCGGAGAAGGTGTTCAAGTTCCGCATCGAGGCGCCCGCAATCGCCAAGCATGCGCACGCTGGACAGTTCCTCATGGTTCGCGCCAACGAGACGGGCGAGCGCGTCCCGTTTACCCTGGCCGGCTGGAACGGTGACGAGGGCTGGGTCGAGTTCATCTTCATGGTGATCGGCAAGACCACCGAGATGCTTTCCACCTACGAGGCCGGCGAGTCGCTGCGCGACGTCGTGGGCCCGCTGGGCGTTCCCACCGAGATGGCTGAGGGCCCCTGCGCCGTCATTGGCGGCGGCGTCGGCCTGGCAATTGCCTTCCCGGTCGCCAAGCACCTGGTCGAGACCGGTCATGAGGTGCACGCCATCATGGGCGCCCGCACCAAGGACCTCCTGCTCATGGAGGATCAGTTCCGCGAGCTCCTCGACGAGGACCACATTCACATCACCACTGACGACGGTTCCTACGGCGAGCAGGGCGTTGTCACCGCTCCGCTGGAGCGTCTGCTGCAGGACAAGGCCGTGAGCCAGGTCTTCTGCGTCGGCCCCGTTCCGATGATGAAGTTCTCGACCCTCACCGCCCAGAAGTACGACACCCCCATCACCGCGTCCCTCAACCCCATCATGGTTGACGGCACCGGTATGTGCGGCTGCTGCCGCGTCGAGGTGGGCGGCGTGACCAAGTTCGCTTGCGTCGACGGCCCCGACTTCGATGCCACCCTGGTCGACTGGGATGACCTTCGTGCCCGCCAGGCCGCTTATCGTTCCGAAGAGGGCGAGTCCCTCAAGGCCTATGAGGAAAAGAGCTGCGCATGCCACTAGTTAACGGTCGTTTCGTTGCCGATATGAAGTCGCCCCGCACCCCCGATAACGAGGAGCCGGCTGCCGAGCGCGCCTGCGACTTCCGCCCCGTCGACAAGGGCTTCACCGAGGAGATGGCGCTGGCCGAGGCCGAGCGCTGCCTCAACTGCAAGAAGCCGTTCTGTGTTGAGGGCTGCCCCGTCAACATCAACATTCCCCGCTTTATCGAGCAGATCCGCGCGAAGGACTTCGGCGGCGCCCTCGATACCATCCGCGAGGACTCCATGCTTCCCGCTATCTGCGGCCGCGTCTGCCCGCAGGAGAACCAGTGCGAGGGCAAGTGCATCCGTGGTAAGAAGTCCGAGCCCGTGGCCATCGGCCAGCTCGAGCGCTTCCTGGGTGATCGCCCCGAGCTCGCCTCCACGCCCAAGATGGCCCCCAAGAACGGCAAGAAGGTCGCCGTCGTCGGCTCCGGCCCGTCCGGCATCACCTGCGCCGGCGAGCTCGCCCGTAACGGCTTTGACGTCACCGTCTTCGAGGCATTCTTCACCGGCGGCGGCGTGCTGGTCTACGGCATCCCCGAGTTCCGTCTGCCCAAGGCAGTCGTCAAGCGCGAGATTGACGGCCTGGAGGACATGGGCGTCAAGTTTGAGTACAACTCCGTCGTGGGCAACATGGCCACGGCCGAGGAGCTGTTCGAGCAGGGCTTCGACGCCATCTACGTGGCGACCGGCGCTGGCCTGCCCAAGTTCCTCAACGTCCCCGGCGAGAACCTGCCTAACGTCTTCTTCGCCAACGAGTACCTCACCCGCGTGAACCTGATGAAGGCCAACAAGTTCCCCGAGTACGACACCCCCACCAAGCACGGCAAGAATGTCATCGTCTTTGGTGGCGGCAACGTAGCTATGGACGCCGTCCGTACCGCCAAGCGTCTGGGCGCTGAGCACGCCATCATCGCTTACCGTCGTACCGAGGACGAGATGCCCTGCCGTCGCGCCGAGCTGCACCATGCCAAGGCCGAGGGCGTCGAAGTTCTGCCGCTCGTTTCCCCGCTCGAGTTTGTCGCTGGCGAGGACGGCTCCGTGTGCGCCGTCAAGGTCCAGAAGATGGAGCTCGGCGAGCCCGACGAGTCCGGCCGTCGTCGCCCGGTGCCCATCGAAGGCGCCATCGAGGAGATCCCCTGCGACGTCGCGATCTCGGCTATCGGCACCAACGCCAACCCCTTCGCTGCCAAGATCGGTGGCAAGATGGAGCTCAACAAGTGGGGCTACATCGTCGCCGACGAGGAGACCGGCCAGACCACCGATCCCCGCATCTGGGCCGGCGGCGACATCGTCACCGGTGCCGCTACGGTCATTCTGGCGATGGGCGCCGGCAAGAAGGCCGCTGCCTCCATCACCAAGAGCCTGCTGGGCGAGTAATCACCTGCAGTGCTAGCCACCAAACGGCAGAGTCCCCGTCGAGCACACGCCCGGCGGGGACTTTTTCTATACCGGCCGCCCAAACCACCACCACGATGGGGACAGGCACCTTTGTGGTAGTTTGGGGCCTGGTCGATCGTTTTGTCTCGATCTGTAACAGTTAGGACCTGTTGAGCCTCGTAGTTGTTACAGATCAAGATATTGTGCGAACATCCGCCTGTTCATCTCAATCTGTAACAGTTAGAGACCAAATTCCCCGCTACGTGTTACAGATCAAGACGTTAGGTTAGCGGCCATTCGGTTCATCTAAATCTGTAACATCTAGGGCCGTTTTGGGCAGCCAGGTGTTACAGATTGAGATCTTGATAAAGCCGAGGACGGGCGCTGCCACCAAAACCTAGCGCTTGCGGCGCTTGGTTGCGGCGATGCCGGCCGCGGCAACGGTTGCGCCGGCGATGCCTAGGGCGGTGGCCGTCATCGCGGTGGTGTCGCCTGTGGCGACTAGAGCGGTATCGGACTTCTTGGCCGGCGTGGCTTTCTCAACCGTCTTGGTCGTGGTGGTGGTCGCGGTCGGCTTGGTCGCGGGTTTGGCCTCGGGCTCAGTCTCAGGCTGCGGCGTTGGGTTGGGATCCGGCGTGGGCTGCGGATCGGGAGTAGGCGTATTCTCAGGCGTAAACGTCAGATTGGTGTTCAGCCACAGGGTGTAAATCCAACCGCTCTCGGGATCAACCTCACTTGCCTCGCCCACCTGATAGCCACACTCAACCCCATTGATCTTCAGCTTGGTATTGGGCGTAAAGTAGAAGCCACGCGCCGGCTTAAAGTACAGGCCGTAACGATAGGTCACACCGGGCTTAAACGCGTCAATATGGTTGGTGATGTGCTGATCCCAAAACTCGATGGAATTCACCTCACTGCCGTCGCTCCCCATCCAGAACTCACACTGAAGGACAGAGCTCGAATCCACCGGAGTACCCGCCGTAAAGACCGGCCTGTCGCCCGCCTTGAAGGTGGTCGTGGCGCCGTTGATCTCAATAACGTCGATGGCACGCCATTCGTCGATTGGTTGCTCACACAGCATATTGTCAGCATTGGGCGCAAAGACGCCGTTGACGGTCTTAATGTGGTGTACCCAATGACCGTTGACGTTCATATTGCAGTCATCAGCCACGGTATTGTCGCCCTTGAGCCTCAGCTCAACGGAATACATGTAGAACTTGCCCTCTTCGAAGCGCTCGATCCTCCTCGCGCCCGTCGGATACTTAGCGGGGTCGGAATACCAGAAGGCAACGGGCGTAAGCTCCGCAGGGTCGCTGCCATCCATCTCTTCCCAGCACTCATAGGCGATCTCATACTTGTCGGCATCGGCGGCAGGAATCGTCGCGGTCGCACGCGGCGCCTCGCCGGGCGCATAGTCGGTTTTCACATCGTTGACGTTCAAATTCTCGAGGGCTTCGTTTTCTGACGCAACGAGCGTAATTTCGCTATTGATGGCGTAGCGGAGGTAATAATCGTACCTGGTTTCGTTGAGGATAGTCGAGCTGCCTTCATAGTCAGTTCCGGTATACTCCAGCGCCGCGCCAATATAGAGAGCCTCATTGCGCGTGAGTCGATACGAGCCGCCTGCCGCGCCACCCGTAAAGGTCAGCGTCAGCCTCATGTGATCGCCAACAGGCTCCAAGCGGGCCGTCACATCGGACATAGATGCGTCCTGGACTTCAGCCAGGGTGCCCGAAGCAGCATCGGCCCGGTAGTACTTGGTTTCGACAAGTTCGCAGAGCGGCTCATCCGGCATGCCGCCCTCAACATCGAGAAAATCGTGGGTATACGGCTGGCCCTTTTTGAGTGTGACCTTGCTCGGAAGCGCGCAGTCCGTATAGTGGGGGACCACGGTCGTGTTGACCTTAACGCCGCTCCCGCCTGTCACATCGGTCACGCCACAGGGCATGATGGCGTTGTTTGCCGACGAGCTGTCTATGCCCCCAAGAGAGCCATCTTGGTTGGCAGCAACCGTATCGTTCACCGTTGCCGCTGATGCGTCCTGCTGATCTTGCTGAGCTTCTGCCGTGGACGGTGCCGCCGGAGCCGCGTCAGTCATCGGCGCAGCCGGAGTCACCGGTACCGGCGCCGGAGCCGCCGTATCCCCCGCAACCGTCGGCGTTACCGGAGCCTCGGCAACCTCATCCGTCCCAGCGGCGGGATTGGCGCATTCCGTCGCCAGCGCCACGCTCGGCAGCAGCAACTGGCCAACCATAAGCGCACACGCGCCGGCGCAAGCTATTTTGGCACCCACACAACGCCAGGTACCATGAACCAGCGAGCAGGTGCACTCACGCTGAGTTTGCTTATCGAAGTGGCTTCCGTACATAACGGCCTCCTTGGTCGAAGGACTACACCACCACAAAGGTGCCCGTCCCCTTTGTGGTGGTCCTGTACCACCAAGGTGCGACCAGCGATTCCATATGCCTAGGTTCGTAGATACGAACCCCTATTGCTACCTGCGGTTTAATCCAATATGACTTCGCCATCGCTACACTCGTCCCAGGGACGCTACAATCGAGGACACGATCATTCGTCCACCCAAAGGACCGTCCTTGAACCTGAGCAGGCCTAAAATCAACGCGCTTCTGGCACTCGCGCTCTTCACCTTCGCCTTCCTTGCCGCCGAGTTTCGCTTCGACGCCAACGTCGGGCTGCTCGCCGGTGCCGAACGCGTTGTGATCGCACAGGGCTTTATTCTGGGCGCCAGCGTGATCGGCTTTATCGGATACGCGCCGCTGTTCGGGCTCGCACAGCGCAAAGGCCACTCACTGGCAGCCGCCAACACCGCTGTTCCCATCGCCATCCTGGGATTGACCCAGATCCAGTCCCCCACGGGTCCGCTTGCCCTCGAGATTCTGGGCTGCGTGGCCTTCTTTGGACTCGGCCTGCTGGGTGCCGCCGCTCACCACGCCTTTTCGTTGGCATTCCAGGATGACCCCAAGCTCGCCACCGGTGCGGGGGCGGCCTATGCCGCGGGCATCCTGATGCAGTTCGCCATCAACCTGCTCGATTGCGGCGGTATCGCAGAGCTCATCGTCCTTGGCACAGCGACGATCATTATCTCCGCCCTCAGCGCCACCACCCAAGAGGCAAACGAGGGCCCCAGCCCCATCATCAATCCCTTTGCCGAGCCCTCGCACGCTCTCGCCAAGCAGGCGTGCTGGAGTATCGCGCTCGTCATGATTCTCGCCTGCCTGTTCTCGACGCTCGATAACGTCGTCACGTTCTCCAACGCCCACGGCACCATCGCCGTACAGACCTGGCCGCGCCTCTTTTTGGCGGCGAGCGGTCTCGTCGCCGGTATCGTCTTTGATCTTGCCGAGCGTCGCTACATGGGCCTCATCATGCTCGGCATCGCCGTGCTCTCGACCATTTCCATCCTGACCGTGGAGGCCGGCGCCGATCCCAACCTGGGCCTTGTCGTCTTTTACCTAAGCTCGGGCTTTTTTGTCACGTTCTTTACCGCCACGTTTACGCAGCTGGCGCCGAGCATGCACACGCCCGCACTGTGGGCTGGCATGGGCCGCGCCGCCAACAACGTGTGCGCGTTCACTACGTCGGGCATCTCGCTGGCACTTGTAACCTCGGGCAATGTCGCCCTCATCATGATCGGCGCGCTCATGCTGCTTGTGGCGGCGAGTGTGGCGTTTGTAGCCGCGGGCCTGTTCCGCCTACCCCAAACCGAGCAGGAGCGCGAGCGCGAGCAGCTGGCAGAAGAAGCACTCGCCGCCCCCACCATCGAGGAGCAACGCCAGGCCTTCATCGCCAACCACGCTCTCACCCCGCGCGAAGTCGACGTGCTCATAGCCGTGACCCAGGATGAACGCCC
>JAXJCX010000125.1:0-11535 GCA_036302225.1 Collinsella sp.
CTTTCCGTGATTCGGTGTTGGAATTGTTAACCTGCCGATACTATACACCCATACCCCCTGGGGGTGTGTAGTACAGAAATAATATATGAGATTTCGTTACAGATGAGGATGGATGGTTGGCCGATGGACCGTCCCAACCAACCATCTCAATCTGTAACATCTAGCAGGGAAAATGATCTCTAACTGTTACAGATTGAGACAATTGGCCCAGACTCGCCTCGTCCGCCTCGTCATCTGTGGTTTACGTGGGGGCATACGGAGTACGGGTATACTAACCGGCGGCGAATCTGCTCCATCGCTTAGAGCTGCTGCGTCTGGACGGCGCGTGATAGGGCTGCCAAAGCGATCGCCAGCGTGCTGAGCAACGTCCTCTCTGTGCGCACCCGTTTTTGTATGTATTAGCGCACTACCAAGCACGCCTGCGCGGCCGCATGCCGCGCCCATTGCGCGTGCAGATAAGGAACAACAACATATGCGTAATTCTGTATCCGACGTCACCGACGCCGAGATTCTAGACGAGACCCGCGAGGCCATGACCCAAGCTGCCTTCGATGCCGCCGATGAGGCCAGTGCCGCCCAGGCCGTCGAGTCCGCTACCGAGAGCCTGCCCGCCTTTGACGAACTGGGACTTTCGGACGAGATACTTCGTGCCATCGAGAACCTGGGCTACACGGCGCCGACGCCCGTGCAGGCCGGCTCGATTCCTGTGGTGCTCGAAGGCCGCGACTTGCTTGCCGCCGCCCAGACCGGCACCGGCAAGACGGCCGCTTTTTTGCTGCCGACCATGAACAATCTGGAGCACATCGCTCCTCCCAAACCCGTGCGCGAGCGCGGTGGCCGCAACCGTCGTCGCGGTGCTAAGAAGCCCGAGGGCAACGGCCGCGGCCCCGTGATGCTCGTCATCACCCCTACGCGCGAGCTTGCCCAGCAAATCGACGAGGTCGCGAGCAAGATCGCCGACGTCACCGGCCATGTTGCCGTGACCGTCGTGGGCGGCGTGAGCTACAAGCCGCAAACCGCTGCTCTCAAGTACGGCTGCGACATCCTGGTCGCCACGCCGGGCCGTCTGGTCGATCTGATCGAGCAGGGCGCCTGCCACCTGGACGAGGTCAAGGTCCTGGTGCTCGACGAGGCCGATCGCATGCTCGACATGGGCTTTTTGCCCGCCGTCCGCCGCATTGTGCGCGAGACGCCGGCAGAGCGCCAGACACTGCTGTTCTCGGCGACCCTCGACGAGGAGGCCGTGGGCGAGATCACCGATCTGGTGAGCGACCCGGCCCGCGTGGAGATCGCGCCCGCCACGTCGACTGCCGACACCGTCGACCAGTTTGTGTTCCCGGTGTCCATCGAGGCCAAGAACAACCTGCTGCCCGAGTTCCTCAAAAAGGAAGGCCCGGAGCGCACTATCGTCTTTATGCGCACCAAGCACCGCGCCGACAGCTGCTGCCGTCGTCTGGAGCGCAAGGGCATCAAGGCCGCCGCGATTCACGGCAACCGCAGCCAGGCCCAGCGCGAGCGTGCCCTTTCGGCCTTCCGCGACGGTACCGTCGACGTGCTGGTGGCAACCGACGTGCTTGCCCGCGGCATCGACATCAGCGACGTGCGCTACGTCGTGAACTTTGACGTGCCGTCCGAGCCGACCGACTACATCCACCGTATTGGCCGTACGGGTCGCGCAGGCGAGCTGGGCTGGGCCATTACGTTTGTGACCGAGCAGGACGTGGACGAGTTCTACGAGATCGAGAAGCTCATGGACAAGACCGCCGATATCTACGAGGCCGGCGATCTGCATGTGGGTCCCAACCCGCCCGCGGTTGATCCCGAACGTGACCCTGCAGCCTTTAAGGTGAAGAAGAAGACCAAGCGCGGCAAGTCCAAGAGCAAGAAGAAGCTTGAGCAGGCACGTCGTGACGGCAAGCGTAACGGCGATGACTACGGCGATGTGGCCGGTCGTTCCAACCGCGGTCGCGACGACCGCCGCGGCGACGGCGAGCGCCCGAGCCGTCCCAAGCGCGGTGGCAAGACCCGCGTGCGCGAGGGCGTTCAGGCTCGCGTGGACGAGGCCGTGGAGAGCGTGGCCCGCGAGATGGCTGCCGAGGAGCGCGGCGGTGCTGGTGCCGTTGAGCAGGGCCCGCGCGGCAACCGTGCCGAGCGTCGTGCCAAGCAGTTCCAGGGCGAGGCGCATCGCCGTCGCCGCGAGGACGAGGACCGCGGTGGTCGTCGCCGTGTTGAGCGCGAGGACGAGGGCCGTGGCTCGCGTGGCGGCAAGCGTGTCTCGGGCGATCGTCGTCGTTCCGGTCGCAATGACGAGCGCGGTGGCCGTGACGAGCGTCGCGGCGGCGAGGGTCGCGGTGAGCGTGGCGCCCGCAGCGGTGAGTCCCGTGGCGGCAAGCGCTTTGAAGAGCGCGGTGGCCGCGGTGGCGAGCGTCGCGAGGGCGCTCGCGCTAATGGCACCCGCAGCGGCGCCGGGCGTTCTGGTGAATCGCGCGATCGTCGTGATCCGCGTGCCAGCCGCGATCGCCGCGATGATTGGCGCAACTACGACGATACCCGCGAAGAGCGTCGCGGCGGCTACCGTGGTGGTCGCGGCGGCAACCAGGCCGGCTCCCGTGGCGGCCGCGCCGGCGGCCGCGATAACCGTGGCAGCTATGGCAACGGCCGTGGCGGCAAGCGCGGCGGCAGCTCCCGTCGCCCCGGTGACGGCGGCGGCAAGCGCAAGTAACATACGCGTCGCGCGGTAAGGCGAGATGAGTTTGGGTCCCGAGCAGACGATGCTCGGGGCCCTTTTTGGTGCAAAGAGGTCAGGTTAATCTGCACCAACGTCTTGAAGTTGCGGTGGAATACGGACTGTTTTGGCCTTTTGAGCGGCTTTTCAGTCCCTATTTCACCGCAACTCACGATTGGTGCAAACAAACCTGTCCACGATGCACCAGAGTGAGGAGTGTCCCCAAGTGCCGCATTGTGGGTAACGCGTTTTATCAAATATGGCATTTATCTGCGGTAATGTTTTATTTCACCGCTGAGGACGACGTTTCATACCGCCTGCCGAACCGTGTTGCTGCCAAACAACTATATAGGTCAGTGTGTTGCGTGTAGCAATTTCGCCCGGCCTCGCCTCCGGGCTGCCATGTGAGAGGGGATCTTATGGCTCGACTGC
This sequence comes from Collinsella sp., assembly GCA_036302225.1. Lineage (GTDB taxonomy): Bacteria > Actinomycetota > Coriobacteriia > Coriobacteriales > Coriobacteriaceae > Collinsella. The sequence goes on from JAXJCX010000125.1 coordinate 3,158, forward strand.
ATGTAATGGAACGCAGCCACGCTCAGGCCGTCATGGACGACCTGCACGATGCGCTCGGACGTCGTCTGGCGGTGAGTTCGCTCGCTCCGTGTCCCGTTGAGTTTACGGCAGCGCTCGTCAACCTGTGCTCCACCCAGAGCTGCGGCAAGTGCACGCCCTGCCGCGTGGGCCTGAGCGCGCTGAGCGACCTGCTCGCCGATGTGCTCGAAGGGCGCGCCGATGAGTCCACGCTCAACCTTATTGAGCGCACGGCCCGCACCATCTACCTTTCGAGCGACTGCGCCATCGGCTACGAGGCCGGCGCCATGGCGCTCACGGCCATTCGCGGCTTCCGCGACGACTTTGAGCACCACATCCGTGAGCACTCCTGCGGCTTTGACCGCGAGGCCCGTGTCCCGTGCGTCTCAGGCTGCCCGGCGCACGTCGACATTCCCGGGTACATTTCGCTCGTTGAGGCCGGCCGCTATGCCGATGCCGTCAAGGTCATCCGCAAGAACAATCCGCTTCCGCTCGTCTGCGGCCTGGTGTGCGAGCATCCCTGCGAGATGCACTGTCGCCGTGGCATGGTCGACGACCCCATGAACATCCTTGCCCTCAAGCGGTTTGCCGTTGAGCATAGCGACCTCAACGACCACAAGCCACATGTAGTGGACAACACTGGTAAGCGCGTCGCCGTGATCGGCGGCGGCCCGGCCGGTCTTTCTTGCGCCTACTACCTGGCCGTGATGGGCCACAAGGTGACCATTTTTGAGCAGCGCCACCACCTGGGTGGCATGCTGCGCTACGGAATCCCCAGCTATCGTCTGCCACGCGAGCGCCTGCAGGCCGAGATCGACTGGATCATGAGCGCCGGCATCGATGTGGAACTCGACCACTCCGTGAACGGCGAGGAGCTCGCCCGTCTACGCGACGAGTTCGATGCCGTCTACCTAGCCATCGGTGCCCACAGCGACAAGAAGCTCGGCCTTCCGGGCGAAGAGGCGCCCGGCGTTGAGTCGGCCGTCAAGATGCTGCGTGCCATCGGTGATGACGAGCTGCCCGACCTAAGCGGCCAGCGCGTGTGCGTCATCGGCGGCGGCAACGTTGCCATGGACGTGGCACGCTCTGCCGTGCGCTGCGGTGCCGAAAAGGTAAGCATCGTCTACCGCCGTCGCATCTGCGATATGACGGCCCAGGATGCCGAGATCGCCGGTGCCCAGGCCGAGGGCTGCGAAGTGCTGGAGTTGACAGCCCCGCTCGCCATCGAGACGGGCGAGGACGGTCGCGTGAACGGCCTGCGCATGCAGCCGCAGATTATCGGCGAGCCCCGCCGCGGTCGTCCGGCTCCGCGTGCCGCCGCCACGCCCGAGCACGTCATCCCCTGCGAGCGCGTGTTCGTCGCCATTGGCCAGGACATCGATTCCAAGCCGTTTGAGGAGATGGGCATTGCCTGCAAGTGGGGCTGCGTCGTCACCGATTCGGATGGCGCCGTGCCCAACTTCGATGGCCTCTTTAGCGGCGGCGACTGCCAGACCGGCCCCGCTACCGTCATCCGCGCCATCAATGCCGGCCGCGTGGCTTCGGCAAACATCGACCGCTATCTGGGCTTCGACCACAAGATCAAGCTCGACGTGGAGCTGCCGACCGTCCAGTTTAAGGGCAAGCACGAGTGCGGCCGCTGCGAGCTGGGCGAGCGCGAGGCCGGCGAGCGCATTCACGATTGGAATCTAGTCGAGCAGGGTCTCACCGAGCAGGAGGCGCGCCAGGAGGCGAGCCGCTGCCTGCGCTGCGACCACTTTGGCTTTGGCACGTTCCGCGGAGGGAGGAACCTGGAATGGTAGAGCCCAACAAAACCACCGTCAGCGACAACACCGAAAACGGAGCGCACAATATGGTCAAGCTCACTATCGATAATTGCGAGGTCGTGGTTCCCGAGCACACCACGATCCTGGACGCAGCCAAGTCCGTCGGCATTCAGATTCCTACCCTGTGCTACCTGCGCGATCTAAACGAGATCGGCGGTTGCCGCGTGTGCGTGGTCGAGGTTGAGGGCTGCGACCAGCTGGTTGCCGCCTGCAACAACTACGTGCTCGACGGCATGGTGGTCCACACCAACAGCCCCAAGGCGCGCGAAGCCCGTCGCACCAACGTGCAGCTGCTGCTGTCCCAGCACGATTCGCAGTGCACGAGCTGCGTGCGCAGCGGCAACTGCAACCTGCAGACCATCGCCAATGACCTGGGCATTTTCTATCTGCCGTATCAAAGGCATTTGGCGGGCGAGGGCTGGGATTTCGATTTTCCCATCATCCGCGAAAATGATAAGTGCATTAAATGCATGCGCTGCATCAAGGTTTGCGAGAGTGTGCAGGGCCTAGGGATTTGGGACCTGACCAACCGCGCCACGCATACCGCCGTGGGTACCCGCGGGCGCGCGCCGATTGGCAAGACCGATTGCGTTGCATGCGGCCAGTGCATTACGCATTGCCCGACGGGCGCGCTGCGTGAGCGTGACGATACCGAGACCGTGTTCGATGCTCTCGCCGATCCCGGCAAGATCGTGCTGGTGCAGATCGCGCCGGCCGTGCGTAGCGCTTGGGGCGAGGAACTCGGCATTCCGCGTGAGGAGGCCACCGTCGAGCGCCTGGCGTGCGCGCTGCGCCGTGTGGGCTTTGAGTACGTGTTCGATACCGATTTTTCGGCCGACCTCACCATTATGGAGGAGGGCTCCGAGCTGCTCGAGCGCCTGGGCGCCGCCGCCAAGGGCGAGGGCGATAGCCGCGGCTGGCCCATGTTTACGAGCTGCTGCCCGGGTTGGGTGCGCTTTGTGAAGGCGCGCTATCCGGAGTTTGTCGACAGCCTGTCTACGTCCAAGTCTCCGCAGCAGATGTTCGGCGCTATCGCCAAGACCTATTACGCCAAGGTGCTGGGCGTGGAGCCCGAGTGCCTGTTTGTGGTGTCCGTGATGCCGTGCACGGCCAAGAAGGCCGAGTGCGCGCTGCCGAGCATGGTGGGCGAGGGCGGCGCGCCCGATGTGGACGTTGCGCTGACGGTGCGCGAGATGGTGCGCATGATCCGCGCGAGCCACGTGAGCGTCGACACGCTTACCGAGGAGCCGCTCGATACGCCGCTGGGCTTTGGCACGGGCGCGGGCGTGATCTTTGGCGCCACGGGCGGCGTGATGGAGGCCGCCGTGCGCTCGGCATATTACCTGGTGACGGGCAAGAACCCCGATGCGGATTTCTTTACCGACGTGCGTGGCCTGGATGGCTGGAAGGAAGCCGTCGCCGATATTGATGGCACCAAGGTGTGCGTTGCCGTGGCGCACGGGCTGGGCAACGCCGCCCGCCTGCTCGACGCGATTCGCGACGGCCGTGCGAGTTATGACTTCGTCGAGGTTATGGCATGCCCGGGCGGCTGTGTCGGTGGCGGCGGTCAGCCCATCCACGACGGTTGCGAGCTGGCAGCCGAGCGTGGCCAGGTGCTCTGGGGCCTCGATGCGAAGGCGGACATTCGCTTCTCGCACGAGAATCCCGATGTTCAGGCGTGCTACAGCGAGTTTTTGGGCGCGCCGCTCTCGCCGCTGGCCGAGGAGCTGCTGCATACCGACCATCACGCCTGGTCGATGCCCAACGAGGGGGCGTGCTAACGATGCGCGCGTTTAATGTTGAGCTGTCGCGCCGAGGATTTGCCTCGGCGCTTGCCGCGGGTGCGTTGTCGCTTGCGCTGGCTGGCTGCGGCGGTGGGTCTGCTGCGGGCTCGACTGCCGGGTCTGCCGCTGACGGTGCCGCTGCCGAGCCGGTTGAGGTACACGTCGCGTCGCTCAAGGGTCCGACGTCGATTGGCCTGGTGCAGTTTATGGACCAGGCGGACGAGGGCGCCACGGATAACGAGTTCTACTTTGCGATCAACACTGCCGCCGACGAGATCGTGCCCAAGGTCATTCAGGGAGATGTCGACATTGCCCTGGTGCCCGCCAACGTGGCGAGCGTGCTCTACAACAAGACCGAAGGCGCGGTGCAGGTCATCGACATCAACACGCTGGGCGTGCTGAACGTGGTGACGGGCGACGCGAGTGTGGCCTCGTTTGGCGATTTGGCGGGCCATACCGTCTATATGACGGGCAAGGGCACCACGCCGGAGTACGTCATGAACTACCTGCTGGAGCGCGCGGGCCTGACCGACCAGGTGGCGCTCGAGTTTAAGAGGGAGCCCACCGAGGTGCTGTCGGCTCTGCTTGCCGACCCGTCCGCCGTGGGCGTGCTGCCGGAGCCGTTCAAGACCGCTGCCATCGCCAAGAGCGAGGGCAAGCTGTCGGCACCGGTAAGTCTGACCGATGTGTGGGATGAGCTGGCAGGAGACACGGGCTCGCGCCTGCTGACGGGTGTGACCGTGGTGCGCCGTGCCTTTGCCGAGGAGCATCCCGAGGCCGTGGCGGAATTCTTGCGCTGCCATGAGGCGAGCGTGAAGGCCGTCAATGCGGCGCCGGCGGACTGGGCTCAGGCCGTGGCCGATGCAGGCATCGTGGATAACGCCACGATTGCCGAAAAGGCGATTCCCGGGTGCATGCTCGTGTGCCAGACGGGGAAGGATATGAAGGCCGCGCTCGGTGGGTACCTGCAGGTGCTGGCCGATGCGGACCCGAGCGCCGTGGGCGGCAAGCTCCCGGCTAACGATTTCTACTACATGGAGTAGCCCGTGCGTGCGTTTGCTCGACAAATGATAGAGCGTATGAAGGCGGTGGCGGCAGCAGGTGCCGTTGCCGCCTTTTGGCTTGCCGTGTGGGTCTTCGCGGCGGCGCTGGTGGCACAGCCGCTGATTTTGCCGGGTCCGGGTGCTGTTGTGGTGGCGTTGCTGCGGCTGGTGTGCGATGCCAGCACATGGACGATTCTGGTGGGCTCGGGTTTGCGAATTTTGGGCGGGCTGGCACTTGCCGCGGTGTGCGGCGGCGTGCTGGCGGGAGTCTCGGTGCGGTCGCGGACGTTTGCCCGTCTGGTGGCGCCGGCGCTTTCGTTTGTAAAGGCGACGCCGGTTGCCTGCGTGGTGGTTCTGCTGCTCATTTGGCTGGGGTCGGCGCGCGTGAGCATTGCAGCGGTCTTTTTGATGGCACTGCCGGGCGTGTATTTTTCGCTGGTCGAGGGTTTGGCACAAGTGGATAAGCCGCTGGAGCAGATGTTTCGTCTGCATGGTGTGCGGGGTTGGCGACTGTTCTTCGCCCATACCTGGCGCGAAGTCCTGCCGTTTGTGCTTTCGTGCGCCCGCGCCGTGATCGGCATGAGCTGGAAGGCCGGCGTGGCGGCGGAGTTGATTGGCATGGCGGCTGGTACCGTGGGCGAGCGCATCTATCAGGCGAAGCTGCTCATTGAGACGGCTGACCTGCTGGCGTGGACCGTGTTGGTCGTGGCGGCATCGTGGGCATGCGAGCGCGTGCTGATGTGGCTGCTGCGGGCTTCGGGTTCCGTGGCATGGCGTGTTGCCGTGCGGACGCATGGACATGGACTGCGCGGGCGTGCGGGGGCCGCGAGCGATGGCGCTTCGGCGGAGCTTGCGCTTGCCGTGGGCGATCGCGCGCCCTGGGCGCCGGCGCTGGACGGTCTGGTGCTTCGTGTGCCCACCGGCGGGCGTACCTGCGTGATGGGCGCCTCGGGGGTGGGCAAGTCGACGTTGCTCGCGCTAGCGGCGGGGGAGTGCGCACCGTGCTCGATGGTGTTTCAGGATGTGCGCCTGGTAGAGGACGCTTCTGCTCTGGATAACGCGCTGGTGTGCGCCAACGCGCGCGTGGACGCCTCGAGTGCCGCAGCCCTGTTGCGCCTGCTGGTGCCGGGGGTCGATGTACATGCTCGTGTGGCCGAGCTCTCGGGCGGGCAGCGCCGTCGCGTCGAGATTGCCCGAGCCCTGCTGTGCCCAGGCGACGCGGTGATTCTGGACGAGCCCTTTACCGGTCTAGATACCGCTGCGCGCGACGCATGCGCCGAAGTCGTGCTCGACTTGCTCGACGGTCGCATGCTGTTGCTTGCCACGCACGATGCCGTCGACGCTCGGGCCCTCAATATCTCGGACATCATCACACTCTAAATACTTATTCAGCAACAAAATGATCCGTTTTCCTCCGTCCCCAAGGGATCAGGTGTGCTATTCTATCTGCGGGGTAATACTTAGGAATACCAAGTAATACCAACGCCGTAGAAACAAACTCCGGATGCGGGCCAATCGGGTTGCCTTCACAGCCCGTCGCCCAGCCGCGTGGCCCGCATCTATCCGCACCACCGTCGTTTCAAAAAGGAAGCGCCATGGCAGAACACATGACCCCGGTTGTAGCGAAGGTCTTGCCTGAGGAAAAGGCGGCCTTCGCGGCGGCAACCCAGCTCGTAGGCACCACGCCGTCCAACGCCATCCGCATGTTCATCGCCGCCTTCAATCGCTGCGGCACCTTTCCGTTCGACATTTCGCCCAGCGGGGCCTTTGGCACTGTGCCCGATTCTCATCAATAAGTGATCCGTTTTCCTCCGTCCCCATGGGATCAGCTCTCTGCCGAGTTGTGGTAGAACTAGGGAACGGTTTTGAGGAGGTTGGCATGCTCAATGCGATGGCGTGGGCGCTTGCATGTTTTGGCGTTGTCGCTGCCGATATAGCCCTGAGCGTGGTTCTGTTTTCGGTTCTCGATGCCGTATCGGTGCTGACGGGCTATCCGATCGACAATCTCGATATCCAATGGTTCCAGGCTGCCGCTCAGACGGCGTCGTTTTTGATGGCGCTGCTGTGGTGGCGTTATCTGTGGCCCCGCTCCTTCATGGCGCGCCGGCAAGGTGAACGTCCGCTCGGCGGGGGAGCAAGTGCTGCATGGAAGCGCATCGCTTGCGTTGTCGTGATTGGCCTTGCCCTGCAGGTGGTCGTTGGCTACGTGACCGACGCCGTGCTGTCGCTGTTGCCCGACGCCGCGGCCGACTACAGCGAGCTTATCGAGGAAACAGGTATGGGCGACACCAGCTATCTCGCCGTCCTGACTACGGTGCTCGGCGCCCCATTTTGTGAAGAGCTGCTGGTGCGCGGCATTATTTTTGAGTTTTCGCTCCGAGCGTTTAATCCGCAGTGTCGCCCACTTTGGAAGCGCCCGCGTCGTGCGAGCGCGCAAAACGGCGCCATGGTGCCCTGGGCGGCCCCAAGTACGTGGGGTATCGCCGCGGCGATTGTGCTGCAGGCGGCAATCTTCGGTTTTATGCACATGAATTGGGTGCAGGGTTGCTACGCGGGTGCCGCCGGCCTCATCTTTGGTTGGGTGCTCGTGACGACCGGAAAGCTCCGCTACACGATCCTGCTGCACTTTGCCTTTAATGCCGGGTCGTACCTCATGGGCCTGCTGTGGTTTGTGAACACGCCGCTCGACGTAGTGATCACGGTTGCCATCGCCGGCTTTGTGCTGGTAGAGGCGATGCGGTCGCTCAAACTGACGTGCCAGACGGATCATCCCTACCAGCAAGCGTGATTCCCCTAAGGAAAACACGGCTAGGCGTGTCTGAGCGTGTTCCCCCTAGGGAAATCACGACTGGAGACAGCCCAAGCGTGTTTCCCCTAGGGAAAACACGCTTGGGCGATGAGGAGACGCCGACTGGCCAAGAGACACCGGCCGGCCCTCGCCACGCTAGTTGCGGCGTCCGCCGCCGTTGGCGCCCTGACGTCCCTGGGCCGCGCGGTTGCGTCCGGCAGTGTTCTGCGCGCGCGACATGCCACCGTGGCCCTTGCTGCCTTTGGGTCCCTTGCCGGCGGCGCCACCGTGGGCCTTGCCGCCCTTCTTGCCGGTGCCATGGCCACCGCCAGCAGTCGTCTCGCCCGGACGCGGGGGCACGGGACGAATCAGGCAATGCTTGGTGTAGCCGATCAAATCGCGGCGGCCGGCCTTTTCCAGCGCCTCGCGCACCAGCTTGTAGTTCTCGGGCTTGCGATACTGGATGAGCGCGCGCTGCATGGCCTTCTCGTGCGGGTCGCGCGCCACATAGATCGGCTCCATGGTGCGCGGATCCACGCCGGTGTAGTACATGCACGTCGACATGGTGGACGGCGTGGGGTAGAAGTCCTGCACCTGTTCGGGCATGTAGCCCATGTCTCTCACGGCCTCGGCAAGGTCCACAGCTTCCTTCATGGTTGAACCGGGGTGGCTCGAGATCAGATACGGCACCACGTACTGCTTGAGTCCGTATTCGCGGTTCAAGCGTTCAAATTTACGGCAGAATGCGTCGTAGACGGCGCGGCTCGGCTTGCCCATCACAGACAGCACGGCGTCGCTCACGTGCTCGGGCGCTACGCGCAGCTGGCCCGAGACGTGATGCTCCAGCAGCTCGCGCAAAAACTCGTCCGAGGCATCGGCCATGGTGTAGTCAAAACGGATGCCGCTGCGGACGAAGACC
>JAXJCX010000126.1:0-5451 GCA_036302225.1 Collinsella sp.
CAACAAGGCCGAGCTCGAGAACATCGATGGCGTCAAGGGCGTGCTGTACAACAGCGGCCAGCTCATGATCATCTTCGGTACCGGTACCGTCAACAAGGTTTACGATGAGTTTATGGCTCTGACGGGCGTTAAGGAGATCAGTGCTTCCGAGGTCAAGGGCGCCGAGGCGGACAAGAAGGGCAAGTTCTTCTCGGTCCTCAAGGTATTCTCGGATATCTTTATCCCCATCATTCCTGCCTTCGTCGGCGCTGCAATCATCATCGGCCTTAAGTCGCTGATCGTTGCCAACGGCCTCTTTGGCATGGAAGGCAGCCTCGCCGATCACAGCGAGTTCCTCAAGAACCTCGCAAGCTTCTTTGCCATTATCGCCACCACGTTCGACTACCTGCCTGTCCTGGTTATGTACAGCGCGGTCAAGCGTTTTGGCGGTAACCCGATCCTGGGCATCCTCGTCGGTATCGTCATGGTTCACCCGAGCCTTATGAACCGCAACACGTTCGTTATGGACCCGACGGGTGCTGAGTACTGGAACTTTGGTCCGCTATCCATTCCCATGGTTGCTTTCCAGGGCGGTGTGTTCCCCGCAATCCTGACTGCCTGGTTTATGGCCAAGGTCGAGAAGATTGCCCAGAAGTACATCCCCGAGGTCGTTTCGTTCGTTTTCGTCCCGACCGTTACCCTGATTCTTGCTAACGTTGCCCTGTTCACCGTGTTCGGCCCGCTCGGCAACCTGATCGGTGACGTCCTCGCCGGCGTAATCGATATCCTGTACAACAGGATGGGCGTCTTTGGTGCCTTTGTCTTCGCCGCGTTCCTGCAGCCGCTCGTCGTTACCGGTACGCATCAGTTCATCCAGGGTATCGAGGCCAACCTCGTTGCCACGACCGGCTTCAACTACATCCAGGCCATCTGGTCGGTTTCCATCATCGCCCAGGGCGGCGGCGCCATCGGTATGTACCTCATTCACAAGAAGCACTCCAAAGAGCGCAACATCTGCATGTCGTCCTTTATCCCGACGCTGGTCGGAATCTCCGAGCCCGCTATCTTTGCTGCAAACATGCGCTATTCGATCATTCCGTTCATCTGCGCATGCATCGGTGCAGGCTGCGGCGGTGCCTTCGTGAAGTTCTTTGAGGTGCGCGCTATCGGTCAGGGTCTGACCGGTGTGCTTGGCCTGCTCATCGTTACGCCCGAGACTCTCGTGTGGTATGTGGCTGGCAATCTCATCGCCTTTATCGTGCCGATCGTCTTGATCTTTGCCTACAACAAGGCAAAGGGCGTTCCAACCACCGATGAAGAGGGCGCTGGCGCAGGCTTCGATGTCAGCTTCTAGTTGAGCCATTCAGTGTAATGTGCGGATAAGTCCATTTGAGGAAGGGCGTTCGGCTCGTGTGAGTCGGGCGTCCTTCCCTATAGACGAGAAGGTCAATGGCGATGTTTAATCAAAACAATAAGGTGACACGCGCGGACTATGAGCAGTGGCGTGCCGGACAGGATGAGACGGCGGGTCGCATCGCGTCTGACCCCGATAGGCTCCTGTTCCATGTGGAGCCTGAGCTTGGCTGGCTCAACGACCCCAACGGTTTGGTTCAGATTGGTGATACGTATCACATCTATCATCAATACGATCCGTTCGATGCTGCGCATGGCGGTCCAGTGCTTTGGAACCATCTGACGACAAAGGATTTTGTGACGTACGAGAATCACGGCCCCGTGCTGTTCCCCGATTCCGATTTGGATTCGAGCGGAGCGTATTCTGGTTCTGCCTTTGTACGTGATGGCAAGATTCACTACTTCTATACCGGCAACGTCAAGCATTTTGACCGCGATGATTACGACTACGTGTTGACGGGCCGTGAGCAAAACCAGATTCATATGGTTGCCGAGAACCCCGACGAATTGGGCGAGAAGCGCATGGCTGTTGGACCAGTCGATTACCCCGACGATATCGGTACGCATGTGCGCGACCCCAAGATCCTTGAACACGACGGTATCTACTACATGGTTCTGGGCGCTCGTACGAAAGACGATCGCGGCTGCGTGCTTGTCTATACCTCGCGCGATCTAGAGGTCTGGAGCTATGCGACGCGCATTGAGCTGGGCGAGAAGCTTGGCTTTATGTGGGAGTGCCCCGATCTGTTTGAGCTCGATGGTGAGCTTATTCTCGTTTGCTGTCCGCAGGGTGTGCCTGCCGATGGTTGGCGTTACCGCAATCCACATCAGTGCGTGTGGTTCTCCATCGAGGCCGATTGGGAGGCGCCGAGCTTTAAAATCGTCAGGCAGGGCATGCCCCCGATGGTCGATGCCGGTTTTGATTTCTATGCTCCGCAGTCCTTTGAGGATGCTGCAGGCCGGCGTTTGATGATCGGATGGTCGGGTTGCCCCGACGCGACGGCAGAAAACCCGACGGTGGCGCGCGGGTGGCAGTGCGCGTTGACGGTGCCGCGAGAGCTGAGCATACGCGATGGTAAGCTCTGCCAGCAGCCGGTGCACGAGATTGAGAGGATGCGCGGCGACTGCGTTTGCGCGACAGGCGGTGAAACCGTTGAGGAGCCGGGCCGCCTGTTTGATCTTGTGGTTTCCTGTGAGGGCGCCCAGGTGATCGAGCTCGAAATCCGCAAGGGTGTCTTTGTGCGCTATGCAGACGGGATGCTTACCCTCGACATGGGTGACGAAGGCTATGGGCGCGACCAGAGGTCGATCGAGCTCAGCGAGCTTCGCGACCTGCGCGTGCTTTCGGACACTACGATGGTCGAGATTTTTGCCAATGGCGGCGAGGCAGCACTTACGAGCCGGACCTATTCGCCGGCGGTTCCGGCGATGGAGCTGCACGCCGAGGGTGCGGTATCGATGAATTTCTACCGCCTCGTGCATTAACCGTGCATGGAGTACGATTGGACTTGCTGGGCGGAATGTGTCGCAGTTACCGCGGCCAGCTACCGTTTATCGCGTATAGCGACCGTTTGCGGAATAAGTAACACTCCTTAATAAACCGTGTAGAATCTCAGGATGCACGGAGTTTTCCAGGGAGACGCTGTCCTTTGTTGTGTGCAAGGGGCGGCGTCTCTTTGGCGCTTGGACGCCGTTGTGCAACAGTGCGGCGGCGCGTGCCATGTATTGAAAAGCCAATGTTGAGATGGGTCGTGATAATAATGGGCAAGTACGTAATCGTGGTTGAGTCTGGGTCGGATGTGACGCCGGAGCTTTGCGAACGCTACGGCATCGTGCGCGTGCCCATGCATGTCACGATTGGTGACGAGACCGTCGAGGACGGTTCGATCGATCCGCTCGAGATTTACTCACGCTGCAACGAGTTTGGCATGATGCCCAAGACCAGTGGCTGCGCGCCTGCGGATTTTGCTCACGTGTACGATCGTATCCATGCCGAGCAGCCCGATGCGACCATTCTACATCTTGCGTACTCCGAGGCCACGACCTGCTCGCATCAATCATCGAAGATCGCCGCCAAGGGTCGCGACTACGTCTACTCCATGGACACGCGCTTTGTCTCGGTGGGGCAGTCGCTCGTTGTCGTCGAGACCGCCAAATACATCGAGACTCACCCCAATGCCACCGTCGACGAGATCTTCGCCTTCGCGAACTCCGTCATGGACCGCGTGCTGCTGGGCTTTGTTCCTACGGACCTTGCCTTCCTTAAGGCGGGCGGTCGCTTGTCCAACGTCGCGTTCCTGGGCGCCCATCTGCTCAAGATTAAGCCCTGCATTGAGGTGACGGGCGGTAAGTTCGTGGCGACCAAGAAGTTCCGCGGTTCTATGCTCAAGTGCGCCCGCGCCTTCATTGACCACATGGTTGCGAAGGGCGAGATTGACTACTCGCACATTGGCCTGGCGTATTCGGTGGGCCTTTCCCAGGAGCTGCGCGATGACATGGAAGTCTATGCGCATGACCTGGGCTTTGAGGACGTTACCTGGACTCAAGTCGGCGGCGTCATCTCGAGCCACTGTGGCCCGACCGCCTTCGGTGCGGTGCTCACGCTTAAGGCGTAAAGGCCGCAGGCGAGCGTTCTTCAGCCTGACATCTCGACGTAGACCCCAGCCATGGTGATGGGGGATAGATTAAAACGTGCCATTCTAGCCCGAGACGTTTAAACGCAAGCGCATGGGCTAGAATGGCTCTGGCATTTTAATTGGTTGCATCCAAGGAGAGGCAAGGTAGCGGGAATGGCTGAGATGACGCTTGAGGGTGTGGACGCTCGTCCTGAGGATTCCGCATTTGCCCTAGGCCGCGTGCATTCAATCGAGACGATGGGAACGGTCGACGGACCCGGCATCCGCTTTGTGGTGTTTGTTCAGGGCTGTCCCATGCGCTGTGCATATTGTCACAATCCCGATACTTGGTCGGTTAGCGGCGGCACCATGGTGACCGTCGAGCACCTGATGGACGAGTTCCAGAGTAACCATGAGTTTTACCGCAGCGGCGGAATTACGGTTTCGGGCGGCGAGCCGCTCCTACAGCCTGAGTTTTTGACCGATCTGTTCTGTGCAATGCACAACAACCCCGATGGTCGCGTGCATACCTGCCTTGACAGCTGCGGATATGCGTTTGATCCCAATCACCCCGAGAAGTTCGATGCCGTTCTCAACGAGACCGACATGGTTTTGCTCGACATCAAGCATGCCGATCCCGTCGAGCATAAAAAGCTGACCGGTTGCGATCCCGCACGCATTCTGGCGTTTGGTGATGAGCTCGCGCGTCGCAAGATTAAGGTCGTTATCCGTCACGTGGTGGTACCGGGCATTACCGACACGGTGGAGGAGTGCGAGGCGCTCGGTCGTTTAATCGCCCCGTGGCATAACGTGGTCGGCCTGGAGATGCTGCCGTATCACACCATGGGTGTCGTCAAATACGAGCAGCTGGGGATTCCCTATAAGCTTGAGGGCGTTCCACAGATGGATACCGCGCGCATGCCCGAGCTGCGCAATGCCGTCATGGCCGGTATGAAAAAGCGCCGTGCGGAGCTCAGGTCGGCCATCGGCTAACAAGCCCGTCCCAAATTGACTACCCTTTAAGATGTGCAACAAGGCGGGTTGGATCAGCGAGGACGGTTGCTATTCGACATGCGATGCGGGCCTTATCGACATCGATGGCTGTACCTATGTCATGGGTATCATGACATCGATGCCGTGGAGCGACCGCTCGAGTGAGGTTACGGCCGCGATTGCAAAGGCTCTGTTTGATACGCGAGCTGCACTGGCTTAGCGTGTTCGTTTGACGAGGTCAAACAAAATGCTGGTACCATACCGTGGTTGAGAATTTCGAATAGGTTTGGGGAATGGCATGGCTACCATTGCGATTATCGGTGCGCTCGAAAAAGAGATCATGCAGATTAAGGAAGAGCTGAGCGACGTTTGCGAGGCACGGGAGGCAGGCTTGACCGTTGTGAGCGGTGAGCTCGACGGCCTGACAGTTGTCGCCACAACGGCGGGCATG
>JAXJCX010000127.1:0-4487 GCA_036302225.1 Collinsella sp.
AGCCCAGTTATAGATAGCGGTGCGGGCGCCGCCGATGTGCAGCTTGCCCGTCGGTGAGGGTGCAAAGCGGACGCGAACGTCTGATGCCATGGAAATCTCCTCGATTGCAGGATGGATGTCTAACCGCACCAGTATAAAGCAACAATGCCCACCTCCGCACAAAGGGCATCGACCTACTCATTGGGGACAGACTTAAATGACTACCCAATGAGCACCCGACTGGTCATTTAAGCCTGTCCCCAATGAGTGGGTGCGGAAAGGGTGTGAATGTTGGATTTACGCGCTATGATGTCCCTTTGCATACAGAGCCCGGCGGAATGGTAACGGTCGCCGGGACGCGTTTTTGAAAGGACAATCATGTCAGAAGAACTTCGTTCCATCCCACCCCAACACGGGTCCTTTGTGTTTACGTCGGAATCGGTGACCGAAGGCCATCCCGATAAGATCGCCGACCAGATCAGCGATGCCGTCCTCGACGCAATCCTCGCCAAAGAAATAGAGCTGCAGGAGCAGGGCTATATTGCGCCCAATGGCGTGCCCGCCAACGTGGAAAACGTCCGCTGCGCCTGCGAGACCCTCGTGACCACCGGTACCGTCATCGTCGCCGGCGAGATCCGCACCCAGGCATACGTCGACGTGCAGGAAATTGCCCGTGGCGTTATCCGCCGCATTGGCTACAACCGTGCAAAGTTCGGTTTTGACTGCGATACCTGCGGCGTCATGAGCCTCATCCACGAGCAGTCCCCCGATATCGCCCAGGGTGTCGACGAGTCGTTTGAGACCCAGACCGGCGCTACCACCGACCCGATCGATCTTATCGGTGCCGGCGACCAGGGCATGATGTTCGGCTACGCCTCCAACGAGACCAAAACCCTCATGCCCATGCCGCACTACCTGGCAAGCCGCCTGGCGGAGCGCCTGTCCGCCGTGCGCCACGACGGTACTCTGCCCTATCTGCGCCCCGACGGCAAGACCCAGGTCACCGTGCGCTACGAGGACGGCAAGCCCGTCGAGGTCACGACCATCGTCATCTCCACGCAGCACGCTGCCGAAATTGAGGATATGGGCAAGATCAAGACCGACCTCATCGAGCATGTCATCGCGCCCGTCATGGCTGCCGAGAACATGCCGTGGGATGGCGCCGACATCTATGTGAACCCCACCGGCCGCTTTGTCGTGGGCGGCCCCATGGGTGACACGGGCCTGACCGGCCGCAAGATCATCGTCGACACCTACGGCGGTTACGGCCGTCACGGCGGCGGTGCCTTTAGCGGCAAGGACTGCACCAAGGTCGACCGCTCCGCCGCATACGCAGCTCGCTGGGTCGCCAAGAACGTCGTCGCCGCCGGCCTGGCCGACCGCTGCGAAGTCGAGCTGGCCTACGCCATCGGCGTGTCCAAGCCGCTTTCGATCATGGTCGACACCTTTGGCACCGCACATGTTGCCGAGGACAAGATCGTCGAGGCCGTGGAGAAGACCTTCGACCTGCGCCCGGGCGCCATCATCCGCGACCTGGACCTGCGTCGCCCCATCTACGAGAAGACGGCAGCCTACGGTCACTTTGGCCGCGAAGACCCCGACTTCACCTGGGAGAAGACCGATCGAGTCAAAGAACTCAAAGCAGCCTGCGGCCTGTAAGCCAACGAGAAAAGCTACAGTCAAATAACAACGCACCAAAAGAAGTACCGGCTCCAACTGGTACTTCTTTTTTATTAACCGGTGGTGAAGATGAGTCGACATGGGACGCAGAATAGGTCCCCAGGCGATGAATTTTGCAGCACAAGCGCCTCTACCATGTATCCTTAGTCCCGAGGGGCGGGGCATAAGGTCGATCGCGAGTTCCGCACGAGCCGGAGAGCACTTAATGTGCTCTCCGTGCGAGCAGGACTGTCCGAGCAGGCGACCTTATGCCCCGCCCCTCGGGACGACGGAATAGAACAGGAGCAGCCATGGCAGGCAAGCCGCAAACACTAGCTACGACCTCGGCATTCGAGATCTTGGGCCCCATCATGGTCGGCCCCAGCTCATCGCACACCGCCGGCGCCCTGCGCTGCGCCCAGGTTGCCGCCAGCCTTCTGGAAGGCCGCATCACTAAGGTCACCTTTAGCCTGTGGAACTCCTTTGCCCACACCTACCGCGGCCACGGCACCGATCGCGCGCTCGTCGCGGGCATCTTGGGGCTCGATACCGACGACGAGAACATCAAGCAAGCCTTTGACCTCGCACGGGACCAGGGCCTCGACTTTCACTTTGACATCAAGGGCGACGACGCCTCCATCCACCCCAACACCGTCGACATCGACATGGTCGACGACACGGGCGCCACGGCACAGGTCCGCGGCGAGAGCCTTGGCGGCGGCAAGATGCGCATCAGCCGCATCAACGGCGTCGGCGTCGACATCTCGGGCATGTATTCAACGCTCTTCGTGGCGCACCAGGACGTCCCCGGCGTGCTCGCCGCGCTCACGAACCTGCTTGCCTACGCCCACGTCAACATCGCCTTCTGCCGCACCTACCGCACCGAGGTAGGCGGCCAGGCCTATTCCGTCTTTGAGACCGATGGCGCTCCCGACGACACCGTTATCCCCATGCTGCGGAAGCTCGACAATGTCAATTACGCCACGTTTATCGAGCTCCCGGGCTCGGCCTCGTCGCTCTCCCCCGGTGTGTCGGCCAAGGAAATCTTCGACGACGGCGAGCAGTTGCTCGATGCGTGCGCCGAGCTCGGCCTAAATATCGGCGCCGTCATGGCCGTGCGCGAGGCGCGTCTAACCGGCGAGGCCCATGCTATCGCAGCCATGCGCCGCGTGCTCGATGTCATGCGCGAGGAGACCACGGCCCCCATCGCCAATCCGCAGCGATCACTCGGCGGCCTTATCGGCGGCGAGGCCAAGCTCGTCGACGCCACCTACCGCAACGATTTAAGCGCAAGCCTGATGGGCCCCGTTCAGACCGATGCCGTGGCCCGCGCGATGGCCGTGCTCGAGCGCTCCGCCACCATGGGCGTGATCGTTGCCGCCCCCACGGCCGGCTCCGCAGGCGTCGTCCCCGGCTGCGTGCTGGCGCTCGCCGATCACCTCCAGCTCGACGACGAACAGGTCATGGATGGCCTCTACTGCGCCGCAGCCATCGGCCTCAACCTCACCACGAGCGCCTGCGTCGCCGGCGCCGAGGGCGGATGCCAGGCCGAGGTTGGAAGCGCTGCCGCCATGGCCGCCGCCGCGCTGGTCCAGATGATGGGCGGCACGCCCGAGCAAGCGCTCGACGCCAGCTCCATCGCGCTGAGCAACCTGTTGGGCCTCGTTTGCGACCCCGTCGGCGGCCTTGTCGAGGTGCCCTGCCAAAACCGCAACGCCATCGGCGTGGCCGCGGCCTTCAGCTCGGCGCAACTCGCCCTCGCCGGCATAAAGAGTCTGGTGCCGTTTGACCAGATGGCGCACGTGATGCTCTCGGTGGGCCACGCCCTGCCCGCCACGCTGCGCGAGACGGCAAAGGGCGGCATCGCGCAGGCTCCGGCAGCACTCTCGGCATGCGCAAAATGCGGAATATGCGGATAGCGAGCAAAAGCGAACGATAGGTGGGACATATGTCCCACCTATCGTTTATCGCCACTGTTTTCGTAACACAAGCACCTGCGTAATCGCTATAATTCAAGCCCAGTTAAAACACGATGAGCCGCAAGGCGAAACTCGAAGGAAATATACACGATGTCGCAAATCGACCGCAGCCAACTGATCCCCGATCTGCAACAGCCCAGCAGGCAGCCCGGAGGAATCCAATCGCCGCGTCCCGTCGCGCCAGCCCAAGGTCAACAGCACGGCGCGGCAAATACCTCCCCGCGCCCCAATCGGGGCCAGCATCAGCAGCGTCAGCAGCGTTCCGCACATGGCGCCGGTCACAACCAGGGCCCTTCGCACACTCGAGTTTCCAACAACCGCGGCCCCGCCAACAACCGCTCCGCAAAGGGCAATAAGACGGGTGGCAAGACGGCGTTCTTCGTCGTCCTCGGCCTCGTCGCCATCGTCTATATCGTGGGCGTCGTGGCGTTTTCGCAGATTGCCTACCCCAACACCACCATCGCCGGCGTCGATATCTCGTTTTCCAACGCCTCATCCGCCGCTACCAAGGTCGACTCCGCCTGGAAGCACTACAAACTCACCGTTTCGGGAGATGACTTTAGCTGGACATATCAGCCCGAATCCGACGAGCCCATCGTCGACGGCGAGGCAGCTGCCCACGAGATTATCGGCAGCAATGAGCCGCTGCTGTGGCCTTCGCGCCTGATTGCCTCGCTCGGCGGCAAGAACGTTAGCGCGACCAAAAACGGTACCATCGACCTGGAACAGGACGTCGACCTGTCCATGCTTTCCGACACCTTTGACCAAAAGAAGTTTGAGAAGGATCTGGGCGCCGCCATCGACGAGTTTAACGAGGGGCGTTCGGGCACGTTCGAGGCCAATAGCTCCTATGACGAGCAAGCGGGCAAG
>JAXJCX010000128.1:0-2104 GCA_036302225.1 Collinsella sp.
CGTCTACGCCCGCAACACCGTCACCAACGACGTGCTGTACAAGGAGGGCCTGGACCTTCTCGTCGTGCCCTCCGCCGAGCTCTCCCGCGGCCGCGGCGGCCCGCGCTGCATGAGCATGCCCTTCTGGCGCGAGGACCTCTAGGGTCTTCAAGGACCCGTACAGGTCTTGATACATACATCTAGCTGCCATTAGATGTCTCCCATTGGGGCGGTGCGGGTTTTCGCACCGCCCCAATCTTGTATGAGGAACGTCAACACGATTGGATGACTGCTTTTGTAAGGAGCTTGGCCATGGACATCAAGACGATTGGCGTTGAGGAATGGCTCAACGTTTGGGAGAAGAGCGCCACGTGGGACATCGCCCAGTCGACGATCTCGTCGCTCACCATGGGCGAGCTGCGCGCGCTCGATGAGCAGGACGGCGCCACGTTCTACGAGCGCCTGGACCGCGAGAAGATGAACTACGGCTGGATCGAGGGCTCGCCGGAGTTTAAGGCCGAGGTTGCCAAGCTGTATCGTCGCGAGGTCAATCCCGATCACATTCTGCAGACCAATGGCTGCACGGGCGCTAACCTCAACGCCATCATGGCTGTGGTCGAGCCCGGCGACCACGTTATCGCCGAGTGGCCCACCTACGCGCCACTCTACGAGATTCCGCGCACGCTGGGCGCCGAGGTCGATTATTGGAAGCTACGCGAGGAACTCGGCTGGAAGCCCGATATCGGGGAACTCAAGCGCTTGGTGCGCCCCAACACCAAGCTCATCTGCATCAACAACGCATCGAACCCCATCGGTGCGGTGCTTGATGCCGATATGCTCGGCCAGATTGCCGAGATCGCCCGTTCGGTGGGCGCCTACGTGCTGTGTGACGAGGTGTATCTGCCGCTCGAGAACACTGAGTCCTTTATGTCGATGGTCGACGTGTACGAGAGGGCCATTGTCACCAACTCGTTGTCGAAGACCTATTCGACGCCTGCGGCCCGCGTGGGCTGGGTCGTGGGCGACGAAGAGGTGTCCAACCGCATCCGTACCTATCGCGATTACACCATGATCTGCGGCGGCGTGTTCAACGATGCCCTGGCGACCTATGTGCTTGAACACAAGGATAAGATTCTCGAGCGCAATCGCAAGATCGTGTTTGGCAACCGCGATATCGCGCAGGCTTGGATCGATACGCAGCATCGCGTTTCCTGGACGGCCCCGCAGGGCGTGTCCACCTCGTTTATCCAGCTGGATATTCCCGAGGATGACGAGGAGTTCTGCAGGCGCCTGCTGTCCGAGAGGGGAGTGCTGCTGGTCCCCGGTAGCCGTTTTGAGCTTCCCTGCGGCGCACGCCTGGGCTACTGCGCGAGCGAGGACGTTCTGCGCGAGGGCCTGAGGCTTTTGGGCGAGGCACTGGCGGAGTTTGATCGCTAGGATTCCGACGGCTCTCAAAGCCGCTCAAATCTGTCTACGATTATCGATAACTGACCCGTTTCCCAAGAGGGGAGCGGGTCTGTTTTTCTATACCGAGAAGTCAAGTTGTTACAAATGAGGCCGTAAGGCGAGCCGGTATCCGATGGGCCTTATACTGAGCTTCCGGTGAACGGTATCAAGCGTCTGGTAAACGGTAATTTGTTACCAGAAATGAATAGGACAAACTTTTTTCTGAATAAAAATGAAAATGGTTGAGACGCGGTATGAATCGCTAATTCTATTCATAGCTTTATTGGAAATATGCAATTTGAGGGTGGTTTAATAAAGTTAAGTTCCATTTGTTATTTAGATTGAAAACGCGTTTAAGCACGTAAATAAACTTTATTAAATCAAAGTGTGCCATGCGTGAAGTATATGTGTATGCCGTTCACCCCTCATATAAAACCGTTCGGGGGCGAGGTGGAAGTATGAACTGATTTTGGATATAAATATGTCGTCAGCAATAACGCCTCACACGGAGGGGCGCTAACGAATCGGCCCTGACAGGGGCCCGAAAGAAAGGTAGGAGGCCATGACGAAAGGTCTGCACGTGCCTTCCGAGATCGGCAAGCTCAGGAAGGTCTGCCTGCACCGTCCCGGCGACGAGCTCCTCAACCTGCCGCCCGACGAGCTCGAGCGACTCCTGTTC
>JAXJCX010000129.1:0-1830 GCA_036302225.1 Collinsella sp.
TAATGACGCAGCCCTGCTCGCCCCAGTACTGCTGGAGGCGCAGGATGATGTCTTGGAAGGAAAGCGATGAAGCGTTCATGCCTCTAATATCCCCTCGTCGAAACGATTACACGGTTAGGTACTGTACTATAGCGGTTTTTAATCGATAGCGCCGATGCGGTTGAGCGGCCAGTAGCGCACAAGCGCCACGGCGATCAAGTCAGAGCGATCGACGGGACCAAAGTAGCGTGAGTCGGCAGAGTTTTCGCGGTTGTCGCCCATCACCCACACACACCCGTCGGGAACGGTGTAGGGATAGCTTACCTGAACGCCGGGAGCCTGGACCGAAAGCGGCCAGCTCATGCCGGTCGTGTAGTCCTCGTCGAGCGCCTGGCCGTCAACGACCACCTTGCCGTCCTGAAGGTCGACCGTCTGGCCGGCCGTGGCAATAACACGCTTGACGAGAACATCGTGCTCGGAGGTGCCATCGGGGTTGTGGAACACCACTATATCGCCTTGGCTGACAGGCTGGCCGAGCTCGAGGCTCACCTTTTGCGCCAAGATCTGGTCGCCAATCTCGATCGTGGACTCCATGGAACCGGTGGGCACCACAAAGGGTTCGACCACAAACGAGCGAATCAGGAAGGTGGCGACAAGTGCGATCGCGACGACCACGATCCACTCAAACGCACCCTTTAGCACGGAATGCTGCGATGGAACCATTCTCACTCCTCGCTCTGCGAATACGACGCGTCCAGGATCTCCTGCGCATACGCGCGCTCCCCGGGCGTAAGCCGCGCCGTCTCGATCAGGTCGGGGCGCCAGCGGCAGGTGCGCTCGATGGCATTCTTACGGCGCCAGGCGTCAACCTTGGCATGGTCGCCGCTCACGAGCACCGGCGGCACACCCTCGCCGTTGAACTCGGCGGGGCGGGTGTACTGCGCGTACTCGAGCAGGCCACCGTCCTCGGCAGTCGAGAACGACTCATCGACGTTGCTCATCTCGTCACCAAGGGCGCCGGGAATCAGACGCACGACGGCATCGGCAACGACCATAGCGGGAAGCTCGCCGCCCGTGAGCACGTAGTCGCCGATCGACAGGCGCTCGTCGGCATACGCATACGCGCGCTCGTCGACGCCCTCGTAGCGGCTGCATACAAACAGCAGACGCTCGCTTTTGAGCAGGCGCTCGGCCACATGCTGCGTAAAGGGCTCGCCGCAGGGCGTAAAGAACACCACGGTGGGCTTGGGACCCTCGGAGCTAATAGCCTCGATGGCCTCGGCGATGGGCTCGACCTTCATGAGCATGCCCTGCCCGCCGCCGTACGGCTCGTCATCGACGGTACGATGGCGGTCGTGCGTCCAGTCACGCAGGTTATAGGCCTTAAAATCAAAAAGGCCGGCCTTGCGGGCGCGGCCCAAGATCGATGTGGACATGACGGGCTCAAACATCTCGGGAAAGACCGAAAGGGTCTCGATCAGCATGTTTTCCTCCCTACTTGTCCATATCGATCAAACCGTCCATAACGTGGACGGAAATTGTCCCCTGATCGGGAAGATCGAGCACAACCTGCTCGATCACGGGAATCAGCACCTCGCCGTACCGATCGCCCTCGACAACCCAAACATCGTTGGCGGGCGTCGACATGATCTCGACAATCGTGCCGAGCAAGCCAAAGCGCTCGTCGACCACCTCGCGACCCATCAGGTCGGTATAGGCGGCGTCGAGCGAATCGAGCTCAAAGTCGTCACGATTTGCCAGCACGTAGCATCCGGTGATGCCCTCGGCGGCCGTCAAGTCGTCAATGCCCTCAAACGAGACCAGATCGCCATCGCCCGTATCGGTGACGGA
>JAXJCX010000130.1:0-5687 GCA_036302225.1 Collinsella sp.
ATGCAGTCATTGGGATGTCGTCTAATGGCAGGACAGCGGATTCTGGTTCCGTCAATGGGGGTTCGACTCCCTCCATCCCAGCCATTGCATTTGCTACATATGGCCCGTTCGTCTAGCGGTTTAGGACGCCGCCCTCTCAAGGCGGAGATCACCAGTTCGAATCTGGTACGGGCTACCACAAAATGAACGCCCGGGCCTCGCAAGAGACCCGGGTTTTGTGTATTGACCGTATATGCGGCGTCTGCCGTGTTTCGCTCAGATCGAGGAGTAGCCATGGATCTGCCCATCAGCTTGCAAGACATCACGTATGCCGAGAACTATCTGGCGCAGGGCGACCTGGCCACGGCGACGCCGCTGTTGGAGCGTCTGGTGGAGCTCGCCGAGGAGTATATCGACGCTGAGTGCAAGACGGAGGAGAAGCGCCAATACTTTAGCTTCGATAGCAAGTTTGAGCGCTTGGCCTATCGCCGCGTGGAGAAGGATCCGCGCGAGCTCGTGCAGGTCGAGGTGCCGTTTGACCGCCTGTACTCTGACATGGCGTTTGCCTACATTCGCCAGCAGGATTATGTGAGCGCTCGTAATGCCCTGATGCAGGCTGTGCGTTGGGACCCCATGAACTGCAACTATCGCTTGGACTTGGCCGAGCTGTTCCGCGCACTCGAGGACAAACAGGAATGGGCATCGCTCTCGTTCTCGGTGCTGGAGCGTGCGAGCGACGGCAAGTGCGCCGCCCGCGCTTATGCCAACCTCGGCCAGTATTTCCTTGAGCCCGAGACCGAGAACGTCTCGGCGGCTGTGGGTTGCGCGCGTCTGGCGCTGCGCTTGGCCCCTGGCGACGCGCATACGACGCGCCTGCTCAACAAGATCCATACTGCCTATCCGGATGCCGCCGAGGAGAGCGACGAGCACGTGATGGGCGAGCTGAGCCTGCAAGGCGTGCCGACCTCGCCTTCGGCCGAGATTGCCATCTGCCTGATCATGTGTGCGACCGATGCTGCAAGCGACGGCGACAAGCAGGAGGCGACGCGCCTGACGGTCCGTGCCCGCGACCTGGTGGGCGAGGAGGCATGTGCGGCGATCATTAAGCTGGTGCGCGAGAGCGATGCCGAGCTCAATGCCGAGCGCAAGGCAAAGCGCGCAGGCGACGACAAGGGAGCCGACGGCATCAAGGAGGTCGGCGATGCCCAGTAAGCGCGAGCGCAAGCTCATCTCCAAGAATCGCTCGGCGCATCACGAGTACTTTATCGATGAGACGTTTGAGTGCGGTATTGAGCTGAGCGGTACCGAGGTCAAGTCGATTCGCGAGCGCGCCTGTCAGATCACCGACACCTTTGCGCTGATTCGCGGCGGCGAGTGCTGGCTGGTGGGCCTGCACATTCACCCTTACAGCCACGGTGGCGTGTGGAACCGTGACCCCGATCGCCGTCGCCGTCTGCTGCTGCATCGCAAGGAGATTGATTTTCTTGACGGCAAACTGCGCAACCGCGGCTATGCGCTGGTGCCTTTGGAGCTCTACTTTAATACCGATGGTCGTGTAAAGCTGCTGCTGGGCCTGGGTCGCGGCAAAAAGCTCTACGACAAGCGCGAGGATATGGCCAAGCGCGACGTTCAGCGCGAAATCGATCGCGCGCTCAAGGAACGCAACCGCTGACCACCCTTCATAAGTTGCGGTGGAATAGTTCCTGCTTGAGGCCAAATACCCGACAAGCAGGAACTATTTCACCGCAACTTGGTGGAGGGACTTGGCTGACCTGCAATCTTGGCACATATGTGTATGGGGCGGCGTCCGTTATGGGCGCCGCCTTTTTTGTGGGTACATACATCCATGAGGATCAATGCCGGGTTAAAGGAGTGATCGATATGGACAAAACTGCGTTCTTTACGATGCCGAGCGGTCTGTATGTGGTGAGTGCCGCGGCCGACGGGATGCGTGCCGGCTGCGTCATCAACACGGCGGTGCAGGTGACGTCCGCGCCGCCGCGCATCTCGGTTGCCGTGAATAAGGAAAATGTCACGTCTGGTGTTATCTCGTCTGCCAAGGCTTTTGCGCTGACCGTGATCGATCAGACGGCCGATATGCTCTACATTGGCAACTTTGGATTTCGCACCAGCAGCGATTATGACAAATTTGCCAAGTACGAGACGCGCGAGACCGCACTGGGCATGCCCTATGTTCCCGAGCACGCGGCGGCCTTGTTTAGCTGTCGTTTGATTGACACTGTTGACGTGGGCACGCACCTGCTCTTTATTGGCGAGGTTGAGGATGCCGAGCGCCTGAGCGGCGAGACTCCGTTGACCTATGACTACTACCATAAGGTGCTGAAGGGCAAGACACCGCCTAAGGCGTCTTCGTACCAAGGGTAGAAATGTGGGAAAATTACTTGCATTATATTATTGAGAATATATACTAATAAGCAAGTACACCAGCAGTCACGTTCGAGAGGAGAACATCATGGCTGAGGAGAAGAAGACGTATAAGTTCGTGTGCATCGTTTGCGGTTACGAGGTTGAGGTCGACACGCCCGAGCTGCCCGAGGACTACGTGTGCCCGGTTTGCGGCGTCGGTCCCGATCAGTTTGAGCTCGTCGAGGAGTAACTCGCAGACACACGACTTGCAGCAACACATAGCTCTGTCCAAGGGTCCCGGTCGGATATTCCGGCCGGGACCCTTTTCCTCCGTCCCCAAGGGATTACGGCTGCCGTTAGCCGATCCTGTCTGTCGTGAGTCCGGCCGACCTTTTGTCTCAACCTGTAACATCTAACGACTCAAAACGGGTCTTCCTGTTACAGATTGAGACAAAAGGTTGGAGCTGAAGAAATGTCTCGATCTGTAACATCTAGAAGTGGAAATTGGGTCTACTTGTTACAGATTGAGACAATTCAAAACCGTCCGGCAGAAGATCTCAATCTGTAACATCTAGCAGTGAAAACGGGGTCTACGTGTTACAGATTGAGACAAACGGAGCTGTCCCTCGGAATGATCTCGATCTGTAACATCTAGACATCAAAAGCGGGTCTAGATGTTACAGATCGAGACGTTTGCCTGGGTAGGTGCCCCGCCCCATTACATTCCTGTCAACAACACGACATCGAGAATCGTCACGATGACGCCGATCCCTACAAGCAGCGCGTTGAGCGGGCGCGAGTTGGCGTATTTGCCCATGACACGGGGCGAACTGGTGAGTCGTATGAGCACAAAGACCGTAATCGGCAGCTGAAGCGACAGCAGTGCCTGACTCCAAATGAGACCCTCAAAAGGATTCGGGACGACCAGACACGCCGCCACTGCGCCGACGAAACAGATCGCCACCCCGATCGAGGAATGTCGGTCGTGGATGTCGTATTCCTCGTCGAACATGCCCGCGGTGATGGTGCCCGCCGCCATGCCCGCCGTCACACTACTCGAGAGGCCCGCAAACAGCAGCGCCACGGCAAAGATGGTCGAGCTTGCCGGGCCCAGAATGGGGGAGAGCGTGGACGCTGCGACGGCGAGGTCGTCTACGACAATGCCGTGCGCAAAGAAGGTCGTTGCGGCCAGGATGACCATGGCCGAGTTGATTGCCCAGCCCACGCCCATCGAAAAGAGCGTGTCGAAGAGCTCGTAGCGCAGACGTTCTTCGATAACCTGCTCGCTTTGGCCTTCGAAGTGCATGGATTGGATGACCTCGGAGTGCAGGAAGAGGTTGTGGGGCATAACGACCGCGCCTAGGACACTTACGATAATCGCGGCCGAGCCGGTGGGCATACTGGGTGTGATCCAGCTTGTGGCGGCTTGCGGCCAGTCGATCTTGACTAGTGCAAGCTCGGCTAAAAACGAAAGTCCCACCACGCCCACGAAGGCGATGATCCATCGCTCGGCGCGTTTGTAGGAGCTTGTCATGAGCATGGCAATCGATGCCGCCGCGACGATGATGCAGCCGGCGCGCACGGACAGCCCAAAGAGCATTTGAAGGGCAATCGCGCCACCCAGGACTTCGGCCATGGCGGTGGCGATGGTCGCGAGATAGGCACTGGTGAGCACCGTGCGTCCAACGAAGCGGGGGAGGTAACGTGTCGTAGCCTCGGCAAGACAGGTGCCCGTGGCGATGCCCAGGTGCGCCGCGTTGTGCTGCAGCACGATGAGCATGATCGTGGACAGCGTGACGATCCACAGCAGCGCGTAGCCAAACTGCGAGCCGGCGGCCATATTGGAGGCTCAGTTGCCCGGGTCGATAAAGCCGACGGTGACGAGCAGCCCGGGGCCGATATGCCGCGCAATGTCTAGGCCTCCGTGACCACCGGTGCGTCGGGAGCCAAAGTGTTGTTTGAGATGGTTGAGCATGGTGCGCTCCTGCGTGCCGTTTGTTTGACGCCGCAAAGGATACCCGTTTTAGGCCAAATAGTTAACCAAGACTAACAAAATTGTTGTATTTGGATAGGCTGGTGAAAGAGGATTGCCGAAATGTCTTGATCTGTAACAACTAGGGATGGAAATTGGGCCTAGGTGTTACAGATCGAGACAGGAAGAAATGGTCCTATGGAAAATCTCGATCTGTAACAGCTGACCGCCAAAACCGGCCCTTCGTGTTACAGATTGAGACATTCGGAACCGTCTCTCGAAAACATCTCAATCTGTAACAGTTAGTCGTCGAAATTGGGTCTTCCTGTTACAGATCGAGATGTTTGAAGCGGTGAGCTTGCGGGCCGAACCTGGGGCCCTTGTTGTCGTCCTTGAGGTCGGCGGTGTCCACTCGTAGGGCGTGCGTTACGCGATTGTTTCGAAACGGGCGGGAAACACAACGGGCCGGCGATGCTCCTAGTATGCCTATTCAACTGACTGTCTAAATATCTAGGGGAGGATCGCGATGCAGGCAGATTCCGCTCAACAGCAGGGCCTTTATCGCCCCGAATTCGACCACGATGCATGTGGCATCGGCGCGCTTGCCGATATCAACGGTGAGCGCCATCACCAGATTCTGGACGATGCGCTGTCCATTCTGGTCAACCTGGAGCACCGCGGCGGCACCGGACTCGAGAAGAACACCGGCGACGGCGCTGGCATCCTGTTCCAGGTTCCGCATCACTTTTTCCGTAAAGAGGCTCAAAAGTGCGGCCAGATTCTGCCGGCAGAGGGCGACTATGGCGTGGCCATGCTGTTCTTTCCGCAGGACGACAAGGGCGTAGAGGATGCCCGCCGCGTGTTCGAGGAGGGCTGCGCCGAGGCCGGCGTGCCGCTGCTCTTTTGGCGCGAGGTGCCGGTCGACCCGCACGATCTGGGCGAGACGGCCCGCGCCTGCATGCCCACTATCCTGCAGGCCTTCCTGGGCCGTCCGGACGACACGCCCGCCGGCGATGCCTTCGAGCGCCGTCTGTATGTGTGCCGCCGCACCATCGAGAAGAAGGCCGACGCCGAGTTTGCCCTGCGCGACAAGATCTTCTATGTGTGCTCCATGAGCTCGCGCACTATCGTGTACAAGGGCATGCTGGTCGCCACGCAGATGCGTCGCTTCTTCATCGACCTCAACGACGCCGCCGTCAAGACGGCCGTGGCGCTCGTCCACTCGCGCTACTCCACCAACACCACGCCCAGCTGGGAGCGCGCGCACCCCAACCGCTTTATCATCCACAACGGCGAGATCAACACCCTCAAGGGCAACGTCAACTGGATCCGCGCCCGCGAGCCCAACCTGTACAGCCCCGTGCTGCAG
>JAXJCX010000131.1:0-10249 GCA_036302225.1 Collinsella sp.
AATGTGCGGCGCGACGAGATTTCATCCGACAGGCTTGCCATGCGGATCCTTTCTTGCATTGAGTGCATTACGTCGTTGTAACCGCATTATTGTAGCCGCGAAACCTCGCTCTAGGGCGCCTATCAGGACAAATTCATCAGTCAGAACGTGAACGGCTAGTTATCGAAAGTATTCTGCAGCAGACTGTCTCAATCTGTAACAGCAGGCGACTCAAAACGGACCCAGATGTTACAGATTGAGACAAACGAACTTGTCCGCCGGCACAATCTCAATCTGTAACACCTGACCGCCCAAATTGGGTCTAGCTGTTACAAATCGAGATAAACGGAAAGGCAGGCAGCCAATGTCTCGTTCTGTAACATCTAGCCGCGCAAATCGACTCTTACTGTTACAGATTGAGACAAATAGGCAGGCGGGAAAATAACATCTCAATCTGTAACAGCTGGCGACCAAAAACGGACCCAGATGTTACAGATTGAGATTGTTTTGGAGCAAGCGCGGCGCCGATGGTCTATTCCACATTTAGCTCTTGCATAACTGTGCATAGTGTATATATACTGTGCTTACCGGTTATATACACGTGTAGCCCAACAGCTAAGGAGCCGCTGTGGACATCATCCTATCCAATTCGAGCGATAAGCCCATCTACGAACAGATATCCTCGCAGGTCAAAGCTCAAATCCTTTCGGGCACGCTCACTGCGGGAGCCAAACTCCCCAGCATCCGTGCGCTCGCGAGCGATCTTGGCGTGAGCGTCATCACCACCAAGCGCGCCTACGCCGACCTAGAGCAACTCGGGTTTATCTGCACCGTGCAGGGCAAGGGCTGCTTTGTCGCCGAGGGCAACCAGGAACTCTTGCGCGAAAACCAGCTCTGCCATATCGAAGAGCTACTTGCGAAAGCGGCGAGCCAAGCCGAAACCCTGGGCGTCACGCGCGACAAACTGCACGAGATGCTCGACCTGGTAGCCCCCGAAACCATGCAGTAGCCATCTGCAAGAAAGGCTATACCATGCAAAACTTGCTTGAACTCAAAGGCATCTCACACGCTGTAAGCGACCGCTTTTCGCTGCGCGACGTCACGCTTGCCGTGGAGCCTGGCCAGATCATCGGCTTTGTTGGTGCCAACGGTGCTGGCAAAACAACGACGATTCGAGCTGCTCTCGGGCTTATAAAGCTCGATGCCGGCGAAGTGCACCTGTTTGGGCAGCGCTGTGGCGCCGACGCGCCCGATGAGTCGCAACGCCATCTACGCTCCCGCGTCGGTCTTGTCCTGGACACGTGCCCCTTCCCCTCCACGCTCAAGGTGGGCCAGATCGAGTCGCTCGTAGGCCCAGCGTACCCCACGTGGGACCGCGAAACGTTCGCCGGATTCATCAACCGATTTGGCCTCGATCCCAAGACAAAGGTCAAGGACCTCTCCCGCGGCATGGGCATGAAACTTCAGCTTGCCTGTGCGCTCAGCCACAAGGCCAAGCTGCTCGTTTTGGACGAAGCCACCGCGGGCCTCGATCCCATGGCACGCGAGGAGCTGCTCGATGAGCTGCTTGCCTTTGTCGCCGACGGTCAGCGCAGCGTGCTGCTCTCGAGTCACATTACGTCCGACCTCGATCGCACCGCTGATCGCGTCATCTGCATCGATAATGGCTCGATTATTTTTGACCTGCCGCGTGAGGATATTACCGACCGCGCTGGCATCGCCCACTGCACCCAATCGCAGGCTGCCGAGCTTATGGCTTGCGTCGAAGGCGCCCGTGCCGCCCGTCACGCCTACAGCGTGGACGTACTCGTACCCAACCGTCGCGAAACGCTCGAGGCCTTTCCCGAGATTCCCTGCGATCGGGCAACCATTGATGACTATCTGCGCCTCATACTGAAAGGGGCTTCGAAATGAAACGCGCCTTTATGTCCGAACTCGCCATCGTTCGCACGCTCATCCCGAGCATTGCGGGCGTCGGCTTGTT
The DNA here is from genome assembly GCA_036302225.1 of Collinsella sp. Taxonomy (GTDB): domain Bacteria; phylum Actinomycetota; class Coriobacteriia; order Coriobacteriales; family Coriobacteriaceae; genus Collinsella. The sequence continues at coordinate 1,964 of JAXJCX010000131.1, forward strand.
CATCTTCGTTGTGCTGACGCTCGTCAACGCGTCGGATGGCGATTCCGGTATGAGCGCCGGCGCCTGCGCCGTCAGTGCCATGTCGCCCATCATAGTCATGAACTCACTGGCCGGTTTCGACAATCAAAACGGTTGGGAGCGCTACCGGGCAACGCTGCCCTTCTCGCGCAAAGGCATCATCCGCGCACGCTACCTGAGCGTTATTGTCTTCTCCGCCCTCATGGCATGTGCAGCTACGCTTTTGAGCATCGCCTCCATCCCGCTCTTCAATGGCGCGGGCATTCCTTCGACGGGACAGACGGTCTTTGAAATCGCAATCGCCTCGGCAGCATCGATGCTCATCTCCCTCATGATGGTGTTTTTGGCACAGCCGCTGTTCTTTCGATTTGGACACATGGAGGCGCTGCGCCTATCCGTTGGCCTGTTTGCCATGCTCGGATGCCTTGCCATGGCCACGCTGAGCTCCTCCAACCCCATCAGCAACTGGCTCATGTCGATTGCCGGAGCGAATCCCGACCCTGCCGTTCTGGGCTGTCTGTGTGCAGGCATCGCCGCACTTGCCCTCGCGCTATGTGCAATCAGCTGCGCCGTCAGCACCAAGGTCTATCGGGCACGCGACCTGTAATCGACAGCCAAAGGGCTTGGGCTGCACGCCACCTCATTTACTAGATAAGACGAAGCAGCAACAACGTCGCTACCGCCCTTCACGGCATGCCGTTTAGCTCTTGGCAACCAAAGAAAGACCGACGGCATATTGAAGGTGAATGGTTTTCCGCGAAGTGAACGAGTAAAATCAGCGCCCCGTATCATCGACATTTTTAAGGACTTAATTCCTGCGGTTTTTGCCTAAAAATCCTGCGGTTTTATTCGAAAAAAGTGTGCATGCTCCAGGGGTCCATATTTACTCGTTCACTTCTCGGAAAAACATTCACCTTCAATTCGAGCCTTAACCAAATGGTTCCCCGGAACATGGCCCCCGTCTCGCCGCGGCCATATCAAACCTTCATGGTGGGGCGGTATCCTCATGTCCATAAAACTCGCAGGATAAACCCATTATCCAAGGAGGTACCGCACCCGTGTCGTGGGTTGTCGCAGCATTTGCGTCAGCATTCTTTGCCGGCATCACATCCATCTTGGCCAAATGCGGCATCAAGCAGACCGACTCCGATGTCGCGACGACCATTCGCACCTGCGTGGTGCTCGTTTTCGCCTGGGCAATGGCGGGCATTTCTGGATCCATTGGAACCATCGGCAGCATCGAACCCAGATCCTGGCTCTTTCTCGTCCTCTCGGGACTCGCTACCGGTGCTTCGTGGATCTGTTACTTTAAGGCGTTGAGCATCGGAAATGTCAATAAGGTCGTACCGGTCGACAAGATGAGCACCGTGCTCGCCGCACTGGTCGCCATCGCGCTTTTTGACGAGACGAGCAACCTTGCGGTTAAGCTCGTGGGAACCGCTGTCATCACCCTCGGCACGTTTTTAATGATCGAGAAGAAGCAGTCCGCCGAACCCGAGCAGCAGCAAGACCGAACCTGGCTCGCTTACGCCCTCGGCGCCGCCGTGTTCGCGGCACTCACCTCCGTCCTCGCCAAGATCGGCATCGAAGGCGTTGAGTCAAACCTGGCCACGGCAATCCGCACCTGCGTGGTACTGGTTATGGCATGTGCAATCGTGGCAGCCAAGGGAAAACTGGAGCAGGTCGCGCACGTTGACCGGCGCGAACTCACATTTCTCGCAACATCGGGCATCGCGACTGGAGCATCGTGGCTGCTCTATTACTATGCCATCGCTGCAGGCCAGGTGAGTGTCGTGGTGCAGATCGACAAACTATCGATTGTCGTATCGATGCTATTTGCGCGCCTGGCATTCAACGAAAAACTCTCCCGCCGCAGCGCCATCGGTCTCGCCCTCATCGTACTGGGCACCGCCGCGCTTGCAATTTGGAAGTAGCGCCGATACCGAACGAAATCCAGTCCACCCGCAAATCCGTGACACAGCGCCCGCACCGGACTTGAGATGTTTGTACTGACCGCGCGCTGCCGCGCTACTTGCGCAGCGGCTTGGGCAGCGGAATGCCGGCGGCGATGGCTGCGGCAATGATCATGCAGACGATACCCTTGAGTGGGAAACACATAAGCAGCAGGCCCACAACCATGACAGGCTGGCGCATGACGGCGCCCATCGTCGATGCCGTGCAGACGGCGACGCAAAAGACCGGATCTGCGCCGGTGAGGATGGCAAGGCCATAGCCCAGGCTTACGCCCGAGAAGATAACGGGGAAGAAGTGGCCGCCGCGCCAACCAAGGTTGATGAGGGCGGGCGTCAGCATGGCCTTAACAAGACCGGTCGCGATAAGCACGCCGGCGGGAATGGTGAGGTAGGTCTCCATAAGTACATCGGCCTGGGTCTCGCCGGCAAACATGGTGTAGGGCAAGACCGTGCCGCAGATGGCGAGCGCCAGACCAGCCAGCATGGCCTTGACGACAGGACGCTCCCCTATTGCATGGGACAGCGCCTCGCTCGCGTGCTCCGAGACAAAGTACAGCCAGCCGCAAACGGTGCCAACCAACGCCAGCGGGATGAGCCAGGCAAGCTCCAGGTTGCCCACCTCGGCGGCCTCGAACCTGGGCATGCCCATGCCGCCGCCCACAAGTTGGCCAAGCAGCAGGTAGGTGCCCAGACCGCCAGCGATCGCGATACCGTAGACCACAGTCTTCTGTGCCTTGGGCAGCTTGATGGTGATCTCGCCGGACGCGGACCCATCGTCGGCGTCTTCGCCCTGGCCGTCGGCGCTACCGGCGAGCGGCGCCACAAAGCCAAAGACGGGCGCGGTAAAGAGCGCCGTCAGCGCGGCCTGGGTGCCCAGCAGCGTGAGCTCCCTAAACTCGGCGCCAAAGCGGCGCATGCGGTCGCCGACCCAGCTGCACAGACCCGCGATAACGCCGGTCAGGCCGGCCTCCGGTCCAATACTTCCGCCAAACAGCAGCGGCAGCAATGCCGCGAGCGAAAGCCTGCCCAGATTGTCATACGGGTAGCGCCCATCTTGCTTAACCTTAGCCATCACCTGGTTGAGGTCGTCGGTCTTGGTGCCCGTAAGCTTTTCGTACAGACCGATCAGCAGGCCGCCCAGCAGGCAGACAAAAAACGGATACGGCAGAAAACCGAACGGGCCGCTGGCGAGTTCGGGCGACGCCGCGCCCAGCATGTGGGGGATCTCGGTCCACAGATAGTCGATACCGTGCTCCATCGCAAAAAAGAACAGCCAGACCGCGGCACCTGCGAACGCACCGGTCACGGCAACGCTAACTAAAAACAGCGCGCGGTTTGTGGGTTTGGCAAGGTTGTCCATCGGGTCCTCCCGCGGTCAAAGTCGACATAATTACGTTTTATTGTAGAGCGAGCGTTGCCCAGACAAGCCAACCATCTGCGCCACAAACGGCACCATTGGGAGTCATAGTGGGGCAGGCTCAAGACTTATCCGTTGATAATCGAGACAATCTCGCGCAAATCGTCGGCAAAGTAGATGCCTTGCTGGCGCCTCGGGCTCGAAAGCCCCTTATCAATCATGTGCCCGAGCAGCGCCTTGAGGTCGTTGTAGTAACCGTCAAGGTTATACAGGATGCACGGAGCACTCAGGTGCCCCAACGACACCGCAGACATGACCTCGGCAATCTCCTCGAGCGTGCCCGTCCCACCGGGAAAGGCAATGAACGCATCGCCGAGCTCAATCATCTTGGCCTTGCGCTCGGCCATATCGCTCGTCGCGATGAGGTCATCGATGCCGTCGTGCTGAAACTCGGCCTCTATAAAAAAGCTCGGCTCAACACCCGTCACGTGTCCACCTGCCTCGAGTACGCTATCGGCGAGCGCGCCCATCAGGCCCGATTTGGACCCGCCGTATACCAGCGCGTGCCCGTTGGAGCCAATCCAGTTGCCCAGCTCTTGCACCGCAGGCAGAAACGCCGGGTCATTGCCGACGCTGGCGCCCAGGTATACCGTGATATTCATATTCAGTCCCCCTCGTCGTGACGCGCGGCGCCCGTTCTAGCGTTGGCGTCGGCGATATTCGCGCACACGGCGCGACAGGTCGGCGAGCTCGTCACGATCGAGCTCTTCCAAATGCTCCAGATCGTCCATAAAGCGCGCCATGGTGTCCTTTTGGCGCAGCTTGATGAGCGTATTGCAGTAGTTCACCGCCACACCCGTGAGCATGGCAATGTAGAAGATGCTGATGACGCTCAGGACGACGGTAATAGCACGGGCGACCGGCGTTTCGGCCGGGATATCGCCAAAGCCGATGGTCGAGACGGTCTCAAAGCTAAACCAGAGGCCATCGCCAAACGTAAGGGTCGTGGGCTCGGACAGCCAGACAGCCGTCGAGCACAGCAGATAGAAGATGAGGAACAGGCCCGTGATACGCACGAAACCGGCCTGGCGCAAAACATCGGCAAGCGTCCTCAGCTTTTTCATCTCGACCCCTTTTCCCAGACGCCCAATCACGTTTGCTCGGTATTGTCCCACAACCGGCAGTTAGGCAACCGGCAGTTAGGGACGTTCCTTTTGTGCCGGCAGAAAGGGACTGTCCCCAACTGCCGGACGGGACCGTTTAGCGGTGCGGCGGCCGACTGGGCAGGCTGAGCTGGTATCCTTATGCGGTATTGTCTCGATTCGTTAGGATTGCACGTGAGAGCTTCCGCTGTCCTTCGTTCAGTTATATGTCGCACCCTGGCCGTCGCACTTGCTGCGTTCGCCGTACTGAGCGCCGTCATACCCGTCCCCGCCTTTGCCGCCGACTCTGACCAGCAGGTCAAGACGGTCCGCGTTGGCTGGCTTATCAACAACGAAGGCTTCCAGGACGGCACCCCCGGCGAGCGTCTCTCGGGCTGGGGTTATGACTACCTGCAGACGCTGTCATACTACACGCCGGGCTGGCAATACGAATACGTCTCCGGCACCTTCACCGAGCTTATGGACATGCTCGAGGCGGGCGAAATCGACCTCATGCCCAACATCTCCTACTCCGAGGAACGCGCCCAAAAGCTGCTCTTCTCCTCGAACCCCGAGGGCGCCGAGCGCTACTACATCTACGCCAAGCCCGATCGCGACGACCTGGCCAAGGGTGACCCCCAAGCGCTCCAGGGCCTTACCATCGGTTGCAACTCCGGTGTTATGCAAACCTTCGTTGGCCAGCAGTGGCTCGCCAACGAAGGAATCACCTGCACATACAGGGAGTATGACGGAGGCTCCATGCTCTTTGACGCACTCGCAAACGACGAAGTCGACGCCGTCATCATGAACGACACCATCTCGTCGCCCGATGCGTCGCCCATGTTCTACGTTGGCTCGAGTGACTACTATTTTGCCGTCCCCAAAAGCCGCCCCGACCTGATGAACGATATCAATGCCGCCATGACGGCAATCGCCCGCGTCAACCCACGCTATAACGACGAGGTCAAGGCGAATTACTCGGCCCAAAACAGCGGCTCATCATCGCTCACCGGCCCCGAGCGCTCCTGGCTCAAAGCAAACGACAACACCATCACGATCGGCTATCTTAAAAACAAACTCCCCTACTGCACGCAAAATGACGACGGCGAAATGGAAGGGTCGCTCGCCTCGCTTGCAACGACGTTGCACGACAAGTTTGGCATTACGGTTGCAACAGTAGCGTTCTCGAACAACGAGCAAATGACCAAAGCCCTTTCCACAGGGACCATCGATGTCGCCCTACCGTTGTTTCGCGACTACTGGCTTGCCGAGCAGGCAGGGGTCATCCTGTCAAACCCGATGGGAACGGTTTCCCTAGCCGCCATTCACAGCAGCAGCAACCTGAACAGTGACCTTAAGAACATCGCTTGCACAGCAGACGCGATCGTCAACCGTTTTGAGCTCGCAAACCTATTCCCCGACGCAAAGGTAACCGAGTATCCGAATGACAACGAGGCACGCGAAGCCCTCAATAAGGGGGAGGCAAGTTGCATCATTGTCCCCAGCACGCGCTTGAAAACCATCCGCGACACCTACGATATCGAGGATTTCCAAACACAGGAGCTCACCGACACGGCACAGCTATCGTGTTTGATTTCGCGCGGCAAGCCCGTGCTGTTGGGAATCATTAATAAGGGCATCGTCAATGCTGGCGAATCGCTCTCTGCAAGCAGTTATTCCCCCACATCGTACTCGGCGCAAGAATCGGATGCGTTTCGACTTCTCTACCGCAACCGCATCGTCATTGCGGCAGTCGTCATCTGCATTTTGCTCACCGGCATCGTCATCCTTGTCTGGTCGCTTCACCGCGCGCAGAAAGAACAGCAGAAAGCCGATGCCGCCAACGCCGCTAAGACGGCATTCCTCACGCGCATGAGCCACGACATCCGTACGCCACTCAACGGCATCCTGGGTCTTATCGAAATTGAGGAATTGAAAGACGGCGACATGCAGGCCGCCCGCGAAAGCCGCGCCAAGGCGCGTGTTGCCGCCAATCACCTACTCTCGCTGATCAACGACATCCTCGAGATGGGCAAAATCGAAGACCGCAAGCTAACTCTGGAACATGCGCCTTTTAACCTCAAAGAGCTCTGTGACGATACGCTGGTGCTGTGCAAGCTCCGCGCATCCGATAACGGCATCACAATGCAGGACAATAGTCTGCCGTACGCCACGGGGCCATACATGATCGGCAGTCCCACCCATATCCGACAGATCATAATCAACCTGTTAGACAACAGCATTAAGTACAACAAGCGCGGCGGCTCCGTCACCTTTAGTTCAAAGACCAAGCCACTCGATGATGGGCGCGCGCTCTTTTGCTTTAGCGTTTCGGATACCGGCATTGGCATGGCTCCCGAGTTTTTAAAGCATATCTATGAACCGTTTGCCCAAGAAGGTGACGATGCGCGCAGCAAGTTCCAAGGAACCGGCATGGGCATGCCAATCGTCAAGTCGCTTATTGAACTGATGGGCGGTACGATTGAGATTTCGAGTGAGGTTGGCGTGGGGAGTACGTTCAACGTCCAGATTCCGCTCGATATCGACAAGAACCCTCAGGCGCGGGCAGATACGGTCGAGGGGGTGCTCGACTGCTCGCTCGCCGACATGAACGTGTTGCTCGCCGAAGACAACGAATTGAATGCCGAGATTGCCCAGACGCTGCTCGAAAGCGAAGGCATTGTCGTAACTCGCGCCGCCGATGGCAACGAAGCGGTCGACCTATACGTTGGCCGTCCCGCCGGCAGCTTCGATGCGATTCTGATGGACATCATGATGCCGGGCATGGACGGCTATGAGGCAACCCGCGCGATTCGTCTGAGCGAGAAGGTCGATGCAGCCGATATCCCCATCATCGCGCTCACCGCCAACGCCTTTGCCGAGGACGCCAAGGCGGCACACGATGCCGGCATGAACGCCCATCTGTCCAAACCGCTCGACTTTAACAAGCTCAAAAACATACTCGCCCGCATCAAGAAAAACGGATCCGTTTCGCTATAGTTTGTGCTCAACCACCACGCACGACCAGAAAGGAAACCAACGATGTTTAGGCCCTTACGTCGAAAGAAACGCGCCATCACTGACGAGGAAGCGCGCGAACTGCTCGCTACCTGCAAGCGCGGCGTCTTTGCCGTCAACGGCGACGATGGCTACCCGTACGCCATTCCCGTCAACTACTTCTTTGACGACGAGCACGACAAGATTTATTTCCATGGCACCAAGGCTGGCCACAAGGTCGACGCACTCAAGCGCGATGACAAGGTCTGCTTTACCGTTTACGGCAACGAGTGGTACCAGGACGGTGACCGGGCTCCCTACGTTATGAGTACCGTGGTCTTTGGCCGTTGTCGCCTGGCGAATGACACCCCCGCGTTTATCGAGGACAAAGTCCGCCAGCTCGCGCTTAAGTACTACCCTTCTGCCGAGGAAGTCGAAGAGGAAATCGCCAAAGACATCAAGGGCGTCCAGCTCTACGAGATTACGATTGAGCATCTTTGCGGCAAGCAGATTCAAGAAAAGTAAGCCTCTCAGCAGGTCTGCGCCCAATTGCTACAGATGCTTTACCATGTGGGGCCTTCTAGCCAACTTGGCAGAAGACCCCGCATGCAGTGCTCACTTACCGTGCATTAAAAACGTAGCGGTCCAGGCGGTCGCACGCTTCCCTCACGCGCGAAAGCGGCAGCGCCAGATTCACGCGAATGTGGCAGGGCCCGTGGAACGGGCGGCCGTCCTGATACCCCACGCCCACGCGCGCCCCCTCGTCGAGCAACCACTGAATATCGCGGCCATGCTCGCG
>JAXJCX010000132.1:0-14977 GCA_036302225.1 Collinsella sp.
ACCGTCGGCCTGAACGAGGCGACGATCGCCAAGTACATCAGGGAGCAGGAGTCCCACGACATCGCGCTGGACAAGCTGAGCGTGAAGGAGTACGAGGACCCCTTCAAGAGGAGGTGATCCCGCCGGTTCGACCGGCGCGCCGCGGGTCAAGATGCACTAGGCCTGGACGAAGTCCGGGCCCGCGCCTTTAGACGCGAGCCCGGGGCCCGTGGGTTATACCCTAAGAGCAAACCACCCTTTTTAAGGGTGGTTCTGATTATGGGCCTCCTGTTGGTGTCACGTGGCTGCTTCGTGCGGGTATCCTAGTGCCAACGTGTGCCTATCAGAGGAGAGACCATGCTGTTGTCCGGTATTATCGCTGCTCTTACGAGCCTTCTACTTCCCATCATCATTTTGTTGCTGCTGCTCCCCAACGCCTGCTATGTCGTTGAACAGCAGCATGCCGTGATCATCGAGCGTTTGGGCAAGTTTAACCGCATCGTTAACGCGGGCTTCCACATGAAGGTGCCCGTGATCGACCGCAAGGCCGCCACGGTGAGTCTGCGCACCATGAAAAACGGTTTTGGCATCGACGTTAAGACCCAGGACAACGTGACCATCGGCCTTGAGGTTTCTGCTCAGTACCACGTGAGCTATGACATGGGCGCTGGCCCGGCAGATTCGGGCATCTACAAGAGCTACTACATGCTGCAGGAGCCCGTCGACCAGATGCGCGATTTCATCACCGACGCCCTGCGCTCTTCCATCCCTGTCTATACGCTCGATGAGGTCTTTGCCAAGAAGGATGACATCGCCAAGGACGTTAATGCCACCGTGTCCGAGCAGATGGCTGCCTACGGCTTTACCCTCGTGTCGACACTCATCACCAAGATCGCGCTGCCGACCGAGGTCGAGAACTCCATGAACGACATCAACGCCGCCCAGCGCAAGCGCGCTGCTGCGCAGGAGCTCGCTGAGGCCGACCGCATCAAGCGCGTTACCGAGGCGACCGCCGAGGCCGAGGCGATGGAAAAGGCGGGCGAGGGCATCGCCAACCAGCGCAAGGCCATCGCGCTGGGCATCAAGGATTCGCTCGAGATCATCCAGGAGACGGGTGTCGGCAACGACGAGGCCAACCAGCTGTTCATGTTTACGCAGTGGTCCGAGATGATGACGGAGTTCGCTCGTACGGGTAAAACCTCGACGGTCGTGCTGCCGAGCGATTTCTCGCAGTCGGCCTCGATGTTCGAGCAGATGCTGGCCGCCGGCAAAGTTCAAAACGATTTGAAGGAGTAGACGCGCGTGAAATACACCGTCGTTTGCGTTGGTAAGCTCAAGGAGCGCTTTTGGAAGGACGCGTGTGCCGAGTACACCAAGCGCCTAGGTGCCTATGCCAAGGTGGATATCCGCGAGGTGGCCGATATCGACCCGGCTAAGGCGGGCGGCGTGGATGCCGCGCGCGACAAGGAGGGGGTGGCGATTCTTGCAACCCTGCCGCCTCGAGCGCATGTGATCTTGCTGGCCATTGAGGGCAAAGAGCGCTCGAGCGAGGAGCTTTCGGCGCGGCTCGACGATCTTATGCTGCGTGGTAACAGCGACATCGCCTTTGTGATTGGTGGATCGGACGGCGTGAGCGATGACGTGCGCACACGAGCCGACGAGATGCTCAGCTTTGGACGTATTACCTTGCCGCACAACTTGGCGCGCGTGGTGCTGCTGGAGCAAATCTACCGCGCCTGCAAGATCAGCCGTGGCGAGCCGTATCACAAATAGGTCGGCAATACGAAACAATGCCGTGGGACAATAGCCTTCGTTTTGAAGAGCGTGTCTGAGAGGACTATGAGATATGAAGATCGGATTTGTCGGTTTTGGCAATATGGCGAGCGCTATGGCCGATGGCTGGATCGCCGCCGGTGTGGCTGCGAGCGATATGTGCGCCTGCGCGGGCCACTACGACGCCTTGGTCGAGCGTTGTGAGGCACGTGGGATGGTTGCCTGTCGTGATGCGGCGGAGGTTGTCGCCGCATCCGATATCGTGGTTGCTGCGGTCAAGCCATACATGATTGAGAAGGTCTTCGCTCCGCTCAAAGAAACCCTTGCCGACAAGGTTGTCCTTTCGGTCGCCTGGACCTGGGATAGCGCCAAGTGGGAGCAGGTCCTGCCGGGTGTCGCACACATCTCGACGGTGCCCAACACGCCGGTTTCGGTGGGCGAGGGCGTCATCGCCTGCGAGAAGGCTTCCACACTTAGCGATGAGCAGCGTGTCACGGTGCTCGGTCTGCTCGGAAAGCTTGGTACGGTGGTCGAGCTCGATTCGAGTCTGCTGTTTGTGGGCGGTACCGTGGGCGGTTGCGCCCCGGCGTTTGTCGCCATGGCGATCGAGGCTCTGGGCGATGCGGCCGTCAAACACGGTATTCCGCGCGCCGATGCCTATCGCATTGTGAGCCAGATGGTGCTGGGCACGGCAAAGCTACAGCTTGCGACTGGCCAGCATCCTGCGGCGATGAAGGATGCCGTATGCTCACCCGGTGGCGCCACCATCAAGGGCGTCGTCGCGCTCGAGGACGCCGGCATGCGCAGCGCTCTGGTCAAGGCCATCGACGCCACCCTCCAGTAAAACCTGCCATTTAGGGACAGGTTTATTTTGGCAGGTTTTTTCCTGCGGTTTTGTTGCATGTACGAAAAGCGCCCCGCGACTGGCTCAATTCCAGTTGCGGGGCGCTTGCGTTTGCCCAGATAAAACCGACCAAAATAAGCCTGTCTCTTTTTGGCAGGCTAGTCCCAGAAGCCGTCTTCTTCGTCCTCGGACTTGGGGCCACGGTCGACATACATCTTATGGGTGCGCTTCTCCATTACAAAGGCAAGAATCGCAAACAGTAGGATGCCGCCGGCGAAAAGGATGGCAAAACCGGTGCGGGTGCCAAACAAAAAGGAAAAAACTGCGTCCATTGGGTGCCTTCTTGCGTAGTTGGGTTGGGTCGTAAACGCTCATAAGTATATACTTGCCCATACATGTACAAGGTTGCAACCTAAATGGAATGTATATCGCCGGAGGATCTAATGCTTGATATCAAGTTTGTTCGCGAGAACCCCGATGCCATCGATACCGCCATGGCAAATCGCCAGACGTCTTGGGATCGCGAGAAGTTCTTTGAACTCGACGACGAGCGCCGTGCCGTCATCACCGAGGTCGAGGAGCTCCAGGCCACGCGTAACGCCGAGTCCAAGAAGATTGGCGCCCTGATGAAGGAGGGCAAGAAGGACGAGGCCGAGGCCGCCAAGGAGGCCGTGCGCGCCGTCAACGAGAAGATTGACGGTCTGGCCGAGCGCCGCACCGCTCTCGAGCAGGAGCAGTACGACTTTATGGCTCACCTGCCCAACATCCCTTGCGAGGCCACGCCGTACGGCAAGGACGAGGACGAGAACATCGAGCGCCGTCGTTGGGGCACCCCGCGCGAGTTCGACTTCGACTTTAAGCCGCACTGGGATCTGGGCACCGATCTCGACATCCTCGATTTCGAGCGCGGCAACAAGCTCTCCGGCAGCCGCTTTACCGTTCTCGGTGGCGCCGGCGCCCGTCTTGAGCGCGCCCTCATCAACTTCTTCCTTGACACGCACACCAGCCGTGGTTTTAAGGAGTGGTGGCCGCCCATCGTCGTCAAGCGTCAGACCATGTTTGGCACGGGTCAGCTGCCCAAGTTCGAGGACGACGCCTATCACGTCTCGGGCGACAACTTCCTGATTCCCACCGCCGAGGTCGTGCTTACCAACCTGCACGCCGGCGAGGTTCTCGATGCTGATACCCTGCCGCGCCGCTACACCGCCTTCACCCCCTGCTTCCGCGAGGAGGCCGGCTCCGCTGGTCGCGACACCCGCGGCATCATCCGCCAGCACGAGTTCGACAAGGTCGAGATGGTCAAGTTTGCCAAGCCGGAGGAGTCCGACGAGGAGCTCGAGAGCATGACCGCCGAGGCCGAGTACCTGCTGCAGCAGCTGGGTCTCCCGTATCGTGTGATTAGCCTGTGCACCGGCGACCTGGGCTTCTCTGCCCGTCAGACCTACGACATCGAAGTTTGGCTGCCGAGCTACAACGCCTACAAGGAGATCAGCTCCTGCTCCAACTGCGGCGACTTCCAGGCCCGTCGCGCCAACATCAAGTATCGCGACCCCGAGAATTTCAAGGGCTCGCGCTATCTGCACACCCTCAACGGTTCCGGTCTGCCGGCTGGCCGCACCATGGCCGCCATTCTGGAGAACTACCAGAACGCCGACGGCACCATCACGATTCCCGAGGTTCTTCGTCCTTACATGGGCGGCCTCGAGAAGATCGAGCCGGTCGCGTAGGTTGCCTACATAAGCGATTTGCAAGGGCGCTCCTTTCTGGGGCGCCCTTTTTGTGTGCGGAGCTATACCATATCGTGCGGACAGCTCAATAGAAAACACACGAACAAACGTTCTGTATATAGCCATCTACCTGCTATGCTTATGTTAAATAGAAGCGAGAGGAAGGGGATGCGATGGAGCTGTTTGATGAGCGGGTAGTTTTGTTTGAGAGCGATGAAGGTGGGGAGCACTTACTAGTTACGTGTGAGCCATCGGGTGTGGGTGGTTTGGTGGTGCGGCAGACGAGCGAGGGCCCGTTGACCCAATGGTGTTTTGAGGAGTCGTCGCATGTAGTCGAGACTTTTGTGACGCACGAGGGGCTTGTGGCGCTTGAGCGGTTCTATGGAGTTGAGACTTCTAACCAGGTGGCGCGCATGTTGAGTATCTCGTTTGCCGATTATGACTGTGCCCAGCGGGTGCGCTCGCTGTTGAGGGAGCTCGGTGCCGGGTTCGATGTGGTTGAAAAGCCGATTGATCGCATGGGGGACGTTGGCGCATGCGGAGCTGCGTGAGGAACATATTCTTCAAAAAGTTTGAGATTGTGCTTGACTCCAACTAACTAAAGTGGTTTTATATGTCTTGCGCTGCGGCGTTACCTCAGCTGGATAGAGGGTCTGACTACGAATCAGAACGTCATAGGTTCGAATCCTATACGCCGCACCAATTGAAATTGAAAGCCTCCGGCAACGGGGGCTTTTCTTTTACGTAAACACCGCATGGATTCGAACCTCGGTCGAGGCGCGAGCGTGAAGCGGACGCGGAGCGTCCGTAGCGAGCGGGCGAGCGCGCCGGCAGGCGGGCGAAGCCGGTGCGGATCCGCGAAGCGGATGCGCGGAATCCTATACGCCGCACCAATCGAACTTGAAGCCTCCGGCAACGGGGACTTTTCTTTTTTGGAAACCATGCATGGATTCGAACCTCGGTCGGGGTGTGAACAGCCTAATCACCACTCCGTAAAATTTTTTCAAATTGTCGCTTGACCCATCGGGGGCTCGCGTGCATAATAATCCGTGCGTTGCGGCGTTACCTCAGCTGGATAGAGGGTCTGACTACGAATCAGAACGTCATAGGTTCGAATCCTATACGCCGCACCAATTGACTTTAAAGCTCCCGGCAACGGGGGCTTTTCTTATATGGGAGGATTGCGGAGATTCGAACCTCGGTCGAGGCGCGAGCGTCAAGAAAACGCGGAGCGTTTTCAGCGAGCGGGCGAGCACGCCGGCAGGCGGGCGAAGCCGGCGCGGATCCGCGCAGCGGATGCGCGGAGTCCTATACGCCGCACCAATCGAACTTGAAGCTCCCGGCAACGGGGGCTTTTCTTATATCGCGATGCGTTGAAGATTGCGCAAGTGGTCAAAAATGAGTAAAAATTAAATTTGATAACTTTTTTCGAAAAGTGCTTGACCAATATTCAGTCCATGTGCATAATAATCAGCAAGTCGCGGCGTTACCTCAGCTGGATAGAGGGTCTGACTACGAATCAGAACGTCATAGGTTCGAATCCTATACGCCGCACCATTTGAACTTAAAGCCTCCGGCAACGGGGGCTTTTCTTTTACGCCGGCATCCCATGGATTCGGACCTCGGTCGAGGCGCGAGCGTGAAGCGGACTATTTCTTATCGACTCGTGTAAGATTCCGAGTAGGTGTCGCGGCCCATCCGCGACCGCTCCTTCTTTCAACGACTGATCAGGGTGATATTTCGTGGCAGAGCGTCCGACATACAAGCTCAGGTTTCTCGACCCCAAAAAGCGTTTTCCATCGATGCCAGAGCAGCCTGCGGGGCGCTCATATGGTGTTGTCTGGAAAGTCTTTGGCGAGGACCCCAAAGAGTCGTGCTATGTCGTCGAATTCGTCGGCAAAACTCACATATCGCTCTTGGGCTACGTGAGCGTGTCGGGCAAGGTTTATAAGGTTGATCGTCCTGTTCGGGAAGTACCGTTGCCCGAGGACCCTGACATGGAGCTGGTCCTTCACGAGTCCGATTCCAGTATTGGCGAGATTATGGTGAGGGAAGCTAACGGTGCAATGCGCGCGTGTGCGCGAACTGCCGGCTCTCCCGAAGGCCCCATGCGCGAGCAGTCCGACCACGAGACATGGAATTCGACCCGCGCCCTTCCTTTCGGCGAGTTCATGGCCTCGATGTTCTTGCGCTACGTGATATTTGCCAACTCCGAAAGCGCTATTGCGAACACGGCGGGCGTCGACGGTCTCGATGCAGGCATGCAAAACGTTGTCGACAAGATCAAACTCGTAAAGTTGCCCGAGCCGGTCGAGGTGTTTTTGGGCTTTGACACGGCACCGCTCCCCGATGCTATCGAGACGCTGCTTTACCGTGTTGACCATGCCGAGAATCCGAGCGGTATCGAGCGTTATGCCGCCGCCCTGATGAGCGAGATCGACTTGCCCCGCCTGCGCACCATTGCTGCCAAGTCCGAAATGAGCCTAGCGCGCATTGACCGCTCAAAGCTGTTCTATCTCAATTTTGATCGTAGCCTGCTGGACCAGGACGAGATTGACATGCTGCTTGCCATCGAGTGCTGTCTCAACCGCCTCTCCGGCATCCTTGAGCGCATCGGGGCTGGATTGGCCCCCGCGGCATCCTCGCCGAGCCTTGAGGGCTGCGCGCTCTTTGATGCGTGGCATATCGCCAAGACAACCAACGATGTTCCCCGACTGCTCGATACGACCTCGAGCGACAACCCGTGGGGCAAACCCGGAACGGTAGCTTGCCAGCCGGGCGGTGAGTGGGACGTGCGTACCCGCTTCGCGCGTATCGTCGAGGCGCTTAACGTGGTCACACGGCTCGACTATACCTATCGGGCAAACGTTGCCGAGGGGATTATGCTCGTTCGGTTTGGGCACTCTGTCGTGGATGCCATGCCACAACGTGAATACGACGCCCAGGATGATGTTTGGCGCGAGTTGGACGAGAGTGCGCGTGCGATTTGGGCCGCGGAGCACGACGCGCGCGTGGCGCTTACGCTGGCAGCGGCTTGCTTTGCCGCAGGTGCCTGCATTGCGCGCTGCTATGTTCAGATTGCGGCTCCCGACGGCGAGCAGGGCGAGCGCGTCATTGCAACATATTCCTTTGGGCGTGCGGCCTATCTGGCCAATTGCGTGCCTGTCGCCAAGGATCTTGAGAGCATGGATATGGACGATATGCCGTGCAAGCGCATGCTTGAGGCATATGAGTCGGACGCGCCGGATGCGATTGAGCCTGCAGAGGTTCACGCTCGCCCGCGTGACGACCACCGTTCGCTGCCGCCGGCGTTGCGCGACCTGCTGCTTGCCGATACGGCTGATGAGCTCGAGGTCATGGAGATGGACGATGACCCGTATGTGGCGCGCGTCGTTGAGTTGCGCGAGCAGGCAAAAGTTGACCGTGCAAGCGCGTTTGAGGGCTTCTCCCGTCTTGTTGAGGAGTTGGAGGCTAAGTGCGCCGTTGCCGAGCTTTTGGCAACGGGTCCGGTCCAGACGCAGTTTTGCGACAACCAGCTGGTACGCATGGTGCTGCCGGTAATGGAGGAAGACCGCTCCGTTCGTATTTTGCGTGCTCCCGATGCGCTGTACTTTGCCCAGCACGAGATCTGCAGTTATTACGCCGAGCAGGAGGATTTTGAACGGGCATTGCCCGAGGTGCGTCGTCTTTACGATCTGGCTCGCTCGTCCATGCAGTCGCACTTTGCGCTCATCAACGTGCTGGCGCGCCTGGAGCGCTTTGACGAGATTATCGAGGTGGCGCGCCACGGCCTGCGCATTGCCAGTGACCGTTCCGCAATCGGTTATCTGTTCTATCGTCTGGCGTTTGCCTATTGGAACTGCGACCAGCTCGAGCTCGCGTTGGCGTGCTACCGCCTCGTGCCGCGCGGCGAGGAGTCGGGTAGCAGCGCGCTGGAGGAAATGCAGGGCCTTATGAACGAGATGGGCGTCAATGAGCCGCCGACGTTCGAGGATGCGGTTGAGACCATCCGTAAAGCCGGGCTCGAGCTGCCTCCCGTGCCCGCCGTGACCAACCAGCTGGCGGATGCTGCTGTGCAGTTGGTCGATAACGGCTTCTTTTTCCTGGCGCGCGTCTGCATCTTCCAAATGTGGCGCACCATGGGTAACGATGAGCTCGGCTCCCTCAGTCGCTCGCTGGGGTAGGGGCGATATAGAGGGGCCGCACCGCGCTATTTGTATCGGCGCGGGCGGGAGGACCCGGCAGGATCGGTAAGGCATAAAGCCGCCGAGCCTGCTAAAACTGTTAAACTCTGCTAAAGTTGCTAAACTTTGTTAAAGTTGTTAAAACTAGCAGAGGAGGGCAGAATGACGAAAGCTGTTAACCCCTTTAAGCCAACGGCGGGCATGAATCCGCCTGAGCTTATCGGACGGGACACTGTTTTGGATGACTTTGCCGAGGCTCTTGAGAATGGTCCTGGTGCCCCCGATCGACTCATGCGCATCTCGGGCGTCCGAGGCACAGGTAAAACGGTGCTCCTTAATGCATTGGGTGACCTTGCACGCAAAAAAGGATTCGAGGTCGTTGACGTTGCCTCCAATGCTGGTTTTTGCAATAGAATCCTCGAGGCTCTGCAGCGAAACGTTCGTCTTGAATCAATCTCGATTTCCCCATCGATTTTAGGGGTCAGCCTTGGCTCCATGGAGATGTCGAAGTCGGCCTCTCATCTGGGCGAGGCGATGTACGATGCTGCGAAGCGCGGTGGTCTGCTCATTACGCTCGACGAGATCCAGGATGCCTCAACTGAGGAAATGCGCGAGCTAGGCAATGAGATGCAGCTCTTGATTCGCCAAGGAGCGAATGTCGCTTTCGCTTTCGCCGGGCTGCCGACATCGGTAGATGGCGTGGTGGTGGATGATACGTTGACGTTCCTTCAGCGAGCCAAACATGTTGAACTTACTCGGCTTTCCGATTTTGAAGTTGGCGGATCGTTTGAGGATACGATGAGACGAGCGGGCAAGGAGCTCGACAAAGGTGCCGCTGAGCTATTAACAAAAGCTTCGGCAGGCTATCCCTTTATGGTCCAGCTGGTCGGATATTACGCTTGGCAGGTTGCTGCGCGCAGTGGGGCGGAGAGTGTGAGCGAAGAGGCGGCTCGTAAGGGTATCCAGGCGGCTCTTGATAGCTTTAATGCTATGGTGATTGCCCCAGCGCTGCGCAGGGTGTCGGAACGGCAGTTTCAGTATCTCGCGGCGATGGCTCAATGCGAGGGCGTCGATATCGCCAACGGCGATATCGCCAAGAAGATGGGTTTGTCGGCGAACAAAGTTGGGTCATATCGCAAGCGCCTGATCGATGCGGGGTTGATTGAGCCCGCGGGCTATGGCTGTGTTTCGTTTGCAATTCCGTACATGCGCGATTATCTGTTGGAGACCGTTCGAGAGGACTAATAAAGAATGGGCTGTCCGCGCTGTCGCTGGGGCCGTCCTTGTATCTTTGTCTCAATCTGTAACATCTGGAGGGGATTACGGCCTGCAGATGTTACAGATTGAGATGATTGACTGAGACGTTTACTGGTAAAAGAGAGGTAAAAGAGGAAACGCCTCAAAATTCCCCTTGCCCAACTTCGGCTGTTTGGTTACTATAGAACGGCTGTTACGGAGAGCTGACCGAGAGGCCGAAGGTGCTCGCCTGCTAAGCGAGTATGCCCCAAAAGGGCATCTGGGGTTCGAATCCCCAGCTCTCCGCCAGTATGACTTTGAAGAAGGGTCCCATTTGGGGCCCTTTTTTATTATCAAGAATGGCGGCTGGGGATTAGAGTCCGAAAGGGCGTGAACATTAGGCAAACACGGGGCGCTTGAAAACGGGGAGACCCAGGCGTGCTCGTGCACCCCGGTGTGGGGTTCCGAGGGGATGGAGTAGAAATATGGTAAAGGTCGGGCTGCGTAAGCCGAATCTAAAGACATCACTCAAGGCAAGAACGACCGGCAGAGCGAAGCGCGGTAAGGCGGGCGATAATCCCCGGCTATGGTAAGAAGGGCATGGGGTGGATCAAAAATCCGAAGAAGGCTGCTTACAATGCCGTATACAGCAGAACGACCGTCGGAGTTGGGGATGTCGCTCGCGCCGTTGCTAAATCAGGCGCTCGGAGCTCGGCGTCAAGGACGTCCTCAATTACTGTTTCATCGCATGAAATTACACCTTTGGCGAAGCCTGAACAGTAATCTCTCACTCGAGAGATTACGTCGGTTGACAGGGCAAACAAGGCGCTTTTGCTATGCTTCCTTCTTGGGTGGTCGGGCGCTCATAGGGTGTATGCACGGATGTGGGGTAGCTTCTTTCTATATCTCTTTACCTTTGGCCTTTTTGGATTTGGTTGGCTGTTTGATATTGTGACACTACTGATGAGACGCTCCGAGCTAAGGCGTCTCGGCGACAGTGATCCGACTCAACAGCAAGCGCCATGTTCCGTTGATTCTACATTCGATCGAAATGTCGCCGACTCCGGAAATTGGGAACAGCGTGGAGATGGGGAGGCTGCGGCTCGGCTAGAGCTTCAACGTAAAAACCGTGCCTATATGGAAGAAAACGGCATCGACGTGGAGATGTTTACCGAGGAAAAGGTCGCGGCGGACGCCTTGCGAACCATTGAGTCGGTATGCCCGTGCATGCTTAGGTTTGACCGAGGCATGAGCGAAGAGGAGCCAAGCATCAGCTTTTGCTCTCCAACAAAGACGGGGAAAATGCCCAAGAATGTCGTCGAGGCCCGCATTTACCATCAGGATGTGAAGCTATTGATGGATTCCCACGGCTTCGAATTGCCGGAGTATGGTGACAGCATCAATGTCATGATTAGTTATCTAGCTGATGGGCGCATAAATAAAGTCGATATCCATGGGTTCCATAATGGCCGCTCCGTTAGTGTCTCCATTCGCAGGCGGAGCGACGATCTTGTTATGACGAGTGCGGGCACCATCGGAGAAACGGGTGCCTGGCAATCGCTGTGTCCTGGGGCAGACCCCTCAGCTGGGGATCTTTTCAGGGCCTTGACCAAGGAGGTCGAAAGGATCTACTAGCATGCCCGGTGGACCCGTTTTCAAGGTCCGAAAAGACACAGCGAAGGTAAACGGCTAGCAATGTCGCTTTGGTGATTCTGACGCATCCCGTTTAAGAGGTATTCAAAAAGAGGCGCCCCGTTGGACGCCTCTCCAATCTCAAATGTAATGTTCCCCCAGCCCTACACCTCGGGCGCCTTGGCTACGGTTTCGCTTTCTGCCGTAAGCGGGCGATTGTCGATGCGGCGGCCCAGGCGGTCGAGCTTCACGAGCAGCCACTCGATGGGATTGGGCCCCGTTCCTTCCTCGTCGGCAACCAGGTCCATGACGGCAATCTTGGTGCCGTCCTGCTTAAGCGTAACGCTGCCCACCTTATCGCCAACATGCACCGTGCCCGAAAGGTCATCGTAGCTAACCTTTTCGGTCACTTCGCCGGCGAGTGAGAACACTGTTGCCTGTGCGGCGGGGTCGGCGAGCGTGGCATCGATCGTCTTATCCGTCCAGTCGGTTTGACTAATGCGCGCCATAAGCGGGTTGCCGTTGGCGGTCTTTTCCTGCGTGTTGGCGATTGCGACCGTCACCTTGTGGTCGTAGTACCAGTTGGCAAGGGTTGCGGTATCGGTAAAGCGCTGGTCGGTGGTGGTGGAGTTCAAAATAACGGTGTAGATCTCGTCGCCATCGCGGTTGTAGGCACCCGTAAAACAATAGCCTGCATCGTCGGTGGTGCCGGTCTTGCCGCCGATGTTGCCATCTTGGCCCAGCAAATAGTTATGCGTGTCCATGGAATGCGAATGGTCGGTGCCGTCGGCGCCCGTGACCTCGATCCAGGAATCCTCGCTCGCTACGACCTCGCGGATCGTGTCGTTTTTCATGGCCTCCTGCATCATCAGCGCTACGTCGTGTGCGGTTGAGTGCATATCGCCAGCCCACCCATCAAAGTCCAGACCATGCGGGTTTTCAAAAAGCGTACCGGTGCAGCCGAGCTTCTTAGCGCGCTCGTTCATGGCCTTCACAAATGTGGCCTCGGCGTCTTTGGTCTTAGGGTCGATTTTCTTGCCCACATATTCGGCGAGCACGATGGCGGCGTCGTTGCCCGAGGGAATCATCAGGCCGTGCAGTGCCTGCTCCACGGTAAGCTCGTCGCCTTCGAGCAAGCCGGCGGTCGAATTACCCACGGTGGCTGCGGCGTTGCTCACCGTGACCTTCTCGTCCATCTTGCAATTCTCGACGGTTAGGATTGCGGTCATGACCTTGGTGATCGAGGCAATCTTGACCTGCTCATCGGCGCCGCGCCCATAGTAGACGGTGCCGTCTTTGCCCATGACGAGGGCATTGGTCGCATCGATATCGGGCAGGTTTTCGGCCGTGATGCCGCGCGCATCGGCGGTTTTGCCGCAAACATTGTCGGTCGTGAGCACTTGGGCGCCGGCGACGGTGGGCGCGCCAGCGGCAAGGGCGATAGCGCAGACAAAGCCGGCGGCAAGCTGGGCTGAGCGCTTTGCAAAAGAGGTGAGGGACTTCACAGATTTCGCTTTCGACGGGATGGTCTCTTCTGAAACTAGAGTATATCGTTTGCCGGCGTCGGCGATCATCGCGTGCGCGCTTGGCCCACATCCGCACCCGAACGGGCACAAGGGTGCTTAAGGCCGACTTAATCACCCACGCTTGTTGTGTGTGGCGTGCGTCGCCTCAGGCATAATGGAGCGCGAGAGGAGCACGCATGAACGAGCGCATTTTGGTAGTTGATGACGAGAAGGCCATCGCCGACTTGGTTGGCATCTACCTTACAAAAGAGGGCTTTGATGTCCAGATTGCCTATAGCGGGGCCGATGCTGCCAAGGCGATCTTGGAGCAGGAGTTCGATCTGGCGCTGCTTGATGTCATGCTGCCCGATATCGATGGCTTTGAGCTGCTGCGTACGATCCGTTCCAGCCATACCTATCCCGTGATCATGCTGACGGCGCGCGATGCCCAGCAAGACAAGATCGAGGGCCTTTCGCTTGGCGCGGACGATTACGTGGTTAAGCCGTTCCGCCCGCTGGAGCTCATCGCGCGCGTGCACGCTCAGCTTCGCCGCTACACCAGTTACGGTAGCCGTGCACAGGCGGCCGAGTCGCCGACCATTCAGCTCGACGGCTTGGAGATCAACCGCGACGCTCGTTCCGTGACGGTGGACGGTGCACCGGTACGCCTCACACCCACCGAGTATTCAATCTTGCTGTATCTGGTCGAGCATCGCGGCAGCGTGGTGGCCGTGGAGGACCTGTTCCGTGCGGTGTGGAACGAGGATTTTATGCCCGGCTCCAACAATACGGTGATGGTGCACATTCGCCACCTGCGCGAAAAGATCGGCGACGACGCACAAAAGCCGCGCTTTATCAAAAACGTCTGGGGCGTCGGCTACATAATCGAATAACGCCTTTGATGGTGGGGAAGTGGATATGACAAAAGACGATAGGCAGGCATTCGAGGTACCCGATCGGCTCTTTGATTACGTGAGGTCGGTCGTCGACAACCGTGCGCTTGCAACGGTGCTGCTCTTTTTGCTGAGCCTGCTGCTGATTGGCATCGACAACATCGTCGGAATCTTGGCGGTGCTGCTTGTTGGCTTTTTGCTGATCGATCGATTTGAGATCGTGCGCCGCTGCGTGGTGATTGGCGGCGCCGCGTGGGCCATGACGTTGGCGATTGGCGCCATGGCGCTCGGCGGCATCGAAGGGCCGGTGCTGTTCGATGCCGGCTTTGTATTCAACATGCTTGGCTTTGTGCTGGCGCTTGCCGCGTGCGTGCTGTTCTTGTGCGGCCGTGCCCTGTACTACCAGGGCTACGAACAGGGCGAGCAGCATGCCGATTGTGTGCTGGCCGCTCGTATTCAAGATCGCCTGATCGATCACCCCGACACCTGGGACAACATCGACGGCGACTTCTTGGAGGTCGAGGGCGCCCTTAACCGCGTGCGTGACCGTGAGCGCAAGGTGCAGCAAGCTCTGCGTGACGAGTCGCATCGCAAGGACGATCTGGTTACGTACTTGGCACATGACCTACGCACCCCGCTTGCGAGCGTAGTGGGCTATCTTTCGCTGCTGCAAGAGGCTCCTGAGCTGCCGGTTGAGCAACGTGCGCACTTTACGGGCGTGGCTCTCGACAAGGCGCACCGGCTCGATGCGCTCATCGAAGAGTTCTTCGATATCACGCGCTTTGACTTCCACGATATCGTGCTCACGCGCGGCTATGTTGATCTGGGGTTGCTGCTGGCTCAGGTGGCTGACGAGTTCTATCCCATCCTCAACGAGCAGCATAAGGAAGTCCAAGTTGATATTCGCGAGGACCTGACGGTGCTCGTGGATGGCGACAAAATGGCTCGCGTGTTCAACAACATCATGAAAAACGCTATTGCCTATAGCTATGAGGGCTCGACCATCACGATCGAGGCCAGACGCCGGGATGGCGGTGGCGTGCGCGTGCGCTTTATCAATCAGGGCGATCCCATCCCTGAGGCAAAGCTCAAGGTGATCTTTGAGAAGTTCTATCGCCTGGATGCGGCGCGTGCGACCAATCGCGGCGGCGCTGGACTGGGGCTTGCCATCGCCAAGGAGATCGTATGCGCGCACGGCGGTACC
>JAXJCX010000133.1:0-7008 GCA_036302225.1 Collinsella sp.
GCGATTATCGGTGCGCTCGAAAAAGAGATCATGCAGATTAAGGAAGAGCTGAGCGACGTTTGCGAGGCACGGGAGGCAGGCTTGACCGTTGTGAGCGGTGAGCTCGACGGCCTGACAGTTGTCGCCACAACGGCGGGCATGGGCACGGTGAACGCCGCCGCTGCAACACAGCACCTCATTAGCAAGTATGCTCCGCAGGCTGTTGTGTTTTCGGGCATTGCGGGCGGTTTGAACCCCAAGCTCCATATCGACGACGTGGTCATTGGCAAACGCCTACGCTATCTGGATACCGATACCGCGCTTATCGCCGAGTCCGCACCGGGGCTCGAGGAGTTTGGCTCGACGCCCGCGCTGGTCGATATTGCCGCCGACGTGCTTGCTGAGCGTGGGTTTGTTGACGCTTCGACAAATGCAGTCGCTTCGAATGAGGGCACCAAGCAGTTCCTGGTCGGCACGATTGCCACGGGTAACCGCTTTGTGACGGGCGCCACCATGCGCAACGACGCTATCGAGGCGACGCATGCCGATTGTGTCGGCATGGAGGGCGCGGCAATTGCCCATGTCGCAACCAAAAATGGTGTCGATTGCCTGGTGTTGCGCGCTATCAGCGATAATTGTGACGAGGCGTACGATGCAATTTGCGAGCGCGAGTTCGATCTGTTCGAGTACGCGCGTGTCGCAAGTGACATCACGCTCGATATCGTCCGCCGCATTGCCGCTGCGCAATAGCGCGTCTATTTGTAAGAACCTACGACCAAGGAGCGTCCATGGCCGATTCCATTAACTATCAGCTTGCCAAGTTCGTTGCCAGCTACGGCAAGGTTTCGCAGATTCCCGAGTCCACCTGCCCTGAGGTGAGCTTCGTCGGCCGCTCCAACGTGGGCAAGTCCTCCATCATGAACAAGCTATTTGGCCGCAAGAACCTGGTCAAGGTTTCGAGCACGCCGGGCAAGACGAGCAACATCAATTTCTTCGAGGCCGACGACGTGCATTTCGTGGACCTGCCGGGCTACGGTTTCGCCCGTCGCTCCAAGGCCGAGCGCGACCGCTGGGCCGAGCTTATCGGCGACTTTTTCGACTCCGAGCGCAGCTTTAACTTGGTCGTCTCGTTGGTGGACATTCGTCACGACCCCAGCAAGCTCGACCACGACATGATCGACTACCTACAGGGCAACGAGTTCAACTTTATCGTCTGCCTCACCAAGGCCGACAAACTCAGCCGCACCCAGCAGGCCCGCCAGGCAGCAGCCATCAAAAAGCAACTCAACGTCCCGGCCGAGAACGTAATCATCACAAGCTCCCAGACCGGTACCGGTATCGACGAACTCAAGCGCCGCATCGCCGAAGCCTGCCTCTAGCAAGTGCTCCTTACCAGCAAGAGCCCCTGCCAATAAAAATCAACTATCAGCCCGGCGCCCCTTCAAAGCGTGGGTCCCTGTAGACATCCTCAGCAAGGTAGGCGCAGGGACGGTCGGGATGTTCCCTCAAAATCATTCCGCAGCGCGAAGGCCCCTTGTCCGTCGCTCCGTAGGAGCAGGACAAGGGGCCTTCATGCGCGAGGACGATTTTGAGGGAACATCCCGACCGTCCCGGACAGGTATATGAGGAGGATGTCTACAGGTACTCGATTTGAGCGCCCTCGGTGTCGCACGTCAGAATATGCGTATCACACTTAGGGAAATGCTCGCGCAGCTTGACCTGCAGAAACTTTGCTACGATGGTGTCGTCGGTCACGGCCATGAGGGTCGAGCCGGAGCCACTGATCCAGATGGTCTTAGCACCGCCGTTAAGGCAGGTGTCGCGCACGGCGTTGTAGTCGGGGATGAGGCGGCGGCGATAGGGCTCCTGGATGCGGTCGTCGTTGGCGGCGGCAATCAGGTCAAGGTCGCCGGTTTCCAGGCCGCGCGTCATGCCGGCGATGCGGCCCATTTGCCATACGGCGGTGGAGAGTGGAATCTCCTGCGGCACAACCTTGCGCGCTTCGCTCGTATGCACCTCGTAGGGCGGAATCACGGTAATAAAACGCAAGCGATCGCTCACCTCGTAGCGCAGGCACTGGGGGAGCGAATCGGTCGGCGTAAAGGAGCAGACGGCGCCGCCCAGGATGGCAGGGGCGACGTTATCGGGATGGCCCTCGACCTCGGTGGCAATGCGGACGAGCTCAGCGCGGTCGACGGTGTGGCCTGTCAGTGCGGCGGCGGCCATAATGCCGGCGACGACGCAGGTGGAGCTGGAACCCAGGCCGCGGGCGACGGGCACGTCGGTCTGAATGTCGATAGCAACGGGAAAAGCCGGCTCGCCCCACGCGGCCAGAGCATCGACAAAGCTCACATAGACCAGGTTATTCTCGTTTTGGAACTCCTCGGGGCAGCCCGTGATGGTGAGTTTGTCGGCGCGCTCGAAGGTAAAGTGTGAGTAGAGGCTGACGGCCATGCCGAGGGTGTCGTAGCCGATGCCTAGGTTTGCGCTTGTTGCAGGGACGGTGATCTTGATCATGGGAATCTCCTGGGCGGTCTGTCTGTTTAGTTCGCTGCTCGGGCAGTCCTGGCTCGCTCGGAAAGCACATTAAGTGCTTTCCGGCTCGTGCGGAACTCGCGACGAACTAAACAGGCAGACCCGCATGTCAGTTCGTCATCATCCCGGTGGGTATCTGATAAAAGAAGGTGCGCCGGCTTTCGCCGGCGCTTAATAAGGGATCTAGTCGGTGCTCATTCGTTTTGCTGCAGACTCGACGTAGCTGGTCATCTCGTCGACGTCGCAGACGTCTTCGAAGCGGATGGGTTTGGATTCGAGTTCGGCGAGCTGGGTTGGGGCGACCGTGTTGGTGGCCTGCTCGAGTACACCCATGGCCTCAAAATCATCCTCGGGAACGTCGAGGCCCAGAGCGTCGCAGCAGGCGCGCGGGAACTTGTAGGGGCTGGCGGTCGAAAGCAGCACGCGAGCCTTGGCGCCCTCGGCGGGAGCGACCTTTTCAAAGACGTGATAGCCGCAAGCGGTGTGCGGGTCGATCACGTAGCCGTTCGCGTCCCAGCAGCTCTTGATGGCAGCGCGAACCTCGTCTTCGCTGGCCCAACCGCAGCCAAAGACGCTCTGAATTTTTGCCAGCAGGTCGGCGGGAACCTCGTAGCGACCAGTCTGTGCCAGCTGCTCCATAAGGCCGGCAACGAGCTCGCAGTCGCCGTCGGACAGGAAGTACAGCATACGCTCCAGGTTGGAGCTGATGAGGATGTCCATCGACGGCGAGATGGTCGTGAAGAACGGGCGGTTACGGTCGTAAACGCCGGTGGTCAGGAAGTCAGCGAGCACGTTGTTCTTGTCGCTGGCCACGACGAGTTTGGCGACGGGCAGACCCATGCGCTTGGCATAGTAGCCGGCCAGGATGTCGCCAAAGTTGCCGGTCGGTACGCAGAACTCCACGGCGTCGCCGGCCTCGATGGCGCCGGCGCGCAGCAGCTGCGCATAGGCGGCAAAGTAGTAGACGACCTGCGGTACCAGGCGGCCGACGTTGATGGAGTTGGCGCTCGAAAGCACCGTGCCGGCGGCCTCCAGACGCTCGGCAAGCTCCTTATCGGCAAAGATGCGCTTGACGGCGCTCTGGGCGTCGTCAAAGTTGCCGCGGATGCCGCAGACGGCGACGTTATCGCCCTCCTGAGTGGACATCTGCAGATTCTGTACGCGGCTGACTTTGCCCTCGGGATAAAAGACGGTGATGCCCGTGCCCGGGGCGTCGGCAAAGCCGGCGAGTGCTGCCTTGCCCGTGTCGCCCGACGTGGCGGTGACGATCATGATGCGCTCGGCGCCGCCGTCCTGGGCGGAGGTGCGGGCCATGAGGCGGGGGAGCATCTGCAGGGCGACGTCCTTGAAGGCGCTCGTGGGGCCGCCAAAGAGCTCCATCACATAGGTCTGAGGGGCGTCGGTGCCCGGTGCTGCGTCGAGCTTGACGAGCGGCGTGACCTCTTCACTCGCGAACGTGCCGCGGTATGCCTCGTCGACACACGCCGAAATTTCTTCGTCCGTGTAATCGTTCAGTAACATTCCCAACACATTTTGAGCGATTTCAAAGTACGATTTATCAGCAAGCGAGCTGATATCGACCTGCTGGGTGCCAAGCTCGTCCGAGACAAACAAACCCCCGTCGGGAGCGATGCCGGTACGGATTGCCACCTTACTTGAGCATGATAAAGTGCGTCCTCGTGTACTATGATAAGTTCCCATATAACAGTGCTCCTCGGATACCTTGGTCCCAATCGGTGAAACCATGGTATCAGAGCGCGCAAAACAGGTTTGCAGAGGCTTTTAGAAAGGTAACCTCCACGCCATGATAAAAATTGCCAAGTTTGGCGGCTCGTCGGTCGCCGACGCCGAACACTTCAAGAAGATCAAGGCCATCGTCGATGCCGACCCTGCCCGCCGTTTTGTGGTGGTTTCCGCCTGCGGTCGCCGCTTTAAGGGCGACACCAAGGTGACCGACCTGCTCTACCTGGTTAACGCGCACGTTAAGTATCACGTGTCGTGCGAGGAGCTGCTCGAGGACATCGGTCAGCGCTATTTTGATATCGCTGACGAGCTGGAGCTCACCTATCCCATCCGCGAGGAGTTCGCAGCCTTTGCCGAGCGCGCCCGCTCGGGCGGCTACTCCACCGAGGAGCTTGTGAGCCGCGGCGAGTACTTCACCGCTCGCCTGATGTCCGAGTACCTGGGCCTGCCGTTCCTGGACGCCGCGACGGTTGTGGCGTTCCATCACGACGGTACGCTCAGCATGAATCGCACCTCCGAGCTGGTGCAGGAGTACGGCCAGCAGGGCGGCTTTGTTATGCCCGGTTTCTACGGCGCGACGCGTGAGGGCCAGATCAAGCTGCTCGATCGTGGCGGCGGCGATATCTCGGGTTCGATTCTGGCCAAGTGCCTGGGCGCCGACCTGTACGAGAACTGGACCGACGTCTCGGGCTTCTACTCTGCCGACCCACGCATCGTGCCCGAGGCTCAGCCCATTGCACGCGTTACCTACGAGGAGCTGCGCGAGCTTTCGTACATGGGCGCAAGCGTCCTGCACGAGGAGGCCGTTTTCCCCGTGCGCGAGGCAGGCATTCCGCTGGTCATCAAGAACACCAATGCGCCGCAGGACCCCGGCACCATCATTAGCGAGACGGCTGATGAGGGCGAGGCGGAGCCCATCATTACCGGCGTGACCGGCAAGCGCGGCTTTGTCGCCATCAACGTTGCCCGCGACCGCACCAAGCCCCGTGTTGGCTTTATGCGCCGCGCGCTTTCGGTGTTCGAACGCTATGACGTTTCCGTCGAGCACATGCCCACCGGTGTCGACCGTTTTGGCGCTGTGGTGCAGGAGCAGGACGTTCACGATTCGCTGTACTCGCTTGTGAGCGACATTCAGCAGGAGGTCGAGCCGCTCGAGATCGAGGTTGTCGAGGGCTTGGCGCTCATCGCTACCGTCGGTCGTAACCTGCGCGGCCGCGCGGGTATCTCGGGCCACCTGTTTGGCATGCTTGGCCAGGCCGGCGTGAGCGTGCGCATGATTTCGCAGAGCTGCGACGAGATCAACATCATTATCGGTGTTGAGGAGAAAGACTTCGACCTGGCGATTCAGACCATTTACCGTGCCTTCTCCGACGAGAACGGCATTGTGAAGGTCTCCGACTTGGAGGCTCCCACGCCGGTCGATCCCACCCTGGCTGCGCTCAAAAAGTAGCGACTGCTCGGTAGATTTTTTGGGTCATGTCTCAAAAATCTACGGCGGGGCGTTTCGTTTCGGTTTCGTTTCGACGGGGCGGGTTTCGTGCCCGCCTCGTTCTTGTATACACTGGCAACAATAATCGGCCTGCTCGGCGTGCGGGCAAAAGCCATAACCTTTAAAGGGGGAAGCATGAAACAGTACACGGTTGCTATTTTGGGCGCGACGGGAGCCGTGGGCACCCAAATGCTCGAGTGCCTCAACGAGCAGGAGTTCCCGGTTGGCAAGCTCAAGCTGCTGGCGAGCGCGCGCTCTGCGGGCAAGACCGTCGAGTTCCGCGGCGAGCAGATCGTGATTGAGGAGGCTTGCCCCGAGGCCTTTGAGGGCTGTGACATCGTACTTGGCGCCGCCGGCGACGACATCGCGAAGGAGCTGCTGCCCGAGGCCGTCAAGTGCGGCGCCGTCGTGGTCGACAACAGCCACGCCTTCCGCATGGACCCCGAGGTGCCGCTGGTCGTGCCCGAGATCAATGCCGACGACATCAAGTGGCATCACGGCCTTATCGCCAATCCCAACTGCGCGACCATTATCGGCCTGGTTCCCACCTGGCCGCTGCATCAGCTCGCCGGCGTGAAGCGCATGATCGTCTCCACGTATCAGGCGGCTTCGGGTGCCGGCGCTCCCGGTATGGCCGAGCTCGAGGCTCAGCTGGCCGCCCTGGGCCGCGGCGAGGAGATTCCCGAGCCGCGCGCATTTGCCGCCCAGCTGGCGAGCAACCTGATTCCGCAGATTGGCGGCGTCAAGGAGGAGGGCTTTACCTCCGAGGAGATGAAGCTGCAAAACGAGGGCCGCAAGATCATGCACCTGCCCGAGCTGCGCGTGAACTGCACCTGCGTGCGCGTGCCCGTGCTGCGCTCGCACTCCGAGAGCATTACGCTTGAGTTTGAGCGCGACATTACGGTTGACGAGGCCCGTGCTGCGCTGGCTGCCGCTCCGGGCGTGAAGCTGGTTGACGACATGAGCGCCGAGGATGCGCACGATCGCTTCCCCATGCCGATGGATACGTCCGATCAGGACCTGATTTGGGTCGGTCGCGTGCGCCGCGACATCTCGAACCCGGAGGCCGCGCGTGGCATTACCTTCTGGTGCTGCGGTGACCAAATCCGTAAGGGCGCGGCAACCAACGCCGTCCAGATCGCTAAGCTGCTCTGCGAGTAGTGTGACCTGTCCGGCGGGGGCCGGGCTCAGTTTTCAGAACGTCCTCGACCATGTGTGGCGCCTTGTCCTGCTCCTTCGGAGCCGCGGACAAGGCGCCACAC
>JAXJCX010000134.1:0-3180 GCA_036302225.1 Collinsella sp.
TCGCCTTCCCTGTTGCAAATTCAAAACGATGCTATCATTACGACTCACGGAGAGATGGCAGAGCGGTTGAATGCGGCGGTCTTGAAAACCGTTGAGCGCGAGAGCGTTCCGGGGGTTCGAATCCCCCTCTCTCCGCCACTTCTAGTGATGCACCGGCGTCATGGTTCGCTCGAACAGTGCATCGACCACGTCAGCCATCTCGGGTCGGCGCTCGAGGTCGTGACCCGACTCCCACCATATCGTGAAAAGCCGAATAATGCCGCCGGCGACAAACTCAGACGTCGTCTCGAGCGATACGGGCGCGAGCGCGTCCTCGTCAAGCGCACTCATCACGCGCCCGCGTATGGAGCGCGCGATGCGGTCGCAAATCATGCTGGTCAGCATACCCGACATACTGCTCGCCAAAATGTTATCCATGAGCTGCTCATGCGCCAGAATCAGATCCATGGCATCGGCGAACACTTCGTGGCGAAGCGCGCGCACGTCCTCGGCGCCCTCCGCACCATCCGCATCGGCCCGCTTTTGCGGCAGGCCCGACATGAGTTCATCGATGTAGAAGGCAAAGTAATCGTTTTTGTCGCGGAAATGCTTGTAGAACGTCGTCCGACGAATCATAGCGCGGTCACACAGCATGGCAACCGTCACGTCCTCAAACCGATGCTCTTCGAGCAGCTCAGTAAAGGCCTCGAACAGGGCCCGATAGGTTTTCTTGATGCGAAGGTCCATACGCATCGCCCTCCTCAAGGAAAAGACAGCTCTCACTAATCTGTCGCATATCTTACACCTGTATCGCCCGCCCCCTGGCGAATGGCCTCACCTTGGTGGAAACATAACGCTTACCGGAAAGTTCGGTATCGTCAAAGGTTGCGGGTATACTAGTAGCGTTACGCCAACGTCAGCCAGCGCAAAACGCCGCTGCCATTCGAAACGGAGACATCATGCTTCCCGTCATCATCGGTATCGTTGTTGTCGTTGTGATCGCCTGCGCCATCGCCGGCATCTACAACAACATGGTCACCAAGCGCAATCGCATCGATAACGCCTGGCAGAACATCGACACGCAGCTGCAGCGCCGCAACGACCTGATCCCTAACCTGGTCGAAACCGTCAAGGGCTACGCCAAACACGAGCAGGACACGCTTGCCGCCGTGGTCAACGCGCGCAACGCCGCCGTGAGCGCCACCACACCCGAGGCCAAGATGGAAGCGGACAACGTGCTGACCGGTGCGCTGCGCCAGCTCTTTGCCGTCGCCGAGGCCTACCCCGACCTTAAGGCGAACACCAACTTTACGCAGCTCCAGTCCACGCTCGAGGACACCGAGAACAAGGTGAGCTACGCACGCCAGAGCTACAACGATTGCGTGCTCAGCTACAACAACGCCATCCAGACGTTCCCGGCTGTTATCTTTGCCGGCATCTTCCAGTTTAAGGAGCGCCAGGGCTTCGAGGCAGCTGAAGCCACCCGCCAGGCACCGACCGTCAAGTTCTAATAGGTGGCAGCGCATCCTAAATCGGCTATATGCATAAACCGCCCCGTCGAATGCATACTTCGGCGGGGCGGTTTCCTTTGTCGCAAAGGTCCCCCTCTAAGCGCCGTGCATTTTTAGGAATATTCAACATAACCAAGAGCTTCGGGCGCCACGATACATGCCAAAGACCGCGAATATCCCTGCAAATCAAACGCTGTCAGCCCATTACCCCGCCCATCATTCGTAGAAAACATCGAGAAATCCCGATTTTTTTGCCCGAGATCGGTATGCAGGGGCCTTCGATTGCAGAATACTCGCAAAAATGCACGTCGCCACCACCCCCACATGGCGCGAAGCAAACAAAAGCGCGGCCAAAAGGCCGCGCACCATCTTTATTCAGATTAATCATTGCCCGTACGACAACGCCAAGGTGACGCAGGTCCGAGGGCAACCTGCCTTTCCGGCGCACTCCGCAGGACGAAAGAACCTCCGCCGCACGAAGTGCGCAGCGGAGGTTCTTTCATGTCCGAGGACGCGCCGGAAAGGCAGGTTGCCCTCGGACCGGACAGCTAAGGCAAATTACGCGACGGTGTAAACCCAGTTGTGCTTATCTTCGACAGCACCGGACTGGATACCAGTCAGGGTCTCGCGAAGCTTCTTCATCACGGGGCCGATCTCGGTGTAGCCAGCCGGGAAGGTCACGGTCTCATCGGCACCGTAGACCTTGTTGTCGATCTCGCCCACCGGGGAGATGACGGCAGCGGTGCCGCACAGGCCGCATTCCACAAAGGTGCCGGCCTTGACCTCGGCCCACTCGACGGGACGCTGGTCGACGGTCATGCCCAAATCCTCGGCAACCTGAACGAGCGAGCGACGGGTGATGGAGGGCAGGATGGAGTCGGTGTGCGACTGCGGAACGACAAGCGTGCCGTCTTCCTTCACGAACAGGACGTTGGCGCCGCCGGTCTCCTCGACATAGGTGCGGGACTCGGAGTCGAGATACAGGTTCTCGGCATAACCCTCGCGGTGAGCCTCCATCGTGGGCTTCAGGGACATGGCGTAGTTGAGGCCGGCCTTGATGTTGCCGGTGCCGTGCGGTGCGGCGCGGTCGTACTCGGAAACGCGCAGCTTGACGGGCTTGAGGCCGCCCTTAAAGTACGGACCGACCGGGGTCACGAGAATGCGGAACGTGTACTCAGGAGCGGGAGCCACGCCGATCACGTCACCGGAGCCGATCATAAACGGACGCACGTACAGGGTCGCACCAGAACCGAAGGGCGGAACCCAAGCGGCGTTGGCAGAAACGACCTGCTTGACGGCCTCAACAAACTTATCCTTGGGGAACGGGGGCATCTCCAGACGCTGGGCAGAGTTATACATGCGCTCGGCGTTCATGTCGGGACGGAAGCAGACGATGCTGCCGTCCTCGGCGGTGTAGGCCTTCAGGCCCTCAAAGACCTCCTGGCAGTAATGGAAGATGCCACCGCACTCGGAGACATGCAGGGTGTGGTCGGTGGTCAGGCCGCCCTCGTCCCACTCGCCATCCTTCCAATGAGCCTCGTAGCTGTAATCGGTCTTCATGTAGCCAAAGCCGAGGCTACCCCAATCGATATCCTTCTTCTCGACAGTCATATGTCGCTCCTTACATACACAGTTGCATACTCGCGAACTCGCACGCAAGGACCGAGGCCGACCGCGTCGCAACGTCGCA
>JAXJCX010000135.1:0-7191 GCA_036302225.1 Collinsella sp.
TCGATATTGATAAGCCAGCCGCAGATGGCAATAACCGAGATGATCCAAATGACAAGCAGGATGATCTTGCCGTTATTGTCGATATCGAGAACCGTCGACAGGACAAAGAGCAGGACCTGAACGCCCACCACGGCGGCAAAACCGCCCTTGATGTAGTACGGGTAGCGATGTTCAAAGGCGACCGCATGATCGAGCAGTTCGCGACGGTACGAATCGGAATCGAGCATGACACGCATGGCCGTGCGCAGCGAGTAGCGCTGGCGCGGCAGGTCGTTGGACTCGCAAATCATCATACCGGTCGTGGAAAGCTGTTTATCAAAGAGAAGGTTGAGGTTGAGCAGTAACGGGCGCAGCTGCAAACCGATAAAGAGCGCCACGATCAAGAACACGCCCAGGATGCACAGGTTAAACAGATAGTTGAACGAATACATGCCGCCGACCGTCTCGCGCAGCAGATTGATGCCGTAGGTAAAGGGCAGCAGCGGGTGCAGCCACTGGAAGAAGCCGGGCATCATCTCGATGGGGTACATGCCCGACGAACCGGGAATCTGCACGATAACCAGGATGACGCCAATCGCCTTGCCGATATGCTTAAACGTAGTGGACAGCGCGTAGATGATATTGACGTACGTGAACGAGATAGCGATGCCGCCCAGCACGAACAACAGCGGGTTGATGCACTGCACGCCAATCACCAGATCGCCCACCGTCACGATGATGGCTTGGAGAGCGCCCAAGATCACCAGGAGCATCCAACGGCCGAAGTAGCCCTGGCGCGCCGTAAAGCTGCCAATGCCCTCGCGATCGACCTCGAGCTTGTAGATGGCGATGAGCACGTAACCGCCCACCCAAAGCGCAAGGTTAGTGTAGAAGGGGGCGATACCCGAACCAAAGCTTTTGACCGGATAGATCGACTTGGAGGTCAGCTCGACCGGAGATGCCATGAAGTCAGCAACGTCATCGACGTCGACGCCCATCAGGTCGGCCAGCTCGCCCATGGACTCGGAGGTCTGCAGCGCCGCGATGTCGTTGGCGGCGGTGGCGAGCTTGTCCTGGACCTTGGCAAGCGAGGCGTCGGTCTGGGACAGCGTGGTCTTGGCCTGACCGAGCGTAGCGTTGAGTTGCGAAAGTGTACCGCGCGCACTTGCAATAGTAGGCGTGAGGCCAGACACGATTCCCGTCAGATCACCCGAGACGGCGGCAAATGAATCAAGCGCGCTCGAGGCCTTCGGCAGCGCGTTTTGACCCAGGTCCGTCTGGGCCTGGCCAAGGTTGGTCGCACCGGTCTGGATTGCGTTATTGATAGCGTCGCTGGCACCCGAGACAGCCGCGGCGTCATTCGCCATGGCGCTCGACTGTGCAGACAGACCGTCCTTGATGCTCTGAAGCTTTTCATTCTGCTTGCGGAGCAAATCGATGGTCGATACAATGCGCGCGTCAATTTCCTTGGAACCTGTCGACGTGTCATTGACGAGAATTTCCAAGTGCCCGATAACGGCCTTATTGTGGTCGATCGTCGCCTGGAGAGACTCGAGCGAGTTGTCGATGCGGGTGGTCGTAGATGTGATCGTGCCCGTCAGCTTGCCAATCGCAGCGTTCGCGGAGGCTGACGTCTTGGTGAGCGCAAGGCTGCCTTCCGAGAGCGCCTTGGAGAGCGAGGCGACAGAGTTACCCGCCGTGGCGCGAGCCTCGCCCAGCAGGTCGTTGCCCTGGGAGATCGCCTGCGTCAGCGACGGCGCCTGACCCTGCAGACCGGCAAGTGCTGCATCTGCCGAGGCAATGGAACCACTCGTCTTATCGATGGCGGCATTCATGTCGTCAATCGAATCGCGCACTTCGCCCAACGTATCAGAAGCCTCTGATACCGAACCGGCCAACGAATCCTGAGCCTGGGTTGCCTTGTCCTTTAAATCGACTCCGGCATCCTTGGCAATACTGGCAACGGTCTCACCCACCGTGGAGACGAACTCCGAGTTAATCTGCTGCTCGATGGTGTTTGCACCGGTGTCGGTAACCTTGGGTGCAATAGCGCTCTTTTTCTCATTGACGTAGTACGTAAGCTTGGGCTGATGGTAGTTGCCGTCGAGCATCGAGACCAGGTTATCCGAGAAGTTCTTGGGGATTACGATGGCCGCATAGTACTCACCGCTCTCGACGCCCTCCTTGGCGTCGGCCGCCGAATCGACGAAGGTCCAGCCCAACTGATCGTTCTCCTTGAGCTGATCGACGACCTTATCACCCGCGTTGAGCTCACCCACCAGGTCGTTTTGGGTGCCCTGATCGTTGTTGGCGATGGCAATCTTGATACCCTGAGTGTTTCCGTACGGATCCCAGTTTGCCACGATGTTGTACCAGGCATACAGCGAGGGAATAACGCACACGCCGAGGGTAACCACCAAGGCGACGGGGTTCACAAGTAGTCGCTTAATGTCGCGCTTGAATATCGCAAAGGAGACCTTTGCATCGGATAGTTTGCTGCCGAGACTCACGCTTGGGCCATCCATCCTGTCGTTGAATCAAATCGTACTATCGACAACCATTGTACGTAGGCGCTTTAGCGTCTCAGAGCACAATGGTATTGAGTTTTGCGGGTAGCAATATACTACGAAGACGAATTAACGTACAGTTGTACAGTATCTTTAATTTCAGCATGTCACAAAACCACAACCCGCACAAATTAGCAATCCGAATAGTCATTGGGGACGTTCTTAAACGACTAGTCAAACAAGAACGTCCCCGATGACTAGTTTGGACCACGGTAACGTCGATGTTTTGGCAATGCCAGCGAGCGGGCGCCGGAGCGAACAAATTGGCATGAAAAGAGGACGGCATAGACCTTCTGGTCATGCCGTCCTCTTTGAATGACAAGTTGTCGCTCTGGCGCCCGCGCAGCGTCGACCGGTCCGCCGTTCGTTAGAACGGCGGAACTGAGGGCAGCGTCGAGCTGTTACGCGGTTTGGTAAAACCGCGTAACTACCTAACTACATCAAGTTGCAGACAGCCGCCGCGAAGGCCACGGGGTCCTCGGGTAGAATGCCCTCGACCAGCAGGGCCTGGTCATAGAGCAGGCCGGAGTACTGCTTGATTTTGTCGGTGTCGCCCGCCTTCTGGGCAGCGACGAGCTTGGCAAAGACCGGGTGCTTGGCGTTGAGCTCGAGCACGCGCTGGCTCTTGGGCATACCGTCGGGCGCGCCCTCGGGACCCTTCTGGAGCACCTTCTCCATCTCGAGCGAAAGCGGGCCCTCGGTGGTGATGCACGCGGGAGCATCGGTCAGGCGCGCAGAGACGGCGACCTTCTCGACCTTGTCGTCGAGCGCCTCCTTCATGGCGCTAAAGAGGTCCTCGTTCTCCTTGGTGGCGTCCTCGGCCTCCTTCTTCTCGTCCTCGGTCGCCAGGTCAAGATCACCGGTCGCGACGTTCTTGAGCTCCAAGTGACGATCCTCGACCTCGGGCTCAGCACCGTCGGCAACGGCCTTCTCGGCAGCCTCGCGGGCAGCATCGTCCTCGTAGATCTTGGGCATATCGGCGGCAACGTACTCACGCATGGCCTGGAACGTGAACTCATCCACATCCTGCGTCAGCAGCAGCACGTCATAGCCGCGGTCGAGCACGCCCTTTACCACGGGCATCTTGGCCAAGCGCTCACGCGAGTCGCCGGCGGCGTAGTAAATGGCCTTCTGATCCTCGGGCATGCCCTTGGCATACTCGGCCAGGGTAATCATCTTCTGCTCCTTGGCAGACCAGAACAGCAGCAGGTCGGCGAGCTCATCGGCCTTCATGCCATAGCTCGAGTAGATGCCGTACTTAAGACCGCGGCCAAAGTTCTCAAAGAACTTCTCGTAGGCCTCGCGGTCGTTGTCACGCATATCCTCAAGGTCGGCAGTGATCTTCTTTTCCACACGCTTGGCGATGGCCTTGAGCTGACGGTTCTGCTGCAGCGTCTCACGCGAAATATTGAGCGTCACGTCGGCGGAATCCACGACGCCGCGCACAAAGTTGTAGTAGTCGGGCAGCAGGTCGTCGCACTTCTCCATGATCAGAACGTTGGAGCTGTAGAGCGCCAGGCCCTTCTCGTAGTCCTTACTGTACAGATCGAACGGCGCGCGGCCCGGCACAAACAGCAGGGCGTCATACTCGAGCGTGCCCTCAGCATGGAAGCTGATGGTGCGCGCCGGATCGTCAAAGTCGTGGAACGTGGACTTGTAGAACTCGTTGTAATCCTTCTGTTCAACGTCGGAGCTGCGCTTCTTCCAGATTGGCGTCATGGAGTTGATGGTCTCGAGCTCCTGGTAGTCCTCGTACTCGGGCTTGTAATCGTCGCCGGCGTCCTCGGGCTTGGGTTTCTGGCGGCTCTTGCTCACCATCATCTGAATCGGGTAGCGCACATAGTTGCTGTACTGCTGAATCAGGCTCTTGAGGCCCCACTCGGTCAGGAAGCGATCGTAGGTCTCGGCCTCGCCGTCGGCGTCGAGCTTCTCGTTCTCACGCAGCGTCAGAATGACATCGGTACCGTGCTCGGCACGCTCGCCATCCTCGATGGTGTAGCCCTCAAGACCGTCGGATTCCCACACATGGGCGACATCCTCGCCATAGGCGCGGCTGACGACCTTCACATGGCTGGCAACCATAAAGGCAGAGTAGAAGCCCACGCCAAACTGGCCGATGATGTCGACATCGGAGCCCTGCTGCTCGGCGTTCTCGGTCTTAAACTCCTCGGAGCCGGAATGGGCGATGGTGCCCAGATTGCGCTCGAGCTCCTCGGCGGTCATGCCAATGCCGTTATCCGAGATGGTAATGGTGCGGGCGTCTTTATCAAAGGAGACGCGAATGGCCAGGTCGCCCTGGTTGATCTTGACGCTCGGATCCTGCAGGCTCTTAAAGTTGAGCTTGTCGACGGCGTCGCTCGCGTTAGAGATAAGCTCGCGCAGGAAGATTTCCTTATTGGTGTAGATGGAGTTGATCATGAGGTCGAGCAGTTTTTTGCTCTCGGTCTTAAATTGACGCATGTGCAGTCCTTTCGCGCTACCCCCGTCCGCAAAAACGGCCCGGTTGCCCGAGCCGCATCGCAGACCTGCTATGTTCAGACTTAGATTTTATAACCCAATAGCGCGCATATATACATACGGAATCGAAAAACTGTATGTCCGAGCGCTCCAATGCGTCAATTGCCAAGGAGTGTCCCCAGCTGCCGGCAGAAAAGGAACGTCCCTATCTGCCATCTACGCGCTTGGCCATCCAGACATGGGGCTGGCCCTCGTCTTCGTAATCTACCGGGGCAATTTGCGTGTAGCCCGCCTTTACATAGAGCGGCAGCACGTATTCCTGCGCATGCAGCTTAATAAGCTTGGCGCCGGCATCGCGTGCACACGAAGCACTGGTCTCCACGATCGCACTCGCCAGTCCGCGACGACGCATAGCCGGCAGCACGGCGACGCGCCCCATAATGTAGGTCTCCCCCGCCGCAACGCCTTCGTCCATGTCGCATGCCGGCAACACCGGGGCCTCTGCGTCAGCCACGCGCTCAAGCTCCTCGGGAAACACGCGCGAGCAACCGGCAAGCTCGCCGTCTACATAGAGCGTCACATGAATGCAGTTTGGATCCTCGTCGATAGCGTCGAACTCATTCTCGTAGCCCTGCTCGTCCATAAAAACGACGCGGCGCACCAACGCCGCGTCATCAAAGCATCCCGTCTTAAGTTGGATATCCATGGCTGCCCTTTCATTCAATGCGAACGTTAGGGACAGATTTTAGCGAAAATGAGCTCCGCGCACGCTAAACTTCGCGCGAGCCTTCGCCAGGCAATCGTAATGACCCACGTTATGGGCATCGCTCGCGATGAAGCTGTACAGGTTCTGATCGAACAGGCGCTGTGCCGGCTTTTTCTCGCGACCAAAGCGACCGCCGGCAATAAAGTCCGCCGAAGCCTGCAGCTTGCAGCCCATATCGACCAGGCGCTCCGCCACGCTTACATCCTTTTGAACCGCACGATAGCGCTCAGGATGAGCGATGATCACCTGGTAGCCACGGCACTGCAAATCGTAAATCGTGTTCTCGTACTCTCTAAACGCATACGCATCGGCATGCGTCGAAAGCTCGAGAAGAAACTCGTTGGTTCCATCGAAATGCAAGTGCTCCGCGGCATCGATACCAAGCTCAACGAGCTTTCGATGGTTGACCTCGAAGCCCATCTGGAGCGGAAAACCGTCAGCGTTATCACGCAGCAGCTCAAAGGCATCCCACATCTTGTCGTAATCAAAATAGGGATCACGGCAGTGAGGAGTGCAAACGATTCTGGTTACACCGGCCCGCTTGGCAGCCTCGAGCATCGCCAAGCTCTCATCGAGATCGGCGGCGCCGTCGTCTACACCCGGCAAGATATGGCAATGAATGTCACGCATAGGTCAGCCTTAATCAACTAAACGTTTGCTCGGTTGGTGAAGATGCCCTTTTTGGAAGTCCCCTGATCGTCGGAGCCCTTCTTAACCTTCTTACCGTCCTTGGTGTAGTAGGAGTAGTAGTACTCGCTGGTCTCGGTCTCGCAGTAGTTCATAACGGTACCGATGAGCTTGACCTTCTCGGACTTCTTAAGCTGACCGATGGCGTTGAGCGCCTCCTCGCGCTTGGTGAAGTCCTCGCGCACCACGAACAGCGTGCCGTCGGTCAGGCTGGCAATCTCGGCAGCATCGATGAAGGTGCCGACCGGGGGAGCGTCGAAGATGACGTACTGGAACTTAGCAGACAGTGCCTTTACCAGCTTGGCAAAGCGGTGAGAGACGATGATGTCGGCAGGATTGGGAATATGCGGCTCGGCATCGAGGAAGTAGAAGTTCTTCTGACCCGTCTCGACAATTGCCTGGTCAATGGAAATCTGCTCGGAAAGAACCGCATAGAGTCCGCCGCGCGAACGAACGCCGAGCATATCGGAAAGGGACCTGCGGCGCATATCGGCCTCAACCAGGAGCACGGACTTGCCACTCGTGGCAATTGCCTGAGCAAGGTTAATGGAAACCGTAGACTTGCCCTCGTTGGGAATCGAGGAGGTAACGGTGATGGTGCGAATGGGGTCGTCCACGCTCGCAAAGCGGATGTTGGCCAGAAGGGTCTTGGCGGCATTCTGTACAACGAGCTTATCGGTGTTCTTTGCCTTAGCCATGCCTATTTACCACCTTTCATAGCCGGAATTCGGCCAA
>JAXJCX010000136.1:0-20153 GCA_036302225.1 Collinsella sp.
TTCTTGACGTGTGAGAGCTTAAGCATCTGCCTCATCCCCCTTCGTGTAGGAGCTGCGGAGCTTATAGCGCTCCCAAACCACGGGCACGCACAGGGCCACGGCGACGATCACAGCGGAGAGCAGCTTCATGTCGTTGGCGTCCATGCCCAGCTGCAGCACGATGGCGCGGATGAGGAAGTAGACCACGGAGCCAAAGACGGCGGAGGCCAGGCGAACGCTAAACTGCGTGAGGCCGCCGGGCAGCAGACGGCCGAGCACCTCGCCGATAACAATGGCGGCAAGACCGATAACGATGGCGCCGGTGCCCATGCCAATGTCGGCATACTTTTGGCTCTGGCAGATGAGCGCGCCCGAAAGGCCGATGAGGGCGTTGGAGAGCACGAGGGCGATCATCTTGGTGGAGTTGGTGTTGACGCCCAGAGCGCGGATCATGTACTCGTTGTTGCCGGTGGCGCGCAGCGCCGAGCCGATCTCGGTGCCAAAGAACCAATACAGGATGGCGACGATAGCCACAGCGAGCAAGATGCCCAGGATGATGGCGACGGTGGACTGCGGCAGGCCCGTCATGTTGCTGACAGACGAGAAGATGGTGCCCTTGGCAAGGATGGGCGTATTGGATTTGCCCATGATGCGCAGGTTGATGGACCACAGGCTGATCTGGGTGAGGATTCCGGCGAGGATCGCGGGAATCTCAAAGACCGTGGTCAAAATGCCCGTGACGGCGCCCGCGATGGCACCGGCACACATGCCGGCCAAAACAGCGAGCAGCGGGTCGACGTTGTTATTGACGATGAGTACGGCGCAGACGCAGCCGCCGAGGGCAAAGCTGCCGTCGCAGGTCATATCGGGGATGTCGAGCAGGCGGAACGTGATAAACACGCCAAGCACCATAATGCCCCAGAGGACGCCCTGCGAAACGGCGCCCTGCAATGCAATAAGCATGCTTCATACCTCCTAGGATAGGGTGGATACGTGAGTCACCATGATAGCGGTAACAATGCATAAAAGAGCTGCGGCCGGATGTTTTGTCTCATCCGTAACAAGCAGGGCGAACGCCGGTCTTTGGCGTTCGCCCCTGTGGCTCAGATATTGAATAACGCAACTATGGCGCGAGTGCGGGTCCTAGACGCGTTACCGCGCATGGCGCTACTCGTCCAGAGCGGAAAGGTCGATGCCCAGCGCCTC
Organism: Collinsella sp.; assembly: GCA_036302225.1. Lineage (GTDB taxonomy): Bacteria > Actinomycetota > Coriobacteriia > Coriobacteriales > Coriobacteriaceae > Collinsella. Next base: position 1,186 of record JAXJCX010000136.1, read on the forward strand.
GGCCATCTCGTCGTTCTTGACGACGACCAGGTCCTTGCTCGAGAGGTGCTTGATCGGCATATCCTCGGGCTTGGCCTCGCCCTTCAGGATCTTAACGGCCATCTCGCCCGCGGCGTAGCCCAGGTCCTCATAGTTGATGGAGAGGGTGAACAGGCCGCCGGCCATGCACATGCCCTCCTCGCCGGTTACGAAGGGTAGCTTATTCTCCTTGCAGATCTGGCCGACCTGCGAAGCGCCCGCGGCGATGGTGTTATCGGTGGGGGAGTACAGCGCGTCGACCTTGCCCACGGCAGATTCGACGACGGACTGGATCTCGTTGGAGCTCGAGACGGTGAAGTCGGTGTAGTCCAGGCCCAGCTTGTCGAGCTCCTTCTTGGCGGCCTTGATCTGGACGTCGGAGTTGGACTCGGCGGTGCAGTAGAGCAGACCGACCTTCTTTACGTCGGGCAGGACCTTCTGCATCATCTCGAGCTGCTCGGCGACCGGGGTGAGGTCGGAGGCGCCAGTGACGTTGGTGCCGGGCTTTTCGTTGTCCTGGACCAGGCCGGAGGCGGCGTAGTCGGTGATGGCGCAGCCCACGATGGGGATATCGGCCGTGGCACCGGCGGCGGCCTGCGCGGCGGGCGTAGCGATGGCGTAGATCAGGTCGACGCCATCGCCCACGAACTTGTCGGCGATGGACTTACACGTGGACTGGTCATTCTGGGCGTTCTTCTGGTCGATTTTGACCTTTAGGCCGCTCTTCTTGATGGCCTTGACGAAGCCGTCGTTGGCGGCGTCGAGTGCGGAGTGCTCGGTGAGCTGCAGAATGCCGACGGTGTAGTCGGAACCGGCGGCAGCAGAGCCGGAACCAGAGTTGCCGCCGCATCCGGCGAGCGGAGCGAGCGCGAGCAGGCCAGCAGAGACCAGAAGGCTCCTGCGGCTGATGGTGATGTCCTTCATATCGTTACCCCCAGTATAGAAATGGCTGGAAACACTGCACTCAAACAAAGTGCAAGTGGAATTATAGTAGCGCGGATGTCCATTTTTACAATAACCTGGCGGGTTTTTTAATACAGAACCGGATGGGCGGTACGGGTAGTCGAATGGACGGCGGAGGTTCTTATGCGGCGGAGGCGTCGTCCTCCTCCAGGGCGGCGAAGAGCTTCTTGCCGTCGAGGAGACGCGTGGTGACGTTTCTCATGCGCCCGATCTCTACGGTACGCAGCGTGTCATCGGCGCCTCGGGCGTCATAGACCGTTCCCAGCAAATACGAGATGCCGTCTCGTTGCTTGATGGCAAAGGGGCGGAGTGTCATCCGTGCTACTTCGGTTTCGCCACGTGTCGTGACGCTCGAAATATCAAAACTCACCGTGGTTCCGTGGTCGATGGCTTGCTCGATGAGCTCGCAGGTGTCGATGCGCTTGACGGGCGTGCGCGTGGCCTTGGTGGATTTGCCACCGGCGCTTGGAGCGGGCTCGGGTGCATCGAGGTAGCCGCGAACGTCGGCACTCGCCATGGCGACCAAGTGCTGAGCCATGCTTTTTCGAATGGCGATGGGCGTAGAGCGGTTGCGCATGACCATACCGTGGAGCCGGATGATCTCTTCGTCGGTGAGCGGACGGGTCAAGAGCTGATACCCCACGCCGCGTTTGTACTCAATTTCGTATCCGGCATGGCGAAGTGCGGAGATGGCAGTGTAGATGCTGCGCCGCGCCGCCGAGATGGGCATGCGGGCGGGGTCGTCGGGATGGGCGAGGCGCCGGATCAACTCATCGGAAAGCATGGCCTTGTCCTCGCCAGTGTTCTCGCTTAATAGTTGCAAGATGCGAACGGCACGATAGGCTGCCATCGAGGCGGCGCCTCTGGTCGTGGTGTCGTAGGTTTCAACAGCGGCTTCGGTCATGGTGCCCACGTCCTTTCCGTTTTGGGTGGTGACGGTATGGAGCCTAGGGCGCGGGGTTTTCCCAGGGGCGCAGGGCGCTCTGGGCGGTCGGTAGTCGTCGGCAAACGGCGGGTCGAGTTTTCAACAGCCCTGCTCAACTGACCAAAAACTTGCCAAAAGCTTGACGGATGCTGTTGAAAAAAGCGTCTCTCGACCGATGTCGAGAGACGCTTGTGCGATGAGCGTTTGCGTGTGGCGACGCGAGCTAGCGTCCGACGTATTAGAAGTCGGCGTTGCCCACGGTGCGCGGGTGCGGCAGGACGTCGCGGATGTTGCCCACGCCGGTGAGGTACATCACCAAGCGCTCGAAGCCCAGACCGTAGCCGGCGTGCTTGCAGGAACCGTAGCGGCGCAGGTCCAGATAGTACTTGTACTGCTCGGGATTCATGCCCAGGTCCTTGATACGGGCCTCGAGCAGGTCCAGGCGCTCCTCGCGCTGGGAGCCACCGATGATCTCGCCGATGCCCGGCACCAGGCAGTCGGCGGCGGCGACGGTCTTGCCGTCGTCGTTCATGCGCATATAGAAGGCCTTGATCTCTGCCGGGTAGTCGGTTACGAAGGTCGGGCGCTTAAAGTGCTCCTCGGTCAGGAAGCGCTCGTGCTCGGTCTGCAGGTCGATGCCCATGCTGACGGGGTAATCAAACTGGTGGCCAGCAGCGACTGCCTGCTCCAGGATCTCGATGGCATCGGTGTAGGTAACGCGGGCAAAGTCGGAGTTTGCCACGTGGTCCAGGCGCTCGATCAGGCCCTTGTCCACAAACTTGTTGAGCATGTTGAGCTCGTCGGGGCAGGTGGCCATAACGTCCTTGAGGACGTACTTGAGCATGGCTTCGGCGTTATCCATGTAGTCGTTCAGATCGGCAAAGGCCATCTCGGGCTCGATCATCCAAAACTCGGCGGCGTGGCGCGTGGTGTTGGAGTTTTCGGCGCGGAAGGTGGGGCCAAAGGTGTACACGTCGCCAAAGGCCATGGCAAAGTTCTCGGCGTTGAGCTGGCCGGACACGGTGAGGCTCGCGTGCTTGCCAAAGAAGTCCTGGCTCCAGTCGACCTCGCCGGACTCGGTGAGGGGCGGATTTTTGGGGTCGAGCGTGGTCACGCGGAACATCTCGCCGGCGCCCTCGCAGTCACTCGTGGTGATGATGGGGGTGTTGACGTAGACAAAGCCCTGCTCCTGGAAGAAGCGGTGGATGGCCGCAGCCGCGACAGAACGGATGCGGAACACGGCGCGGAACAGGTTGGTGCGCGGACGCAGGTGCTGCTGGGTGCGCAGGAACTCGACGGTTGCGCGCTTCTTCTGCAGCGGGTAATCCGGGGCGCTGACGCCCTCGACCTCGATGGAGGTGGCAGAAACCTCGAAAGGCTGGGGCGCATCGGGGGTCAGCTTGACGGTGCCGGTGCAGATGAGGGCAGCCGAGACGTTTTGATGGGCGATCTCGTCGTAGTTGTCGAGCGCCTCGCGGTTCATGACGACCTGCAGGTCGCGGAAGCAGCTGCCGTCGTTGAGCGTAACAAAGCCAAAGTTCTTCATGTCGCGGACGGACTTGACCCAGCCGGCGACGGTGACGGTCTGGCCGCCGAGCGACTCGGCGTCGGCGTAGAGCTGCGCGATTTTGGTGCGGTTCACGTATCCTCCCATAACGGTTGAATGATAGTTATCCATACAGTTCGATATTCTAGCAGCTCGGCTCATTTGGGCTATACAGATAAGGCATTGGCGGGATGGTTTTTCAAACGAAAAGCGCCCGCGGCCAAATGGTCGCGGGCGCTTGACGAGGTGCCTTTTGGCTGTGTGGCGCGGGGCCTGACTACTTGGTCTTGGCCACCAGCAGCGGGTCGCCCAGCTTGACGAGCGGGTTGCCGCCGATAAGCGTTCCAGACTCGCCGACATGGTCGATGCTCTTAAGACGATCGAGCTCGGAGACGATGACGGTCACGATGTCCTCGCGACCAGCGGCCTTAATGGCCTCGCGGTCGAAGCTGATGAGCGGCTGGCCTGCCTTGACCACATCGCCCATCTCGACAAAGCGGGCAAAACCCTTGCCGTTCATTTCCACGGTGCCCAGGCCAACATGGATGAACACGCGAAGACCGTCCTCGGTGATCATGCCAATGGAGTGGTTGGTGACGGTGGTAGCGCCGATGCGGCCGTTGGCGGGCGCATAGATGGTGCCGGTAATGGGCTCGATGCCATAGCCCTGGCCAAGCATGCCCGAGGCGATCGTCTCGTCGGGGACCTCGTTCAGGTTGACGAGCACGCCGTTGACGGGGGCATAGATGACGCCTTCGCGGGTGGCGAAGCTTGCTGCGGGCGGAACGGACGCCTCGCCCGTCGAGGTGAAGGTGGACTTAAGCGAATCGAGCAGACCCATAGTTGCCTCCAACTTAAATAGGCGCATATCGCGCGTTTGGTTTGCCGGAAACGTTTCATATGTGTTTCGCGGCTTGGTCAACATCCCTCATTCTACGCTGCTCAGCGATGGTCCTGAGCTGGGATTATGTGATATATCAGTTGATGGGAAGCTTATTGCTGAAGTGTTTCTGTGCCACGGGCCAAGTGGGGTACGCTTGAAAACGAAAAACAAGGGCGCATAATTTGCGCGAAGGGAGCACATATGATTGTCGAGAACCACGCGCTGTGGGGCGAGGAGCCGACCGAGGAATATCCAGCGACGTTTACGTATTTGGGTGCCGAGCCGCTGCCCGATAAACCGAATGGCCGCCGCCCTGCCGTGATTATCTGCGGCGGAGGTGCGTTTACGCATATCGCCCCGCATGAACAGGATCCCGTGGCGTTTGCGTTTTTGGATCACGGTTACCAGGCCTTTGTGCTCAACTATGTGACGAGCGGCACGGGTGACGTGAGCTTTCCGCACCCCCAGGCAGATCTTGCCAAGATGGTCGCCACGGTTCGTGCGAATGCCGACGAGTGGCATGTCGATCCCAAGCGCGTGTGCGTTGTGGGCTTTTCTGCGGGCGGTATGATCTGCGCCTCGCTGGCAACACAGTGGAAGACCGGCCCCTTCGCGGGCCTGGCAGGGGCGTGTCCGGACGACATTCGTCCCGATGTCGTGGTGCTGGGCTATCCGCTGCTCGACTTTGCCTATGTGCGCGACATGCAGACGCGCGACCCGCGCATCGACCTGCGCGTGCCAAAGACGGGCGGCAAGACGGGGCGCGATTTGCTCAACGACTATTTGTCGATGGTGACGGGTGGCGAGGCAACTGACGAGCATCTGGCCGACATCTGCCCCACCACGCATGTTTCGCGTCAGATGCCGCCGACCTTTGTGTGGGGCGTGTCCGACGACAAGACGGCGCCGATCGCGCAGGTCTATCCGTTTGCGCAGCGCATGGCCGAGGAGGGCGTCGCATGCGAGATGCACGTCTTTGACCAGGGCGGCCACGGCCTTTCGCTCGGCAACGCCAACACTGCGGTCGACAACGAGGACAAGCAGGTGGCGGTCCGTCCTTGGATTCGCCTAGCCTTCCGCTTCCTGGAGCGCCACGGGTTTTAGTTACGGCGTTTTACCAAACCGCGTAACCACTTGACGCTGCGAGCCCGCCAGGGCGGCAATCTGCCTTTCAACTTCGGCGGCATGACCAGAAGGTCAATGCCGCCTCGTTTCAAGGCACCTTGCTCGCTCTGACGGGCTTTCGCTGTCGTTGTCAAAAGAATGATCCCTTGGGGACGGAGGAAAACGGATCAGTTTGGGCGGTGCTGGCGCCAAGGTTTAAGACCGACGTTGTCCCTTGTTGCTTTCCTACCAGACGGTGAACTGGGCGTTTTCTGTGTTCCAATGGACATCGCGAACGTAGTCGCGCACGCCCGTCGCATCTCGTGCTTCGAACAACTCAAGAATATGGGCATGTTCGTTGTTGGCTTTGTTGAGCAGTTTGCACGCCGTCTCCTGGTCGACAGTCTCGTAATCGCGCTTGATAAAGCAGCGCTCGAGCTGCGAGATCATATCGCGCAGACGGTCGTTGCCGCAGCGGTTGAAGTACGTCAGATGAAAGTCTCGCTGAATGTCGTCGTACTTTCGGATGAGACCGCCTTGGATCGCGAGGTCCATAGAGCCGACGAGAAATTTCAGCTGCGTAATGTCATCGTCGGTTAGGTTCGGACAGGAGAGATATGCGGCCTGCCCGTCGAGCGGCCCCATAATCTCAAAGACTTCAACGGCGTTTTGCTGATCGAACCCACGGACGCGGAATCCGCGGCGGGGGAGATTGTCCAGGTAGCCATCGCTTGCCAGCTGGATGAGCGCTTCGCGGACCGGCGTGCGCGACACGCCCATGGCATCGCAGATCGTCTGCTCGCTCAGTCGGTCGCCGGCGGACAACTCGCCGGCGTCAATACGGCTCGAAATATAGTCGTATACGTGGTCCTTCAGGGGCCTTCTGAGCGTTTCCATGAGCTTATGCTCCTTAACTGTATATTTCTAAAACTAAATACGTTTCGCTTGAATAGCTCAATTGAATTATAGAACGACCAGCTAAATCGTGCTACTTTGCGCCGATACGTAAGAATACGCTTACCGATGAATATCTACCGTTCAGTATTGTATACAATATACAAAACAGGATAACCGCACTAAGATAAAGCCATCGAAAGGAAGGCGGGCGCGAAGAAGTCCCGCTCTCTGCTAAGAGATCCAAGGAGGATCATCATGACCAAGTTCAGCCACGTCATCATCCGCCGCCCCGGCAAGTCCCTGAGCAATGGCATCACGAGCGCCCCCGAGCTTGGCCAGCCCATCTACGAGCGCGCCATCGAGGAGCACTACGATTACGAGCATGCGCTCGAGCAGTGCGGCGTGGATGTTTCGGTGCTGCCGGCACTCGAGCAGTATCCTGACAGCTGCTTCGTCGAAGATCCGGCCGTTATCACTCGCTGCGGCGCCATCATTACCAACCCCGGCGCCGATAGCCGCAACGGCGAGAAGGACGAGATCGAGCCAGCCGTCCGTCGCTTCTTTGACGACGAGCATGTCAAGCACATCGTTTCTCCGGGCACGCTCGACGGCGGCGACGTCATGATGGTCGGCGACCATTTCTACGTCGGTCGCTCCGCTCGCACCAACGAAGAGGGCATCCGCCAGTTCTGCGAGATTCTCGAGGGCTGGGGCCTCGAGGGTTCCGAGGTTCCGCTGGAGGAGGTCCTGCACCTCAAGACGGGCGTCAACTACATCGAGGACAACAACATGCTCGTCTCCGGTGAGTTTATCGATAAACCCGACTTTGCCCAGTACAACAAGATCGTCGTGCCCGAGGACGAGGCTTACGGCGCCAACTGCATCTGGGTCAACGGTACGGTCATCGTCGCCGAGGGCTATCCGACCGTGCTCAAGGCCGTGCAGGATCTGGGCTACAAGACGCTCGTCGTCGATACCTCCGAGTATCGCAAGGTCGACGGCGGCCTTTCTTGCCTGTCGCTGCGCTTCTAGCGCGATAGCTGTAACAGTCTGATGATCGCTTGACCGATGGCCCGGCACCCGATTCGGGACGTCCGGGTCATCTTTCGTTCGATCACATGATGAAGGGGGTGCACATACAATGGCCTCTAAAGCTCAAAACGACGAGATTATCGACCCTAATGGCCTCGATCTCTTTCGTCTGACCATGATGGTCATTACCGCCAGTATTTGTGGCGGCATCTTTTCGCTTGCCGGCGATATGGCAGCAGGCGGGGCAAATACCGGTGCGGTTATCGTCTCGTGGGGAATTTGCTTTATTGGCGTCTTTGCGCTGATGATGGTGTTCAACGGTTTGTCTCAGGCCCGTCCCGACCTGACCGGCGGCATCTATGCATACGCTGCGGCCGGTTTTGGCGATTACATTGGATTCAACTCCGCCTGGGGCTACTGGATCAGCGCATGTCTTTCCAACGTGAGCTTTGCGCTCTTGCTGTTTAGCGCGCTGGGCTATTTCTTCCCTGCGTTTGGCGCGGGTAACAACCTACTTTCCATCGTCTGCGCCAGCGTGTTTTTGTGGTTCCTTACCGTCCTTGTGCTTCGTGGCGTTAAGGAGGCTGCGGGCATTAACACGATCGTCACGTTGGCGAAGCTGGTGCCGCTGGGGCTCTTTGTGCTGAGTATCGTGCTCCTGGGTAAGTTCAACGTCGATATCTTTATGGACAACTTCTGGGGAGAGCCGGCTGGTCCTGGCTTTGGCGAGCAGGTTGTCTCGACCATGATCGCCCTTGTCTGGGTCTTCACGGGCATCGAGGGCGCTGTCGTTATCTCGGGCCGTGCAAAGTACGTGCGTGACGTCGGCCGCTCGACGGCGCTCGGATTTGCGGCTGTATTTACGCTGTATCTGATCATCTCGATGCTGTCACTCGGCATTATGCCGCGCGAGGAGATGGCGCAGCTCGCAACGCCCTCCATGGCGGGAATTCTCGAGTGCGCAATCGGTCCGGTTGGCGCTGCCATCGTAAACCTTGGCGTTATCCTTTCGCTGGTTGGCGCGCTGCTGGGCTATGTCATCATTGCGTCCGAGACGCCGTTCGAGGCAGCACGCCAGGGATCCTTCCCTCTGGCGTTTGCTAAGACGAACAGGCACGACGCCCCGGTGGTAACGGTTCTCGTGAGCTCCGGCATTACGCAACTCTTCTTGATTGTGTCGTATGTGGCGGCGAGCACCTACCAGTTCTTCTACAGCTGCGCAGTCAATACGATCCTAGTTCCGTACGTGTGCTCGGCAGCCTATTACATGGTGATCGGCTGGAAGAACGAGCATCTGGACGGGCCGCATGCGCCAAGCGTCGGCAAGGCGCGCTTCTTCGGTACGCTCGGCTTCATCTACACATTGTTCCTGGTGTGGTCGACGGGTCTTCAGGGCGTTATGATCACGACGATCCTTTTTGCTCCGGCCATTCCCGTCTATATGCTGGGCGAGCGAGGTCGCGGTAAGCCGGTGCTTCCGCACCTGCACGACAAGCTGATCGCAGCGGTGGTCATTGTCGTGGCAATCATTTCGCTGTATCTGCACTTTGCCGGCATTGCGCCGATTGTCTAAGGCTATGGCGAGTTTCATTGCTTGGTAAGCCGGCGGGCATCGCGTATCGGTGCTACTTGGCATTCCATAGCTGATGTGGGTCTCTATAACGTGCCTATGTGAGCGCCCACCAAGCCCGCGCAGGTGACATTTGTTGCCAGCGCGGGCCTTTGCTGTTGCGGCGAAATGCTGCCGGCAGCTGGGGACGTTCCTGTTGTGCCGGCGCCTTGGGACACTCCTTGGTTGTTTTGCATGCGAAGAAGGGAATGGATCATTTTGTCGAGGGGGCGGGCGGCTTTCGGTCCTCGGGGAAACCACGGCCCGGAATCCCCCTTGCACCAATCTGTCGATTGAACATCGGTGTGTGTTCGCGCTATCATGCATGGTTAAAATTGGTTAGCCGTGGCAAACGGTTAGCCATGGTAAACAAAATGCAACGCCCTGTGGGCGCCGGGGGAGGAACACGGACGTGAAGCTCGATACACTCGAGATTGGAAAGGACGCCGTTGTCGCATCGGTGGCATCGGACGATCAGGCACTCCGACAGCATATTTTGGACATGGGTCTAACGCCGGGCACCGAAGTCACCATGATGAAGTACGCCCCCATGGGCGACCCGCTCGAGATCCGCCTGCGTGGCTACGAGTTGACACTGCGCAAGGACGATGCCGCTCGCATCGAGCTTGTGGGTATTCACGACACCGATACGGGTCCGCGCGCTAACGCCGCAATCGGCACGACGGAGCATCCGGCCCTGGGCGAGGGGACGTATTCGCCCCGTGCGGCAAAGACGGCCGTGCCCGAGGGCGCGCCTCTGCACTTTGCCCTCGCCGGCAACCAAAACTGCGGCAAGACCACGTTATTCAACCAGCTTACGGGCTCCAACCAGCACGTCGGTAACTTTCCCGGCGTGACGGTCGACCGCAAAGATGGCACCATCCGCAACCATCCCGAGGCGAGCGTTACCGACCTTCCTGGCATTTACTCCCTGTCGCCGTACACAGGCGAAGAGGTCGTGAGCCGTCAGTTCATCCTCGACGAGCGCCCGGACGCCATCATCGACATCATTGACGCCACCAACATCGAGCGTAACCTGTACCTGACACTGCAGCTCATGGAGCTCGACCGTCCTATGGTCATCGCGCTCAACATGATGGACGAGGTGACCGCCAACGGCGGCGCCGTGGATGTCAACCTGCTCGAGAGCCTGTTGGGCGTGCCCGTTGTTCCCATTAGCGCTGCCCGCAACGAGGGTATCGGCGAGTTGGTGGATCATGCCTTGCACGTGGCGCGGTTCCGCGAGCGCCCCGGTCGCCTGGACTTTTGCGCGCCCGACGGTCCAGACGGCGGCGCGCTGCATCGCTGCATCCACGGCATTGCTAACCTGATCGAGGACCATGCCGTGACGGCGCACATCCCAGTGCGCTTTGCGGCGACCAAGCTGGTCGAGGGCGATGAGCTGGTAACCGAGGCGCTTCACCTGGATCGCAACGAGCTCGACGCTATCGAGCACATCATCACCCAGATGGAGGGCGAGGCCGGCACTGACCGCCTGTCTGCGCTGGCGGACATGCGCTTTAGCTTTATCGGCGATGTGTGCGGGCGCTGCGTCGTCAAGCCGCACGAAAGCCGCGAGCACGTGCGCTCCGTCAAGATTGACCGCATCCTGACAGGTCGTTACACAGCCATTCCGGCGTTTCTGGTGATCATGGGCCTCGTCTTTTGGCTGACGTTTGGCGTGATCGGCGCGGCGTTGCAGGGACTCATGGAGGACGGTATCGCTGCCATCATCGCCTCGGCCGATGCGGGCCTCAAGGCGTTCGGTACCAACGACGTGGTGCGCTCGCTGGCTGTCGACGGCGTGCTTACGGGTGTGGGCAGCGTGCTGACCTTCCTGCCGATTATCGTCGTGCTCTTCTTGTTCCTCTCCATTTTGGAAGACTCCGGCTACATGGCGCGCGTTGCCTTTGTCATGGATAAGGTACTTCGTCGCTTTGGCCTGTCGGGCCGCAGCTTTGTGCCCATGCTCGTCGGTTTTGGCTGCACCGTGCCGGCTATCATGTCGACCCGTACGCTCCCATCCGAGCACGACCGCAAGATGACGGTCATGCTCACGCCGTTTATGAGCTGCTCAGCCAAGCTGCCGGTTTACGGCTTGCTGTGCGGGGCGTTTTTCCCGCAGGCGACGGTCCCCGCCATGGTCTCGCTCTATCTGATCGGTATCGTGGTCGGCTGCGTCGCGGCTTTGGTGCTCAACCGCACGGCATTTAAGGGCGACCCGGTGCCGTTTATCATGGAGCTCCCCAATTACCGCCTGCCGAGCGTCAAGACGACGGTGATGCTGGCATGGGATAAGGCCAAGGACTTCATCACCAAGGCCTTTACCATTATCTTTGCCGCGACCGTGGTCATCTGGTTCCTTCAGACGTTCGACATCCGCTTTAACGTGGTCGCCGACCAGTCGCAAAGCCTGCTTGCCGGTCTGGGTAGCATCATCGCGCCGGTGTTGGCCCCGCTCGGCTTTGGCGACTGGCGCGCATCCACGGCGCTCGTCACCGGACTTATTGCCAAGGAGAGCGTCATCTCGACGCTCACGGTGCTTTTGGGCGCAACGTCGCCCGCGGCGCTGTCGACCATGTTTTCGCCGTTTACCGCCTACGTGTTCTTGGTCTTTACGCTGCTGTACCCGCCTTGCGTGGCGTCCATCGGCGCCGTCAAGAGCGAGTTGGGCGCGCGCTATGCCGTGGCCGTATTCGCGTTTCAGGTGACGGTCGCCTGGATCGTGGCGTTTGCCGTGCATTCGGCGGGCATATTGCTGGGGTTGGCTTAGTTATTTATTGACGGCGCAACCTCTGTGTTTTGAGTTGATTTCGGCCCCGTATCTGTACTGACGGATGCGGGGCCCTTGCTATATAATCGCCTCCGCTCATAACGATTGGAGACGTTATATATGACTCAGACAAGGCAAGACGGCATCACGCTCAAGCAGTGGCTCCCGCTTATCGGGCTCACCTGCTGCGCGTTCGTGTTCAACACGTCGGAGTTCATGCCCATCGGCCTTCTGACTGATATTGCCGCGTCGTTCTCGCTCACCGAGGCTCAGGCCGGCATCATGATCTCGGTCTACGCCTGGGGCGTCATGCTGCTGTCGTTGCCGCTCATGGTGTTCGCTTCGCGCTTTGAGTTCAAGCGGATGCTGCTGGGCGTGCTGGCCGTGTTTTCGTTGGGCCAGTTTCTGTCCGCTGTGGCGCCGACTTATCCCATCCTAGTCTGCGCGCGCCTGGTGGTCGCCTGCGCACATGCCGTGTTCTGGTCGGTCGCCTCGATCATGGCGTCGCGACTGGTTGACACACGCCATGGGGCGCTCGCCATCAGCATGATCGCCACGGGCTCTTCCATCGCACAGATCTTCGGCCTGCCGCTCGGCCGCGCCATTGGCCTGGCCGTGGGCTGGCGTATGACGTTTGCCGTGGTTGGAGCGCTGTCTGCTGTCGCGGTCGTCTACCAGGCCACGGTGTTTCCCACCATGCCAGCGGGCGAGCGTTTTACGCTCAAGCAGCTGCCCGAGCTGCTCAAGAACCCGTTCCTCATCGCGCTCTATGTGGTCACGGTGTTCATGGCGACCGGCTATTACGCGGGCTATAGCTATATCGAGCCTTTCCTGGCTCAGGTCGCGCACGTCGACGCAAGCGCTATCACCATGACGCTGACGGCGTTCGGCTGCTCTGGTCTGCTCGGAAGTTGGCTGTTCGGCCGCCTGTTCGACGGGCACCGGTTCCCGTTTCTCGCGATTACGCTCTCCGGAGTACCGGTCGCCTTGCTGCTTATGGGTCCTGCCGCGTCGTCGCTCGCCGCGGTTCTCGCTGTTTGCGCGCTGTGGGGTTGCTGCGCCACGGCCTTTAACGTGGCGTTTCAGGCCGAGCTCATCAAGTACACGCCGGCAGACTCGTCGGCCGTCGCCATGTCGATCTTCTCGGGCCTGTTCAACCTCGGTATCGGCACGGGTACCGCGATCGGCGGAGCCGTGGTTTCGGGCCCCGGTATCGCCTGGATCGGCTGCGCAGGTGGCGCAATCGCCGTCGTGGGCGTCATCCTCGCCATCACCGTACTGTTCCCAGCCATCCGCCGCGCCAAGCCCGTCGCCTAATCACGCCCCCTCATCAGTTGCGGTGGAATAGTTCCTGTTTAAGGCCTCTGAAGGCCCAGGCAGGAACTATTCCACCGCAACTTATTTTGGGGGAGAGGATACAAGCTGGGCATACAATGGATGTCGTTGTGTTGAGCTTACCGGGAGGTTGCTATGTGGGCATACGAGACGACGTTCTATCAGATCTATCCGCTGGGCTTTTGCGGAGCTCCGCGCGAAAACGCCGCCCCCGTTGCCGAGGATGAGCTCGCCCAGGCCGCCGATGCCACAGCTAGCCCCGATGCCCCCATCATGAAGATCGCCCAATGGGCCGACTACCTGCAGGAACTCGGCGTTGGCGCCGTGCTCATCAACCCGCCGCTCGAGTCCGATAGTCATGGCTACGACACGCGCAGCCTGCGCCATATAGACCGTCGCCTGGGTGGGGACGCCGACTTTGCCGCCGTGTGCGAGACGCTGCACGTCCATGGCATCCGCGTGGTGCTCGATGCCGTCTTCAACCACGTCGGTCGCGGCTTTTGGGCCTTCCGCGATGTGCAGGAGCGTAAGTGGGACTCGCCGTACAAGGACTGGTTCCACATTAGCTTTGACGGCGACTCCTGCTATGGCGATGGCTTTTGGTACGAGGGTTGGGAAGGCCATTTTGAGCTCGTGAAGCTCAACCTGCAAAATCCCGCTGTGATCGATTACCTACTCGAGTCCGTGCGCTTTTGGGCCGATGTCTTTGGCGTCGACGGTCTGCGCCTGGACGTTGCCTACATGCTCGACCGCGATTTCATGCGTCGTCTGCATAACTTTGCCCGTGAGCTTAAGCCCGACTTTGTGCTGATCGGCGAGACGCTCCACGGCGACTACAGTCAGATCGTCAACGACGAGATGCTCGACTCCTGCACCAACTACGAGTGTTACAAGGGCCTTTACTCCAGCTTTAATTCGGTCAACATGTTCGAGATTGCCCATTCGTTGCATCGCCAGTTTGGCGGCGATCCGTGGTGCATCTACCGCGGCAAACACCTGCTGTCGTTTGTCGACAACCACGATGTGCCGCGCCTGGCGAGCATCCTGACGGACAAGTCCTGCCTGCGCCCCGCCTACGGCATGCTCTTTGGAATGCCGGGCATTCCGTGCGTCTACTACGGCAGCGAGTGGGGAATTGCCGGCGAAAAGGGCGGCTCCGATGGCGACTGGGCGCTGCGCCCTGCGCTCGATGAGCCTGCGCCCAACGAGCTGACGGCTTTCATCAAGCAGCTCACGCACCTGCGCTCGGCCGACGACGTGGCGGCCCGTGCTCTCAACTACGGTGCCTATCGCAACGTGGTGATCCAGAACAAGCAGCTGCTGTTCGAGCGCGCCTGCAACGACGCGACGGTGCTCGTGGCGGTGAACGCCGTGGACGAGCCTTACACCTTTGGCGCCGGCGAACTCAACGGCTCCTTCGTCGACCTGCTTGCCGACGATGCTCCCACGGTCGAGCTGCCGGGCTCTCTTGAGCTTGCACCCTACGAGGTGCGCTATCTGTTGAGGGTCTAGATCGTGGCTGCGTCCGACGAGGGCTATCAACATATTGAGCATGGGTTTGAACCCGTGTTTGACGAGCACTCGCGCGTTTTGGTGCTCGGGTCGTTTCCCTCGGTGCTTTCGCGTGCCAATGCCTTTTATTACGGTAACCCTCAGAATCGCTTTTGGCGCGTGATGGCCGCATGCCTCGGTGTGCCCGTGCCGCCCAACGAGGGCGACCCTTTGGCAAGCGGTGAGCCCGCGACGCTCGACGTCTCGATTGCCGCCAAGCGGGCTATGCTGCTGAACGGCGGTGTGGCCCTGTGGGACGTGATCGAGAGCTGTGACATCAAGGGCTCAAGCGACGCGAGCATCAAAAACGTCGTTCCGGCGCATGTCGAGCGCATTACCGGCGCAGCTCCCATTGAGCAGGTGATATGCAACGGCGGTACAGCTGGCCGGCTCTACAAGCGCTATCTACAAGAACGCACCGGGCTACCGGCCATCGTTCTGCCGTCGACAAGTCCCGCCAATGCGGCATGGCGCCTGGAACGCCTTGTCGAGCGCTGGCGCGAGGCCGTTGAATGGGGCGCTCTGTAATTTAGATATCTGATTGGGCGCGGCTGCCGAGGTATTTCATGATGGCATGCCATATCGGTGCGGGCAGCGCGGGCTTGACGCGCACCATGCCGTCAGCATCGACGCTATCGGCATTGCCGCCGCCAAGCAGCTGCGCATGCTCAATGGAGCAGCCCATGCGCACAGCGCCCACAAGTTTATCCATCGCTTCCGAAAATGGCCGTCGCAGGAGTCCCATGCGCGGTGAGTGGCGAAGCGCTGCGATGCCGCTGCCGGCACAGGCAACAATGCCGTTGCACCACGGCAGATCACGTAGAAGGCATTCCCGATACAGGCGGTCGAGGGCTTCGTCCGCCTGCTTGGTGCTTTTGGACAGGGCTTGGACGATGACATAGACGCGCGCGTCTGTATTCTTAAGGCGATCGAGTATCTGCTCGACAGCGATCATAGCCTCATCGTCAAATGCATCATCAACGGCGAGCACCATGCCATCGACTGCACCGGCATCATCCACCTTCAAATCGACCGGGCGGGGGAGCGCGGTGCCGGAAAGCTGCGCATAGGCGGCGATGGCATCCTGCAGGTCCCAGAGCAAAAACTCAAGATCGACGCTATCGGGAATGCTGATATATGCAATGGTTTGCAACGTTTTTGGTACATCGCCGCGCACGGTCGTCTCCATGCCGCCTCCTTTCCGGTTGGTTTCCGTTTAGGTTACACCGTCTGGCAGCGCCTCGCCGCGCTATCCTAGTGCAACCCTTACGAAAGGAACGCCATGCGCCTGCCCATGAATACCTCGCTTGCCACGCTCAAGCCCTCCGGCATCCGCCGAATCAACGCGCTCGCTGCTCAGCATCCGGGATGCATTGCGCTTGCGCTCGGCGAGCCCGATTTTCCCACGCCCGATGTGATTAGCGCCGAGGTGACCGCCGCACTGGACCGCGGCGACACGCACTATCCGCCCAACAACGGCCGCCCCGCCCTGCGCGAGGCGTTGTCTGCCTACATGGGGGACGCGGGCCTTATGTTTTCGGCTGATGAGGTCATCCTGACTGACGGCGCGACCGAGGCCCTGTCGGCAGCATTCATGGCTATGCTCAACCCCGGCGACGAGGTCATCATCCCCACGCCGGCCTTTGGCCTATACGAGAGCATCGTCGTGGCCAACCACGCCAAAGCGGTCTTTTTGGATACGGAGCCTACGCAATTCCAGATTGACGAGGACGCACTTCGTGCCTGCGTAACGCCGGCGACCAAGGCCATCGTCATCTGCTCGCCCAACAATCCCACGGGTTGCATCCTCGACGCGGCATCGCTCGACGCCGTGGCACACGTGGCGGAGCAGGCGGGCATCTACGTGGTCTGCGACGACGTATATAACCGCCTGGTCTACGTGGACGGCTACGAGCGATTTGCCCAGCGCCACCCGGAGCTACGCGAGCAGACGGTGGTCATCGAGAGCTTCTCCAAGCCATGGGCTATGACCGGCTGGCGTCTGGGTTGGCTCGCGGCCTCAGCCCCCGTTATTGCCGAGATCGCAAAGGCCCACCAATACTTAGTATCGAGCGCCGTCTCCTTTGAGATGGACGCCGCAGCGCGAGCCCTGACCGTCGACCCAACCCCCATGCTCAATGTCTACCGAGCCCGTCGCGAACGCGTGCTCGCGGCCTTAGACGCCATGGGCCTCGACGTAGTGGAACCGGCAGGAGCCTTCTACGCTTTCCCCAACATCAAACAGTACGGCCTAACAAGCGAAGATTTCTGCATCAAAGCCATCAAAGAGGCAAACGTAGCCCTAGTCCCGGGAGACTGCTTCGGCACCGAAGGCCACATCCGCCTAAGCTACTGCGTATCCGACCAAGATCTGGACGAAGGCCTAAATCACCTGTCCACCTTCATTTCAACCTTGTAGCCATCGGGGACGCAACACATCAGCCCACCGACATAAGGGTTATGCGTGGGGGCGTCGCTCAACGGAAAACCGGGCTGCCCCAAAGTCACCGCAGGCCGCGCCGCCGAAGGCCGGGCGCAAGGTTTTCGTAGATTCCGCACGAGCCGGAAAGCACTTAATGTGCTTTCCGAGCGAGCCCAGGACCTGACCGAGCGAAAACCTTGCGCCCGGCCTTCGGCGGCGCGGTCGGAATGGTGGAATTGTGTGCAGCCCGGATTTCCGTTGACCGACGCCGGGGTCCCCGCCATAATAATTTCGGTTCACGCACGAATCCGCTGCCAGAGACAGCCGGTGCAAACGGGCATCGCCCGCGAGCTTAATGGGATATCCCGCCAGCCGAGGTGGTCGAGTAGATATGTCTTCTCGCCCCCGTCGCTCATGCAGCGCGGGGGCTTTCTTTTTGGACATGCCCCCGTCACGTCCTTGTGGCGGACCGTGCCCGGAAAGAATTCGAGGAGGTGTAATTCATGCCCCAGCAGTACAAAATCGACAAGGTTGCAGAGATCGAGTCCCGTATCGCCGAGAACGCCGGTCTGTTCGTCGTCAACTACAACGGTCTGACGGTTAAGCAGGCTCAGGAGCTGCGTCATCAGCTTCGCGAGTGCGGCGCCGAGATGAAGGTCTACAAGAACAACCTGGTCAAGATCGCTCTCAAGAACCAGGAGCAGCCCGAGCTCGACGAGATCCTCGCCGGCCCCGTCGCTTATGTGTTCTACGAGACCGAGCCGGTCGAGGCCGCTAAGACCCTTAAGGACTTCTCCGCTAAGTCCAAGGGCGTCCTTGAGATCAAGGGCGGTATCTCCGACGGCAAGGCCGTTTCCGCTGATGATGTTAAGGCTATCGCCGAGCTGCCCACCAAGGACCAGCTTCTCGGCCAGATCGCCGGTCTCATCTCCGGTTTCGCTCGCGACATCGCTGTCTGCGTCAACGGCGTTTCCTCTGGTCTCGCTCGTTCGATCCAGCAGGTCTCCGAGCAGAAGGCAGCCTAGTCGCTGTTTTCACCCGCGGCGGCAACGCCGCACCCCTGACGCATTCGCGCCGTGTTTTAACTGATCTCCGTGCACAGACACGGAAACCGAAAGGACTTAGAAATGGCTAAGCTTACCACCGATGAGATCATCGATGCTCTTAAGGAAATGACCCTTCTCGAGGCTTCCGAGCTCGTTAAGGCTATCGAGGACACCTTCGGCGTTTCCGCCGCTGCTCCTGCCGCCGTTGTCGCCGCTCCCGCTGCTGGCGCTGCTGAGGCCGAGGAGAAGACCGAGTTTGACGTCGTGCTCGAGGGCTTCGGCGACAACAAGATCCAGGTCATCAAGGCCGTCCGTGAGCTCACCAACCTTGGCCTGAAGGAGGCCAAGGAGGTCGTCGAGGGCGCTCCCAAGGCTGTTCTCGAGGGTGCCAAGAAGGAGGACGCCGAGGCTGCCAAGGAGAAGCTCGAGGCTGCTGGCGCTGCTGTCACCCTCAAGTAATCAGGCTTTCTCGCCAGATTTCTTTGCAGACGGGGTTCGCATTGCGAACCCCGTCTTTTTCGTTTTGATCCCTCTATTTTGTTGGCTCGGCATACAAATTGCTGCCGCTTGCGGTGCTTTGGCGTTGCTACCGTTGGGCGATAAAATTGCACCATTCGAGCAATAATTTGCGTTGACCTGCTGAAGAATGGCGCTTGCCTACATTAACGTTAATTAACGGCGGTAAGATAAACCGGTATCGCAATTTGGTCTGCGGCCGCCGTGCCGCACGCACAGGGCGCATCCTGCGCCTGCGAAAGGATCCCTGAATACTATGAAGGCAATCATCCCCGCCGCCGGTCTTGGCACGCGTTTTCTGCCTGGCACCAAGTGCACGCCTAAAGAGATGCTGCCGGTGCTCGACAA
>JAXJCX010000137.1:0-7143 GCA_036302225.1 Collinsella sp.
GAACAGGAGTCGCTCGAGCTCGTCGGGCGGCAGGTTGAGGAGCTCGTCGCCGGGACGGTGCAGGCAGACCTTCCTGAGCTTGCCGATCTCGGAAGGCACGTGCAGACCTTTCGTCATGGCCTCCTACCTTTCTTTCGGGCCTTACTGGCCGAATGTATCAGCGCCCCTCCGTATGGGACGCTGCTTGCTGACAGCTCTAGTTATATCCAAAAACCACCTGCAATTCCACCTCGCCCCCGAACGGTCAGCAAAGTGCGATGAACGGTATATCGCATATGATTCCCCCATGATGCACTTCGGTTCTCTAAAGCAGGTTTTCAAAGGTAAATGTTCTTTTTTCTAAGGAATTAAGCTAGATTGCACAAATATTTTCATGTTTAGGAATTGCATAGCTAAAACGGTTTTCTGCATATATATGTCGTTTGTCCATGATTCAATTTGGATTCGATTATATTCAGCTCGCAATCATTCTTATTCATACATCCTCACCAGTTGAGTATGGATATAGATTGTTTCCAAACGAGTTGGACAGTTAGTTGCATGCCTTGGCAGCGTAAGAAGTAGGTAAAGATACCGTTCACGCGATACGTCCGTGCCAGCGGTCGACTAAATTGAGACAATAGTGAAAAGTGTTAGGCTACCGTCCTCTGTGGGGACTGAACGGACAGATGCATATGCCGAGCAAAATCGAAAAGAAGCAAGCCGCCGCAAAGCTGCGCAAACCGCCGCGCGACTTCTCGTACACGCAAAACCGAGAGCTTAGCTGGCTGCGCTTTGACAACCGCGTGCTTGACGAAGCCTTCGATGAGACCGTTCCGCTGTTCGAGCGTCTAAAGTTCGTGTCGATTTTCGAGTCCAACCTCGACGAGTTCCTTATGGTGCGCGTGGGCGGCCTGTCCGATCTGGCAGAGCTCAAAAAACAACCTGTCGACAACAAGAGCAATATGACCGCCTCCGAACAGGTCGATGCTGTCATGGCCGAAATGCCCGGGCTCCTTACCCGTTGGGAGTCCATCTTTAAGAGCATCGAGGGCAAGCTCGACACCTTGGGCGTTCACCGCGCCCGCATCGATTCGCTTACGCCCGAGGAGCGCACCTTTGTAACCCGCTACTTCCAGGCCTACGTGTCGCCGGTCATCTCGCCGCTGGTCATCGATCCGCGCCATCCCTTCCCCAACCTGCGCAATGGCGCGCTCTATCTGGCCTGTGGTCTGGACGGCGCCACCGACGAGGAGAGCCTGCTGGGCCTTATCGAGATTCCCGCCTCGATGAACCGCGTGGTCGAGATCCCCTCGCCCACCGGCACCTACTCCTACATCTTGCTCGAGGACGTCATCCTCGCCTGCCTGGACAGCTGCTTTGGCTCCTATAAGCCGCTGGATCGTGCGCTGATCCGCGTCACCCGCAACGCCGACATCGATCCGGACGGCGAGGGCGTCGAAGAGGAAGAGGACTACCGCCAGCACATGAAGCGCATCCTCAAGAAGCGCCTGCGTCTGCAGCCGGTAGTGCTCGCGGTCTCGGGGTCGCTCGAGAAGGCAACGCTCAAGACCATCCGCAAGGCGCTCGAGCTTTCGCGCCGCTCTGTCTTTACCTGCGATATCCCGCTCGACCTGGGCTACGTCTTTGGCATTGAGGGCAAGATTCCCGAGCACCTGCGCAACGAGCTGCTCTTTACGCCGTTTAGGCCGCAGCCCAATCCCACCATCGACATGACCCGCTCCATCCGCGAGCAGGTGCTGCAGCACGACAAGCTGCTCTTTTACCCTTACGAGGCAATGAACCCGTTCTTGGACCTGGTGCACGAAGCAGCCTATGACCCCGAGTGCATCTCGTTGCGCATCACGCTCTACCGCGTGGCCAAGCAGAGCCGTCTGTGCGAGTCGTTGATTGATGCCGCTGAGAACGGCAAAGAGGTCACGGTGCTCATGGAGCTCCGCGCGCGCTTTGACGAGCAGAACAACATCGAGTGGGCCGAGCGCTTGGAAGAGGCCGGCTGCACCGTCATCTACGGCTCCGAGGGCTTTAAGTGCCACTCCAAGATCTGCCAGCTCACCTATCGCGAGGGCATGGCGCTAACGCGCCTGACGCTGCTGGGCACCGGCAACTTTAACGAGAAGACGGCCAAACTCTACAGCGACTTTATGCTCATGACCGCCCACCCCGGCATCGGCGAGGACGGCAACCTGTTCTTCCGCAACCTGTCGCTGGGCAATCTGCGCGGCGATTACCGCTTCCTGGGTGTGGCGCCCGTAGGCCTCAAGCCGCTCATCATGCGCGGTCTGGATCGCGAGATTCAGCGCGCTCTCGCTGGCGAGCCCGCCCGCGTGTTCTTTAAACTCAACTCGCTCACCGACCGCGAGGTCATCGACAAGATCGCCGAGGCATCGTGTGCCGGCGTGCGCGTAGACATGATCATCCGCGGCATCTCGTGCCTCAAGCCCGGTGTTCCGGGCAAGACCGAGAACGTGCATGTCCGCTCCATCGTCGGACGCTTTTTGGAGCACGCCCGTGTTTACGCTTTTGGCGTGGACTCGGACATGATTTACCTGAGCTCGGCAGACATGATGACACGCAACACCGAGCACCGCGTGGAGATCGCCTTCCCCGTGCTCGACCCCACCTGCCGCGCCCTGGTACACGAGTACATGGGCATGCAGCTGCGGGACAACGTGAAGGCCCGCAGCCTGACGAGCGACGGCACCTGGGTTCCCGTGAAGCGTGCAGAGGGCGAGAAACCCTTCAACTCGCAGGAAGCCCTGCTGGAGCGCGCCTATCGCAACGCCGAGGCCGCCGGGCAGCAGCGCGCACAGGAGAAGGAACGCGTGGCCGAAGAAGCTATTCAGGCCGAGGTTGAACATGGGGCAGTTGCCAAACCGGAAACGGTTGCCGCTCCCCCGGTGAATGAACCCGTGGCTGCCGCAGAGCCCGCCGTGGAGAAAGCGCCCGCGCCCGCTACCGCGACTCCGGGGCCCGCCGCCGAGGCAAAGCCCGCCCCTGCTCCTGAGCCGCAGCCGGCCGCACCCGAGGTTCAGAAGGTCCAGGCGACCGTCATTGAGCCCGAGCCTGCACCTGTACCTCGGCCCGAGCCTCAGGTCACCAAGCCCGCACCCGAGACGAGTGCCCGTCGCGATAAGCCCGCTGGCAAGACCAAGGCCATCGAGCGCCATCGCCCCGGCCGCGTGCGCATGGGTCTGGGCCTGATCGGCCTGGGTCTTAAGACGCTCATTACCGGCAAGACGAAATAGTCGTTTGTAGAAGCAGTTTGTAGAAGCGCCCCGCATTTGAGGAAAGCCTCGGATGCGGGGCGCTTTTCCCTGCTACCATGGTGCGAACAACAACGCGAATGACAGGCAGGAATATGAAGCTCACTATAGAATCGATGACCTACGGCGCCGACGGGCTGGCGCACGCCGACAACGGCAAGGCCGTCTTTGTGCAGGGTGCCGTGGCAGGCGACATCGTCGAGGCCGAGGTCGTACAGGACGGCAAGTCGTTCATGCGCGCCCGCACCACCGAGATTCTGGAGCCAAGCCCCGATCGCATTCAGCCTCCCTGCCCCTTCGTGGGCATTTGCGGCGGCTGCTCGTGGGGCAATCTCTCACGCACGGCACAGCTCGCCGCCAAGGAGCAAAACCTGCACTCCACGCTCGAGCGCATCGGCAAGTTCGCTCCTGAGCAGGTCGATGAGTTGGTACAGCCCATCTGCCACACCAAGGACGACTGGGGCTACCGCAATAAAATCGAGCTCGAACCGACCGTCGTCAACGGTCGCGTGCGCCTTGGCATGCACGGTGTCGACCCCAGCAAAATCGTGACCGTCGATATGTGTCCGCTGTTCGATAAGCGCTTCCCGAAGGCACTCAAATCGGTCGTCGGCGCACTCAACTATCTAAGCGGCAGCCATGACTTGGGGCTCGAACGCGTGGGCATTCGCGCATCGCGCCGCACCAAGGCACTCGAGGTCGCACTCTGGACGCCCACAGGTTCTTTTCCGCGCTCGCAGGTCTCCCGCGTGCTGGCAGACGCCGCACACCCCACGAGCATCGTGCGCGTGATGAGCAAGGGCGAAAAGAAGGCCCGCCGTGTCTCCAAGGTCGAAATGCTCGCCGGAGAGGGCTCATGGACCGAGAATATCGCCGAGGGTCAGATGCGCTTGTCTGCCCCGTCTTTTTTCCAGGTCAACACCAAGGGTGCCGAGATTTTGATCGAGCTTGTCATGGAAGCGCTCGACCCGCAGGAAGACGAGCTTGCCGTGGACCTGTACTGCGGTGCCGGCACCTTTACCCTGCCGCTCGCCCGCCGCTGCGACTTTGTCGCTGCCGTCGAGGCCTACGGCCCCGCCGTGCGCGATCTACGCCGTAACCTGGAAATCAACAAGCTTGATAACGTCGACGTCATTGGCGGAGACGCGGTGCGCGAGTTCCCCGACCAGGACGCCGATGTCTTGGTGGTCGACCCGCCGCGCGCAGGCCTCGCCCTCGAAGCGATCGACCTTATCGCCAGCACGAGTGCCCGCGATGTCGCCTACGTGAGCTGCGACCCGGCCACCCTGGCGCGCGATCTCAAACGCTTTGTCGAAGAAGGCACCTTCTCCCCCGTAAAGATCGCGCCAGTCGACCTGTTCCCACAAACCTTCCACTGCGAGACCGTCGTCCACCTTAGACGCAACTAGCCACTTAATCATTGCTCAGAAAAATCATTGGGAAATCGAGCGTGGCAAGCGGAGGTCTTCGGGGTATAAGACGGCTAATTGTATGCCGCCTATGAAAGGAACCCTCATGCCCAGCGTTGCCGTTCTCGCCGCCGATGGCTTTGAAACTATTGAGTGCTTGACCATGGTCGATGTCATGCGTCGCGGCGGCGTGCGTGCCACGCTCGTCTCGATTATGCCCACGCGTGAGGTCGTAAGCTCGCTGCAGATCCCCGTGACCTGCGATGCGCTCTTTGATGAGATCAACTTTGACGAGTACGACTGCGTCGTGCTGCCCGGCGGCCTACCCGGTGCCACCAACCTGCGCGCCGATCAGCGCGTCTGCGACGTGGTCTGCGAGTTCGCCGCGACCAAGCACGTCGCCGCCATCTGCGCTGCCCCGTTTATCCTGGGCGAGCTCGACCTGCTCGAGGGGCGCCACGCCACGTGCTTCCCTGGCTTTGAGAAAAGCTTCCCCGAAGGCGCCTATACCGGCGAGAAGGTCACGCAAGACGGCAACATCATCACCGCTAGCGGCATGGCCCAGTCGCTCCCCTTTGCGCTTGAGCTGCTGCGCACGCTCGCCGGCGACAAGGCCGTCGAGAAAGTCGCCGAGGGCATTCAGCTATGATTTTGGCTTCGCAATCACCGCGCCGCATCGAGTTGATGCGCGAGGCGGACTATGACATTCGCATCATTCCTGCCGATATCGACGAAACGCCGTTTGATGGCGAGGCCCCGCTTACGCTCGTTGAACGCTTAGCACGCGCAAAAGCCGCCGCCGTTGCCGCCGAGCATGCCGAGCCCAATGAGCTAACGGTCGCGGCCGACACCATCGTCACCTTTGACGGCAAGATTCTGGGCAAGCCGGCAACCGAGGACGAGGCGCGCACCATGCTCCGTGAGCTTTCGGGCCGCACGCACCAGGTCGCAACCGGCGTCTGCATCGTTAAGGCAGGCGATACGGCCGCCCCGCATGCCGCCGAGAGTCTGTCCTTTGTCGATGTGACCGACGTGACGTTCTACGAGCTCACCGACGAGCAGATCGAGCACTACGTTGCCTCGGGTGAGCCCATGGATAAGGCAGGCGCCTACGGCATTCAGGGCACAGGAGGACGCATGCTCGTGCACGATATTTCGGGCGACTTCTATAACGTGGTGGGCCTACCCATCGCCCGCGTCGCGCGCGCGATTCAAAAACTCTCGTAATTGCATCTGGCGCTGGGTATCCCCCGGCGCCTACAATTTTGGCGTACCGTACGGATCCCGACCGGGCACAAGGCGCGGCGGAAAACCGATAGGAGTTAAACATGGATACACTGCTCGAGGCCATTGACGTCTGCGATGTCGATGGCTTTTGCTATGGCAACTATACGGACGAGGAGGCCGGCACCGGTTGCACCGTAATCGTGGCACCCGAAGGCGCCACCGGCGGCGTTGACGTTCGCGGCGGTGCCCCAGCATCGCGCGAAACCGACCTGCTGCGACCCGAGAACACCGTCGACAAGGTCCACGCCGTCTGCCTTTCAGGTGGATCGGCCTTTGGCCTCGAGGCTGCAAGCGGGGTCGCTCGCGAGCTTGAGAGCCGCGGCATCGGCCTTCCCGTCGGCCCCACGCAGGTGCCTATCGTGTGCTCCAGCTGTATCTTCGACCTCGCCTTTGGTAACCCCACCGTTCGCCCCGACATTGAGGCCGGCATCGCCGCCGTGCGCGAAGCACTCGACAACACCCCCACCAAGCTCGAACAGGGCAACGTGGGCGCCGGCACGGGTGCCACCGTGGGTAAGCTCATGGGCCCCGCCACCTGCATGAAGGCCGGCCTTGGCGCTGCCGCCGTGGCGCTCGGCGCCATCAAGGTGGGCGCCGTGGTCTCGGTCAACGCCTGCGGCAACGTTGTCGACCCCTTCACCGGCGAGTGGGTCGCCGGTATGCGCGCCGCAGCCGATAGCGACCAAATCGTCGACATGGAACTCGCAGCCTTTGCCGCCGCCGGATCCATGCAGATGCCGCTCGACCGCACCAACACCACCATCAGCTGCATCGTCACCAACGTGGAACTCACTAAGGCACAAGCCACCAAGGTCTCCCAGATGGCCGCAGACGCCTACGCACACGCCATCCGTCCCACGCACACCACCAACGACGGCGACACCATCTACACCCTCGCCAGCGGCAAACTGGGCGCCCAGGCAAGCGCCGCCGTTCCCCTAGACCTGCTGGGCATGCTCGCCGTAAGGGCCCTGGAAACCGCCATCGTAAACGGAGCCAAAACCGCCAAAACCTCCCACGGAATCCCCGGTGCTGCGAAGTAATCTCACTCGACCGTCGGTCGGAGGCGGGCGGGCATTACGTTTGCTGCTCTACAGTCCTATGCAAGACGAAGGCCACATTAAGTGGCCTTCTTTGCATGCGGAACTCGCGACAAACGTAATGCCCGCCCGCCTCCGACC
>JAXJCX010000138.1:0-4862 GCA_036302225.1 Collinsella sp.
CGCACTATCTTATCCGAGCCGGGGCACGTTCGCACAGCGCGCGTATGACGGTTGCAAAACCACCCCATTTGAAACAAAGGCAAAAAAGTACTTGCAAAGACGCGTTCCGACATATAAGTTGATAAAAGACCGCCGTTGCGGTTTTAAGTAGATCGAGCATATGAAGTTTGAGTTTTAGCGTGTAAGAGAAGGAAGATCGGCAAAGTACAACCCCAAACGCAATGACAACTTAATGAGGTAACTGCCACATGTGAGGCACCCAGGGCATTGCTGTCTCGATTTTGAGCACGATGCCTTCCGCCTTGCATGGGCCGTTCCATCCCGCCCCTGCAGCAACTGCCTCATGGGCTCATTGAAAACCGCATAGCACCCAAACGTCAGCACATCACCCACGGCAAGCACATCACTCACGACAACCAACACATCAACAAACAGCACGAACATCAACCGATTGGAGAAGCTATGACAAACCACCACGCTGAAGACGGCGATAAGAAAAGCATTCTGGATGCCCGCATTGAGCGAGCATATGCAAACGAATATGACGCCGCCTTTGCCGCCGCGACCATCAAGAACTACGCGTCGCTACCGCTCGCGACGATCTTGGCCGACCACCCTCAACTGCTGAAGCGCTGCACAAAGATCATGGGCGACCCCGATATTCGCAAGCTGACAGACCCCTATGCCCCAAAACGCGACAACGATTCGTGCGTTCTTACCGTAGGCTGCCTAGCCCATATGCTTACGGCGCTCGACACGAAACTCAAGCTCGAATGGGAACCCGACGAGCGTCATGAACTCGAAAGCAAGCGGAACACCCTGCGCACCGCACTGTTCCTTCCGTTGGACGGCCTCAAGCGCTGCAACGTCGAGCTCAATACACAGGCGCGGCAAAAGCCCGGGACCACGGGGCAGAAAACTCCAAGACCCCATGCGGCCATCGTCGACCGCAACCGATATAACCGCATGACTGCGCACTTTTCCGCCGAGGGAGCAGCCATAAGGACGCTGATCGACCTGCTGTGCCTCCTGAGCATCAACGAGCTATTTGAGGGCTATCTCGCCCTTGTTCCCGCGACGGCACCCAAGTCGGTAGCAAAGATCATCGAGACCTGCAGACGCCAGTTTGAGCGCCATCGCAATGGCAGCGAGATGAGCGCCAGCATCGCGCAGTACTACGCGGCTCATTACAAAAATGACGGATGTGCCCCTGTCGAGCATCAGCTGCGGCTCGCCTACACCACGCCCGCCGCAACGCTCCATCGCTTTGGAGCCTTTGGTGCTTGCGAGCCGCACGAACAGGCAGCCTGTCCCACAACCGAGCTCGATCTCAGGCTCGGACGAGCCCTGTAGCCCGCCAGCCCCTCCGCGGGCAACAATCCTATTCCACAACACAACCAACAGAAGGGAGTCCTCATGGACACCAATCATTCCCCCATCATCAGTCCCCTCACCATGCGTGAATCCGCCCGAGGTATCACGCTCACCAGCATTTACGATGAGATGCTCGCCCGTCGCGAACTCTCCGTCATGGGAAACATCGAAACCCCGATGGCCCACGACCTATGCCAGCAGATCCGCCTGCTCGATGCCACCGACCCCAGCCGCCCCATCACCATATTTGTCGCCAGCGCCGGCGGAAGCGTGCGATCGGGCCTTGCGATCTATGACGCCATACGCCTCGCATCGTGCCCCATCCGCACCGTCTGCCTGGAATTCGCCGCGTCCATGGGCGCCGTGATCTTTATGGGCGGCGACAATCGCCGTATGGCGCCCCATGCAGAGCTCATGATTCACGACCCGCTGATCCCCCAGGGGGCAGGCGGCTCGGCACTTGCGCTGCAGGAAACCAGCCGGCGTCTCATGCAGACCCGCAAGACCCTCACGCAAATCCTCTCGGACCGCAGCGGCCTCACGCCCAAGCGCATCCAGTCCCTCACCGCAAAAGACACCTACCTTTCGGCCGAGCGCGCCGTCGAGCTCGGCTTTGCCCACGAAATCCTCTCGACCACCAAGGAGGTCGCCCATGTCTAACCTCGCCAGCCGCCTCGCCGCATCTGAGTCCGCATCGTCCACCATCCTCGCCAAGGATCGAACGCTTTCCTGCGACACCCGCCAAACGGGACTCAACAACAATGCACTTGTGATCGGCCCCTCGGGAGCCGGCAAGACCCGAAACGTCCTCAAGCCCAACCTGCTGCAAATGAACGCAAGCTACATCGTGCTCGACACCAAAGGTACGCTCTGTCGCGAAGTGGGACCCGTGCTGGCAGCCCACGGCTACCGCGTGCAATGTCTCAACTTCGCCGACCTCAACACCGTCCCGGCCCTTGCGCCCGGCATCGAGCGCTGCGGCTACAACCCCCTGAGGCACATTCGCCGCAAGGCGGACGGCAGGCCCAACCAGCAGGACATCCTCTCGGTGGCAAAGGCCATCTGCCCCATCGAGGACAACAACCAGCCTTTTTGGGATCATGCGGCGGCAAACCTGCTGTCGTGTCTTATCGCCTACGTCACCGAACAGCTACCCGCCGACGAGCAGACGATCAGCTCGGTCATCAAGCTGATCGAGCACCTGCAGGACGGTGCCACGGGTCGATTGTTTGACGACCTGATCACGACCGACCCCCAAAGCTATGCCCTCTCGCTATGGCGGCGCTACGCCATTACGCAAAATGCCGAGCGCATGCACGCGAGCATCGTCGGCATCCTTGCCGAAAAGGTCATGTGCCTGGGATTCGACGGTGCGGCACAGCTCTATCGTGAGTACCATCAGGTGGACTTCGCTTCCATGGGACACACCCCCTGCGCCCTGTTTGTAACCGTGAGCGATATCGACCGCAATCTCGATCCGCTGACCGGCCTCTTTATTACGCAGGCGTTTATGGGCCTCATTCGCGAGGCCGATAGACAGCCCGACGGCAGCCTGCCCGTGCCCGTGCGCTTTATGCTCGATGACTTCGCAAATCTGCAGATCCCCCAGATCGACAACGTGCTCTCGATTATCCGAAGCCGCAACATCTGGGCAACGCTGCTGCTGCAGTCGACCAACCAGCTCGATGCGCTCTATGGCGAGGCACGCGCACGCTCCATCATGGGCAACTGCGACACGCATCTGGTGCTGGCGTTCCAGGATCCCGAGAGTGCCCGGGTGTTTTCCGACCGCGCCGACGCGCTGCCCAGCACGCTCATGGCGACGCCGATCGATCGCTCGTGGCTCTTTGTACGCGGTCGCACTCCCGAACAGGTCGAGCGCTTTAGGCTCGAAGACCATCCGCTCTACGGGGAGCTGCCCGAGGCGCAGCGAGGCCATGCGGAGGCCGAGATCTAGGCGCAGGGTTCTCGCAGCGCGCGGCGCCCCGGCGATGTTCCACAAAGGCCGTGCGCCCCGGGACCACGGCAAAGCAAAGGGGCCCGCATCCGATGGGATACGGGCCCCTGGCTATAAGGCGCAATGCGTTAACAGCAGCGACTACTTGCGGTGAGCGCGATAGAACTCGATGAGCGCCTGGGTCGAAGCGTCCTGCTCGGCCTTGGCGGCGTCGTCGTGGAAGGCCGGGGTGATCTGCTTGGCAAGCTGCTTGCCCAGCTCGACGCCCCACTGGTCGTAGGAGTCGATGCCCCAGACCGTGCCCTCGACAAACGTGATGTGCTCGTACAGGGCGATGAGCTCGCCGAGCGCAAACGGGGTCAGCGTGTCGCCGAAGATCGAGGTCGTCGGGCGGTTGCCCTCAAAGCAACGGGCCGGGACGATCTGCTCGGGCGTGCCCTCGGCACGAACCTCGTCGGCCGTCTTGCCAAAGGCGAGCGCCTTGGTCTGGGCCAGGAAGTTGCCCAGGAACAGCTCATGCACGTCCTGGCCGCTATCGGTCGCAGGGTTGGCGGTATTGGCGAAGGCGATGAAATCGGCCGGAACCACCACGGTGCCCTGGTGCAGCAGCTGGTAGAAGGCATGCTGGCCGTTGGTGCCGGGCTCGCCCCAGAAGATCTCACCGGTGTCGGAGGTCACGGCGCTGCCGTCCCAGCGGACATGCTTGCCGTTGGACTCCATGGTGAGCTGCTGCAGGTAGGCCGGGAAGCGGTGCAGATACTGGCAGTACGGAAGCACGGCGTGGCTCTTGGAACCGAAGAAGTTGACGTACCAGACGTTGAGCAGACCCATCAGCGCGACGGCATTGTTCTCGAGCGGCGTGTTGCAGAAGTACTCGTCGATGGCGTGGAAGCCCTCGAGGAACTGCTGGAAGCGCTCGGGGCCGAGCACGACGATCAGCGACAGGCCCACGGCGGAGTCGACAGAATAGCGGCCGCCGACCCAGTTCCAGAAACCGAAGGCGTTTGCGGGGTCGATACCGAAGGCCTCAACCTTCTCGAGTGCGGTGGAAACGGCGACAAAGTGCTTTGCCACGGCCTCGGCGTTCTGCTCATCGGAACCGTCGATGGCACCCTGAGCCTTGAGCTGCTCGAGCATCCAGGTCTTGACCTCGCGAGCGTTGGTGAGGGTCTCGAGCGTGGTGAAAGTCTTGGAGACGATGATCACGAGCGTGGTCTCGGGATCGAGGCCCTTGAGCTTCCCTGCCTGATCGTTGGGGTCAATGTTGGAGATGTAACGGCAGTCGATACCGGCGTCGGCGTAGGGGCGCAGAGCCTCGTAAGCCATGACCGGGCCCAGGTCGGAGCCGCCGATGCCGATGGACACCAGATGCTCGATCTTCTTGCCGGTAACGCCCTTCCACTCACCGGAGCGCACGCGCTCGGCGAAGGCATACATGCGGTCGAGGACCTCGTGCACGTCGGCGACGACGTCCTGGCCGTCGACGATGAGCTGGCCCTTCTCGCTTGCCGGGCGGCGCAGCGCGGTGTGC
>JAXJCX010000139.1:0-5900 GCA_036302225.1 Collinsella sp.
ACGAGACACGCGCACGGTTTCGCCCGCTTTTACCATCGAAAGCGGCATGGCCGGCATCTGCGGTCCGCAAGACATGAGTTGCTCCTAACGTCAGTTCGTCCTCAACATCGACGCGTAAAAAGTTAACCACGTCTATGTTCGTTATAGTAAACTAGCACGTGGTTAACTTTTTGGAAAGGGTCCTGTTCAGTTTTTCGAAAAAGTTTCCTATACGAAACAAAACAAAAAGGCGCGGCAAAGAGCTGTCCTTTGCCGCGCCCCGTCATGCTTAGAGCGAGAGGTTTCTGATCGACGTGACGCAGGAGGCCTCATCCACACCCGAAACGCGGAAGATGATGTTCTCGCCGCACTCGCCGTAGAGAGCCATGAGGCCCATAACATCGCGGCCATCCGTGTGGCGGTCGCCGATGCTGACCGACACGTCGCTACGATGCTTGGCAATGATGTCATAGAGCAGCGCAACCGGGCGGGCATGCAGTCCCAACGGATCTTTAATCGTCTTCGTAAACTCGACCATGTCCCCTCCCACGACATCGCACATTCGGCCGGCAAACCCAGCCACGTGGTAGTTATTGTACGTTACCGGCGCACCCCCGTCTCACAAAAAACGAGGGAAGGCACGCGTCCTTCCCTCGTTGCGGGCAATATGTAGCCGCTTGCCTACATCAGGCGCAGGCTGACATCCTTGAGCTGGGCGCCGGAAACGGCACTCGGAGCGCCCGACATAAGGTCGGAGCCGCTGGCCGTCTTGGGGAACGCCATGACGTCGCGGATGGAGTCGGAACCGGTGAGCAGCATGCACACGCGGTCCAGGCCCAGAGCGAAACCGCCCATCGGGGGCGCGCCAAACTTGAGCGCTTCCATGAGGAAGCCGAACTGAGACTCGGCACGCTCCTCGGTAAAGCCCAGGAGCTTGAGCATGGACATCTGCATCTCGGCGTTGTGGATACGCATACCGCCGCCGCCGGCCTCAAAGCCGTCCATGACAAAGTCGTAGGTGCACGAACCGGCTGCCAACGGGTCGGCCTCGATCTTGGCGATGTCGGTCTCGGTCGGCAGGGTAAAGGGCTGATGCTCGGCAGCATAGGCCTTGCGGTCCTCATCCCAGTGGAACAGCGGGAAGTTGACGACCCACAGGAAGTCGTGGCCAACGCGCTTGATATCGAGCGCGTTGGCCATGTGGGAGCGCATGCCGCCCAGGATCTCGTCAGAGAGCAAGCGCGGGCCGGCGGCGAACATCACAAGGTCGCCGGGCTCGACGTCCATGCGCTCGCGCAGAGCCGCCATCTCCTCGTCCGAGAAGAACTTGACGATGGGGCTGTTGATGGAGCCGTCCTCGCGGAAAGCGATCCAGGCCAGACCCTTGGCGCCAAACGTGGAAGCCACACCGGCGAGCTTATCGATCTTGGCACGTGCCCAAGCACCGGCGCCCTTGGCGTTGATAGCCTTGACGACAGAGCCCTCCTCGTTTGCGGCAGTCGCAAAGACCTTGAACTTGGAGTTGGCAAAGATGTCGGTCAGGTCGACCAGATGCATGCCATAGCGGGTATCGGGCTTGTCGGAGCCATAGGTATCCATGGCCTCCCAGTAGTCCATACGACGCAGCGGCGTGGGCATCTCGACACCCATGCGGCCGAAGGCATCGGACAGAACTTCCTCGAGCGCGCTCATGACGTCGTTCTGGTCCACGAAGGACATCTCGATATCGACCTGGGTGAACTCGGGCTGACGGTCGGCACGCAGGTCCTCGTCGCGGAAGCACTTGGCAACCTGGTAGTAGCGCTCGACGCCACCGACCATGAGCAGCTGCTTCAGGAGCTGCGGGGACTGCGGCAGGGCGTAGAAGTTACCCGGCTGAATACGGCTGGGAACGATGAAGTCGCGGGCGCCCTCGGGCGTGGACTTGAACAGGGAGGGCGTCTCGACCTCCATGAACTCACGGTTGTGCAGCGCCTCGCGAATGGCAAAGGTAAAGTCGGAGCGCAGCTTGAGGTTGGCCATCATCTCGGGACGGCGAAGGTCCAAATAGCGATAGCGCAGGCGGGTGTCCTCGCTGGTCTCGATGCCGTCCTCGATCTGGAACGGCGGGGTGACGGACGTGTTGAGTACCTCGACGTGGTCGGTCAGGACCTCGATCTCGCCGGTCGCGAGCTTAGTGTTGGTGGTCTCCTCGCCACGGGCGCGCACGACGCCGTGGATCTTGATGGGCCACTCGGGGCGCATGGTCTCGGCGATCTTAAAGGCATCGCCGTCGGAGTGCTCGGGGTCGAAGGTGAGCTGCGTGATGCCCTCGCGGTCGCGAAGGTCGCAGAAAATAAGGCCGCCGTGGTCGCGGCGACGGCTCACCCAACCGGTGAGGGTGACCTCTTCGCCCACGTTCTCGAAGCGAAGCTCGCCGCAGGTACGGGTGTGCATGGAATGCTCATCGATGGGACGGGTCTGGCTCATACCAGTGATCCTCCTTTATGGATCTGTGCCGCCCCGTGTCGTTCCGGGCGGCGTCGTACAGATTTGCCCAGCCTGCGTAAACCGCGCAGCCAGACATGGCGTTCTATCTTATCGCACCCGCGTCGATGTGCCGCGAAAAAGTAGCTCTTGCCCAAAGACTTGACGGAGACGAAACAATTGACGCGGCCTGGCCGTCGCCAAGGCGCGCCGCGTGCGACAATGTGCCCCAATACAACTGCACTCGGAAAGGCCCGCCATGACTGCACGCCTCATCGTTATGGATATCGACTCCACGCTCATCAACCAGGAAGTCATCGACCTGTTGGGCGAGGAGGCCGGCGTGGGCGAGCAGGTGGCACAGATCACCGAACGCGCCATGCGCGGCGAGCTTGACTTTAAGCAGACGCTCGAAGAGCGCGTGGGGCTGCTTGCCGGCTTGGATGAGAGCGTGTTCGAACGCACCTTTGAGCGCGTGACATTTACCCCCGGCGCGCTGGAGCTTGTGCGCTCGGCACACAGCAAGGGCTGGAAGGTTGGCGTGGTAAGCGGCGGCTTTCACGAGGTCGCCGACAAGATCGTGGCCGCCGCGGGCATCGACTTTTGCCTCGCTAACCGCCTGGAGGTCGTGGACGGCAAGCTCACCGGCAAGCTGGCGGCAAACATTGTGACCAAGGAATCCAAGCTCATCCAGCTGCTGGACTGGGCAGTTGAGTGCGGCGTCGACATGGCCCACACGGTCGCTATTGGCGACGGGGCAAACGACATCCCCATGATCCAGGCCGCGGGCACGGGCATCGCGTTTTGCGCCAAGCCCAAGACGCGCGAAGCCGCCCCGTTTGCCATCGATGAGCGCAACCTGATGCTCGCCATGGACATCATCCTGCGCGACTAGTCGATCCTTCTAACAAGAGAATCAGTCTGTCCTATAGTTTCCGAACAATTTTGTCTTAGTGTTCGGAAACTACCCTTCTCGTGCTAGACTTTGCGCCGTCGAAGGGAACATATATGGATAAGCGAGATCTTGAGCAGTTGCTGAGCGATGTTGCCGGCGGAGCAGTCGCCCCGGCAGTCGCCCTCACGCGCATCCAGACGGCGCCGACCGCCGACCTGGGCTTTGCACAGCTCGATCTTTCGCGCGGGGTGCGCCAGGGAGCCGGCGAGGTTATCTACGGCGCCGGTAAAACCGCCGAGCAGATTGCCGCCATTATCGAAGCGCTTCTCGATGCAGGCCAGGGACACGTCCTGGTCACGCGGCTCGATGCCGATAAGGCTGCGCGCACCGCTGAGCTTCTTGCCGACGACATCGACCTTGGATATATCCCGAACGCACAGCTCGCCCTCGTGGGCGGCAAGCCCTCCCCTACTGGCAACGGATGCATCGTCGTCGCCTGCGCCGGCACGAGCGACCTGCCCGTCGCCGAAGAGGCCGCACTGACGGCCGAGTTCTACGGCAACGAAGTCGATCGTCTTTACGACGTGGGCGTCGCCGGCCTGCACCGCCTGCTCGCTCATGCCGAGGAACTTGCCCAGGCACAGGTGGTCATCGCCATCGCCGGCATGGAAGGCGCCCTGGCGAGCGTCATCGGCGGCCTGGTGAGCTGTCCGGTCATCGCCGTTCCCACGAGCGT
The DNA here is from genome assembly GCA_036302225.1 of Collinsella sp. GTDB lineage: Bacteria > Actinomycetota > Coriobacteriia > Coriobacteriales > Coriobacteriaceae > Collinsella. The sequence goes on from JAXJCX010000139.1 coordinate 4,077, forward strand.
GGGCTACGGTGCAAGCTTTGGCGGCGTGGCAGCACTGCTCGCCATGCTCAATTCCTGCGCCAGCGGCGTCTCGGTCGTCAATATCGACAACGGCTTTGGTGCCGCCTACCAGGCAAGTCTTATCAATCATCTGAGCGCCGGCACGTCCTACGCCCATTAAGGAGCATTCCATGTCCAACCATCAGCACACGCTTATCATCGACGGAACCTCAGGCATCAGCGGCGATATGACCGTCGCGGCCCTGCTCGACCTGGGCGCCAGCGAGGAGCACCTGCGCGAACAGCTCGCCACGCTGCCGGTCGATGGCTTTGAGATTGCCGTGACGCGCGTGAACAAGCACGGCATCGACGCCTGTGACTTCGATGTTCAGCTTGCGGCCGAGCTGGAGAATCATGACCACGACATGGCTTGGCTCTACGGCAACGAGGCAACTGCTGAGCACACGCACGAGCATGGACATGGGCATGGGCATCATAACCATGGGGAGCACGAGCACTGCCACGAGCATGACCACGAGGGCCACCATCACGCCCACCACCATCACCACCGTTCTTTGGCGGACGTCACCGCTATCATCGATGGCTCGCAGCTAAGCGATGGCGCCAAGCGTCGTGCCCTCGCCATTTTTTCCGTACTCGCTGCTGCCGAGGCCAAGGCTCACGGCAAAACGCCCGACACCGTCCTGTTTCACGAGGTGGGCGCCGTCGACTCCATCGTCGACGTCTGCTCTGTCGCCATCTGCCTCGACGACCTGGGTATTGAGGACATCGTGGTCGAGTCGCTCTCCGAGGGCCACGGAACCATCCGCTGCGCCCACGGCCTCATGCCCATTCCCGTCCCCGCTGTCGTCAACCTGTGCCAGGCAGGCAATATCGCCCTCACGCCCGCGCCGGTCGCCGGCGAGCTCGTGACGCCCACGGGCGCCGCCATCGTCACCGCGCTGCGCACGTCCGAGCACCTGCCAGTCCGCTACCGCATCGAGGCCGTCGGCTACGGCGCCGGTAAGCGCCCCTACGAGGGCTGCTCCGGTACACTCCGCTGCCTGCTCGTTCACGCGGACGCATAGCCATGGATGCCCGCAAGGCAAAAAGCCGTGCCGCCATCGTTGCGGCGTTCTCCGAGCTCCTGTGCGAGGAAGATTACGGCAAGATCACCGTCGGCGTCATCATCGCTCGCGCCCATGTGGGTCGGGCCACGTTCTACGGCCTCTTTAAAAGCAAAGATGACCTGCTCGCTGAGCTCGTGCGCGATATCTGCACCCATGCCCTCGACAATGACGGTACGCCCCTCGATGACCCACTCGTACAGGTCGAGCATATCCTCAACAACCTCTGGAATCGTCGGCAGGGTGTACGGGCACTGGTAGCCGGCGCCGGCTCACGCGTCTTCGCCGACTGCCTACGCAAGACCATCATGTCACGAGCAGCCGAAACCGTGCCCGTCGACCCCTCAGGCCCCGCCGGCACCATGGACCGCAGCTTCCTACTACACCACATAGCCTCAAGCTTCGTAGCCACCGTCCAATGGTGGGCCTGGCACAACTTCCAAGCCCCAAAAGAGGACGTAGCCAAAGACTACCTATCAGCCATAAAACCCCTCTTCAACTAAGTAAGAAGCTCATCCCAAAGCATCGCCCCAACCCAGGCCGCCACGCATCCCAAAGTGTCACTCGCGCTTCAACGCCCATTACAGTCTGAAATAGGCTATCGATAAAATTCGATGGCGAGCATTCGGCGCATTGCCTACGATACGGGCAAGCCCCGAGGGGCCGCCGATCGGGCGCCTCCGGATGGCCGTCTGCCCCTGCCCCGTAGAGGGCCCGG
>JAXJCX010000140.1:0-3643 GCA_036302225.1 Collinsella sp.
GGAGCGCGAGCGCGAGCAGCTGGCAGAAGAAGCACTCGCCGCCCCCACCATCGAGGAGCAACGCCAGGCCTTCATCGCCAACCACGCTCTCACCCCGCGCGAAGTCGACGTGCTCATAGCCGTGACCCAGGATGAACGCCCGCTCAAGCAGGTTGCCGAGGAACTCGGTATCTCGATGCGCATGGTACAGCGCCACCTGAGCTCCATCTACCAAAAGACCGACACGCAGACGCGCGCCGGTCTCACCAAGGCCTTCCCCTCCGCCTAAAACAAAAACCACCACAAAGGTGCCCCCTTTGTGGTGGTTTTTGGTCGGTTAAGCCTTGAGTTGCGCCACTTTGTAGCGGTAGGCAGCGGCGATGACGTCCTTGCAGCCTTCGCGGCCCAGCTTGGCGCGGTTGACGACGATGTCCTTGCCACTCGTCATCTTCCACTTTCCGGCGCTGTAGCGCTTATAGAACGCCTCGCGCGCCTTCTGCTGCTGCTTGACCAGCTTGGCGCCCTTCTTTTTGTTAAGGCCGCGCTTCTTGCGCACGATCTCGACGCGGTCCTCAAAGGGAGCGGTCACCAACACGGCAATGTGGTTAGGGTTGTTGCGCAGCAGATAATCGGACAGACGGCCTTCGATAATGCAGCTCTCGGTCTCGCCCAGATCCAAAATCACCTGGCTCATCTTTTGGAACAACTTGTCCGAGTACGAACGTGCATCGTAGCGGTCGGGCAGAAACGCCATATTCTCCACGGCCAGGCGCTCGTCGTAGGCAGCCATCTTGTCGAGCGACTCGCCCGCGCGCAGCGACGCGCGCACCAGCAGCTCGTTATCGTACAGCGGAATCCCCAACTCGTCGGCAAGCATGCGACCAATCTCGTGGCCCTCGGCGCCAAAGTCGCGCGCGATGGTAATGACCACAGGATTCTTCTTATTCTCCAGATCGCTCATCGCGATTCCTTTCTAACAAATGCAAAATAGGCGATTCCTGATTCCCATTTTGTCACTTACGACCGTCCTGGTTTCCCAAGTGCGGCAGATTGCCCCGAAAGAGGAGCGCCGCGTACTAAATGTACGCAAGTGACGATTGAGGGGCAAGGTGCCGTGCTTGGGGAAGCAGGACTATGCGGCTACGATACGACGTTGATACGCTCGGACCAGCAGCGAGATACCAAAGTTGAGCACAAAGTACATCGCGAAAACCAGGCCGTAGAGCATAAGCACCTGCGACAGGTCGATCGCGTGGGCCATCACGACGTTGGCCGTGTACATGAGTTCGGCCACGTTAATGCCCGAAAGATACGAGCTGTCCTTAATGACAGTTGTGCACTGGCTAAACAGCGCCGGAATGATCGTCTTAAACGTCTGCGGCAGAATGATGTAGCGCATGGTGGCAAAGAAGCCAAAGCCCTGGCTCTGCGCCGCCTCAAACTGGCCGCGCGGAATCGAGTTGAGGCCGCCGCGCACAATCTCGGCCATAACAGCGCTGGTGAACAGCGTAAAAGCGATGGTCGAAATCACAATGTCCAAACCCTGCACCGTAAAGTAGATAAACAGGATCCACAGCAGGTTTGGCGTGCAGCGGAACAGCTCGATATAGGCGCTCACCAAAATACGGAACGGGCGGGGCGCATAGCTCTTAACGAGCGCCAGCACCGTGCCAAAGATGAGCGAGAAAAAGATCGACAGCGCCGAGATCTCGATCGTCTTAACAAAGCCGCCCCAAATGTAGAGCAGGTTGGTCGCGTTGAAGATTTCCATGCGCTAGGCCTCCTCTACGTTGTCGAGCCCCAGCTCGGCCAGGCTCACGCCGCGCGGACGCTCCTTGGAGCGGCGCTCGAGCCACTGCACCAGCATGGCGAGCGGAAAGCAGATGATGAAGTACATAAGGCAGCAGACGATGTATCCCTGCAGGTAACCGTACAGACTCACAAAGTTGTCGGAACGGTACATAAGGTCGCCGCCGGCCACGAGCGCCAGCACCGACGTGTTCTTGACCAGGTTGAGCGCCTGGTTACACAGCGGCGGCAGAATGATCTTGAACGTCTGGGGCAGCACGATGTACCAGTACGCCTGCGCACGGGTAAAGCCCTGGCTCTGGGCCGCCTCCATCTGACCGCGCGGAACCGCCTCGATACCAGTGCGGATGACCTCCGAAATGTAGGCCGCGTGATACAGGCCCACACCCAAGAAGCCCAGCACGAACGGCGCGATGCGCACCGGCTGGTCGGCACCGGTTATGGCCTGCAAAAACTGCGGACCGGCCATGTACATAAAGAGCACCTGCACGGGCAACGGGGTGTTTTGGTAAAACTCCACGTACACGCGGCTTATGGCGCGCAGCACGCGCGAGCGAGTGGTAGAGAACACGCCCAGCAGCGTACCCAGCACCAGCGACAGCAGCAGGCCGGCAACGACCACCTGCAGCGTCACGCCAAAGCCCTCCCAGAAGGGCCCCATGTTTTGAAATGTCGTCGACCAACGGTCGGCGTCAAATAATCCTTCGAGCATTTGATTCCTTCCTTGGACGATGCGCCTATACAAGACCCCATGTCTTGACCTCTTGGTCGAGCCAGCCATCGACCAGGCGATCGCAAATCACCTGATCGACCACGGCCGAAAGGTCGCAGCCCTTCTTGGTCGCCACGCCGTAGCCTTGCTCGCCAAACTTGACCTCGGGCTGCAACAGCTCAACGGTCCCGTTCATGTAACCGGCCAGCGTGGAGCGGTCCATGGCAAAGACGTCGATATTGCCGGCGTCGAGCGAACTCTTGATGATGGGGTAGCCGCTAAAGGCCCTAAACTCGGGCTTGCAGCTAAAGCCGTTGTCCTTGATCATCTGCTCGATCAGACCCTGCGTGGTGGCGCCCTGGCTCACGCCAATGACCTTGCCGTCCAAGTCCTCAATCGAGGTAAAGCCCGAACGCTTCTTGACCATGAGTCCCACGTAGTCGGTGCGGTACGGCGTCGAGAAATCCCAGCTCTTCTTGCGCTCGTCGGTGATGGTGTAGGTCGCCGCGACCACGTCGAGTTGGCCGTTATCGATCAGCGGGCCGCGTGTCTTGGGCGTTACGTCGGTAAACTCGACAAGCTCCTGGGCGCGGGCCTCCTTATAGCTCACGCCAAAGACGGCAGCGGCGATCTGATAGCACAAATCGACTTCCATGCCTTCAAAGCGACCCTTGGCGGTGTCGTAATAGCCATAGCCGGGAACGTCCTTCTTAACGCCGGCATTCAGATGGCCACGCGACTTGATGGCCGCAAGCTTGGAGCCCTTGTCGGAGCCCTCGCCGCTGGTGGAGTTGCCGCAACCGGTAAGCGCGGTCCCCGTCAGCGCAAGCATGCTGGCGCCAGCCAGCTGCAAAAAGTGACGGCGCGACACGGCCGCCCTCGTCATATCCGTCATGTCCATCACCGTGCCTAGTGCAGAATCTTGGACAGGAACTCGCGGCAGCGCGGGTTCTCGGGGTTATCGAAGAAGTGCTCGGGTGTGCCCTCCTCCAGGATGCGGCCGTCCTCCATAAAGATGACGCGGTCGGCCACCTGGCGCGCAAAGCCCATCTCGTGCGTCACGCAGATCATGGTGATGTCCTCCTGCGCGAGCTCAATCATAACGTCCAGAACCTCCTGGACCATCTCGGGGTCGAGCGCCGA
>JAXJCX010000141.1:0-1924 GCA_036302225.1 Collinsella sp.
GCGATAGGCCAGCTCGGCACGCGCCTCGTCGGTGTCGACACCGTAGCCGACGGCCGTCATATAGTTGAGCAGCGCATCGAACCACACGTAGGTCACGTGACCCTCGTCAAACGGGACCTGAATGCCCCAGTCAAAGCTCGTGCGGCTCACGGAAAGGTCGTTAAGGCCGCCCTCGACAAAGCTGCGCACCTCGTTCATGCGGAACGCAGGCTCGACAAAATCGGGGTGCTCGTCATAGAGCTTGAGCAGCTTGTCCTGGAACGCAGAGAGCTTAAAGAAGTAGGACTCCTCCTGCACGCGCTCGAGCGGACGGTGGCAATCGGGGCACAGGTGCTGGCCGACGCTGCCGTACTCCTCGTCGCCCTTCTGGACCTGCGTATCGGTAAAGTAGGTCTCGTCGGGCACGCAGTACCAGCCGTCGTAGCTGCCCTTATACAGGTAGCCGGACTCCTTCATGCGCTCCCACAGATACTGCACCGCATGATGCTGGCGCGGCTCGGTGGTGCGGATGAAGTCGTCGTTGGAGATCTCGAGCTTGCTCCAAAGCTCCTTGAAATGCGGAGCCTGGCTGTCGGTCCACTCCTGCGGCGTCATGTTGTGCTTGGCTGCAGCCTCGGCGACCTTCTCGCCATGCTCGTCCATGCCAGTCAGGAACTTGACGTTATAGCCGGCTGAGCGGCGATAGCGAGCCTGAACATCGGCGATGATGGTGGAATAAGCCGTGCCCAGGTGCGGATCGGCGTTGACGTAGTAGATGGGCGTCGTGATAAAGAACGAAGGCTTGGTTTGATCCATGGGGTCTGTCCTCCAGAAAAACGTTGCATACAGGGGATGATTCTAGCGCAAGGGCTGGATATCCTCCATCTATTGCATATCGAGCACCATGGCATAGACATCGCGCTTGCGGCGCGAGTACTTCTGAGACAGGCGCTTTGCCACCGCGGAGGCGGGCTCCCCCTCCTCGAGCGCGGTGCGAATGTCCTCGCGCAGGGCTTCGTCGGGGTCTACCGCTGCGGCTCCAACCGGCGCGATACCGGCCTCCTCGTCCTCACTCGGCGGCGCGATGACCAGCGCGATCTCGCCCTTTACCTCGCCACGGGCACGCAGCTCCTCGGCGAGCTGGGCAGCGGGCCCGCGCAAGACCTCCTCGTGCAGTTTGGTGAGTTCGCGGCAGACGGCGACATCGCGCTGGGGAAAAACCTCTGCCACGGCCTCGAGCGTCGCCACGATGCGATGTGGAGACTCGTAGAAGATGAGTGCGCCGGGGACGACGGCAAGGCGCTGCAGTCGGCGCACGCGGTCGCCGTGCTTGCGACCCAAAAAGCCTTCGAAGAAGAAATGCTCGCAGGGAATACCGGACGATACGAGCGCCGTGACGCAAGCAGAGGGGCCGGGAATAACCTCGACAGGCACATCCGCCTCGCGCGCCGCCTCGACCAGCGCCTGGCCGGGATCGGACACACTCGGCATACCGGCGTCCGAGGCAAAGGCGAGGGTCTCCCCCGCCAGCAGGCGGTCGACCAGGCCGGCTGCGCGACTTGCGATCACGTTCTCGTCGCAACGAACGAGCGGCTTGGAGATGCCTAGGTGCATCAGCAACTTTGAGGTCACACGCGTGTCCTCGCAGCAAATGGCATCGGCGGCGGCAAATGCCTCGCCGACGCGCGGAGACAGGTCGCCCAGGTTACCGATGGGCGTACCGACCACATAAAGTTTGCCCGTGCGGGCGCTGTTTTGCGTCATATCAACCTATTCAATCATGCCGCGCTCGAGCGTGCCGAGTGCCGCGCGGGCGTCCCATGCTGCAATGCGCTTCTCGGTCTTCCACGTTTGGAAGAACCAACCGGCAGCCGGCGCAAACGAAGCCAGCTGGTTGGCGATAAACACGCGCTCGTAGGCATTGCGGCCCTCGGGCGTAACCGAC
>JAXJCX010000142.1:0-2419 GCA_036302225.1 Collinsella sp.
GAGGTCGTGCGTCCCATGGCCCAGCAGGGCAAGGCCCCGCTTGCCTCGATGGGCATCGATGCGCCGCTGGCCTGCCTGTCCAAGAAGACGCGCTCGTTCTTTGACTACTTCTATCAGCTGTTCGCCCAGGTTACGAATCCGCCGATTGATGCTCTGCGCGAGCACATGGTGACTTCGACCACGCTCTACCTGGGCAACCACGGCAACCTGCTCGAGGATTCCCGCACGGCCTGTCAGCTGGTGCGCTTGGAGCGTCCGCTGCTCAACGAGGAGGAGTTTGACCGCATCTGCGCCATCGACCGCGTGGGCTTTAAGACCCGCCGTTTCCGTGCCGTGTACCGCCGTGATGCCGGCGAGGGCGCGCTGCAGGCTGCGCTCAAGCAGCTTGCCGAGGATGTCGAGGCTGCGGTCCGCGACGGCGTGAACATCGTGGTACTGAGCGATCGCGCCGGAGCGGGCGAGGTACCCGTACCGTCGCTGCTTGCCGTGGGCTGCGTGCACAATCACCTGATCCGCGCCGGCGTTCGTACCTTTGCCGACATCGTGGTGGAGTGCGGCGACGCCGTGTCCCCGCACGACTTTGCGGCGCTGGTGGGCTACTCCGCGAGCGGCATCTATCCGTACAACGCACATGCGTGCATCCGCGATCTGGCGGCGCGCGGCGATCTGGGCGTGACGGCCGAGCAGGGCATCGCCAACTACAACAAGGCCGCGACGGCGGGCATCGTCTCCATCATGTCCAAGATGGGCATCTCCACGGTGCAGAGCTACCATTCGGCGCAGATCTTCGAGGCCGTGGGCTTTACGCCGGAGTTCGTCAACGCGTACTTCGCCGGCACGGTGAGCCGTGTGGGCGGTATGGGTGTCGAGGACGTCGAGCGCGAGCAGAATGAACGCTATGACGCCGCGCTCGCCATCCTTAAGAGCCCGGCTCTCGATCAGCTGCCCACACTGGGTCTGACCAAGTGGCGCCCGCTCGGTGGCGAGGATCACCTGATTGACCCCCAGACCGTCTACCTGCTCCAGACCGCTTGCCGTGAGGACAGCTACGACACCTTTAAGGAGTACAGCACCCGCCTGCATCGCACCGGCCGCGCCGTGCGCCTGCGCGACCTGCTGGACTTTGATGCCAGCGACCGCACGCCGGTTTCGCTCGACGAGGTGGAGCCCGCGCTCAACATCGTCCGCCGCTTTAACACCGGCGCCATGTCGTACGGTTCCATCAGCAAAGAGGCGCACGAGTGCATGGCCATCGCCATGAACCGCCTGCATGGCCGTTCCAACTCCGGCGAGGGCGGCGAGGACCCGCGCCGCGAGACTCCGCTGGCTAACTGTGACTCCAAGAACTCCGCAATCAAGCAGGTGGCAAGTGCGCGATTTGGCGTGACGAGCCGCTACCTGTGCAGCGCCTTCGAGATTCAGATCAAGATGGCCCAGGGCGCCAAGCCCGGCGAGGGCGGTCACCTGCCCGGCAAGAAGGTCTACCCCTGGATTGCCGAGGTCCGTCAGTCCACGCCCGGCATCGGCCTGATCTCGCCTCCGCCGCACCACGACATCTACTCTATCGAGGACCTGGCAGAGCTGATCTTCGATCTTACGAACGCCAACCCCGGCGCACGCGTGTCGGTCAAGCTGGTCAGTGAGGCCGGCGTCGGCACCATCGCCACCGGCGTTGCCAAGGGTGCTGCCGACAAGATTTTGATCAGCGGCCATAACGGCGGCTCGGGTGCTGCGGCGCGCGATTCCATTTGGCACGCGGGTCTGCCGCTGGAGCTCGGTCTTGCCGAGGCCCAGCAGACGCTGCTGCAAAACGGCCTGCGCTCGCGCGTGGTGCTCGAGGCCGACGGCAAGCTCATGGACGGCACCGATGTTGCCGTCGCCTGCCTGCTGGGTGCCGAGGAGTTTGGCTTTGCGACCATGCCGCTCATCTCCATGGGCTGCCTCATGCAGCGCGACTGCCAGCAGGATACCTGCCCGGCCGGCATCGCTACGCAAAACTGCCGCCTGCGTCGCGGCTTCCGCGGCAAGCCAGAGCACGTCGAGCACTTTATGCTCTTTGTTGCCGAGCAGCTGCGCGAGGTCATGGCGAGCCTGGGCTTCCGCACCATCGACGAGATGGTCGGCCATCCCGAGTGCTTGCGCCAGATTGAGGTCCCGGGCAACCGCAAGGCTAACCTGCTGGATCTGTCGCCCGTGCTGGCGAGCGCGACCTGTGAGTTTGGTGCCCACATCCCGGGTGCCGACGGCCGTCACTTCCTGCCCCAGATGGCTGCGGACGGCGAGCTCGACAAGACGCTCGACTCCACGTTGTTTGTGCCCTATACGGCCGATGCCCGTGCGCACCTGCGTCCGATTCGCTTCCGCGCCGATATCGCCAACGTCAACCGCTGCGTGGGCACCATCTTGGGCAACGCGGTGA
>JAXJCX010000143.1:0-15957 GCA_036302225.1 Collinsella sp.
ATTGATGAGTTGATGGTATCTGTTAAATGTCACGTACGATTCACATCTGGTGGGTACCCTGATGGCTACACGAAACGAAGCAGATTTACACCGGGAGGACCCCGTATGACAACCAAGTACACCGACGCGCCGCGCACGCGCGTCATGACGCCGGCATCGCTCAACAACGGCGTGCACGAGAACCATTCCATCGGACAGACCATGGCCATCGCGCCCAAAAAGGGCCTGTTCGACGACATTTCCATTCCCCAGATCATCGCCGGCGCCGCAGCTGCCGCCACGAGCGTCGCGCTTGCTTCCAAGATCGGTATCGCCGGATCGGTGATCGGTGCCGCCGTGAGCTCGGTCATCACCGTTGTGTCCTCGCAGGTCTACCGCCACTTTATCTCTGCCAGCGCCAAAGCCCTCAAAGGTACGCACGCCGACGTCGACTACCCCGCCGGCGCCTATGAGCCCGTTGAATTTAATGCCGAGGAGCACCTGGGCGGCGCCGCGACTACGCAGGAGATGCGCCAGATTGCGGGGCGCGCGACCACGGCGCGCGTTGCCCCCGACAGCTTGCGCGCCAAGGCGGCGGCAGAGCGCAGCCAGACGCAAAAGAAGGTCATCGTCTTCTCGATCGCCATCGCCATCGTCGCGGTCATTGCCTGTGCCGGCGCCATCCTTATCACCACCGCCGGTGAGGGTCTGGGCGAGCGCCCCGAGCCGATTCTGTCGTCGCGCACGACCGAGCACGACGCGGATAGCACTGGTCAATCGCAAAGCCAGCAGGACGACTCGCAGGGCACCTCCGCATCCACCGACTCGTCCTCGAACACCCCCGATCAATCGCAGGGCGTCGATTCTTCCGTAAACAACAGCGGCACGCAATCCGGCACGACCGACTCAAGCCAAACGACTGACAGCTCGCAGCCGAGCACGGGCGACCAGACAAGCGACAATACATCGGGCACGGGATCTACCGACAACAGCAGCACTAACAGCTCGAGCGGAACCGCGTCCGGCACGGCATCTGACAGCTCGAGCCAAGGCACGGCGTCGGGCAACTAAGCACGTTTGCCTCTCATAGATAACCGACCTGTATAACGGGCGCGAACCGGCAACGGTCGCGCCCGTTTGCCTTGGGCGCCGAGGTGGCACGCCCCGTGCGATGGTAAGATGCTTTGGTGTGTAAAGAGGAGATTTGCCATGAGCAAGACAATAGTTAAGCCCACGCTATCGCTGGGCAACCACATCTATCTATATCGTCTGCTGCGCGATGCGATTGGGTGCGGCAAGCAAACGTTTATGACGCAGGTCGAGGAGACGCTCGCCGCCGGCGACATGGCCGCTTATGACCTGGGCTTCGAGTCCACGCGCGAGCTGCTCGAGGAGCTCGATGACTGCATCAAGCTGACCGTCTTTAAGGGCGGTCGCCTGTATGCCACCGTCATCGCCAACGAGGCCTGGGATGCCGCCCTTGCCAAGGGCGAGGACAAGCCCAAGGCAACCAAAGGAGCCAAGCAGTCCTACAAAAAGAAAAAGCGCGGCGAGAAGGACCTCAAGGCCGTGCGCCCCAAGCACGTTAAGCGTCCCGAGCCCGAAGCCATGGTTGACGCCGCGCCGGAACCCGAGCCCGAGGCGGAGATCGAAATCGCTATTGAGGTAACAGCAGAAGCCGAAACCGAAATCGCCGCCACGACCAATCCCAAAGTCATATCCGAGCAGGAAGCCACTGTGGAGCTCAACGAAGCTCCCAAGTCGACAACCGAAGAAGCCGCTGGCCAGCCCGAGACGTCTGCGTTCCAAAACAGCGATGTCTTTGGCGACGAGGCCGAGGACGATCAGTCCGACGAGCCCGCCGATCAAGGCGCTGCCGAGTCGGTGCCGGAGCCCGAGACGCCGCAGCCCGCCATCTCGCTCACGGTCGTCTATGACCCCGAGAACGCCAATGCCGGCATCACCACCATGGCCTCCACGCCGGTCGAGGCAAAGTCGAGCGTTGAAAACGAGAACGCGACGCAGGTTGAGGTTGAAACCGCAGCTGCAGACGCGCCCGTCACCGTGAAACCCGCAGATTCCACAATCAAGCCGAAAACGACGCCGGAGCCCGCACCCGTCATCGAGTCCGTGCCCACCTCTGCTTGCGACCAAATTCCCGCACCTGCACCGGCTTCGGCACCCGCAGCGGCCCCAACCCCCGCACCTGCAGCGCCCGCCATCCCCGAGGACTTCCCCGTCGATTTCGCAACCGAGGTCTTCTGCCCCGGCCCGCTTCTGCACCAGCTGTCAACCTATCTCCCCTACGGCGCCGACACGCTCGGCATCGTCGGCGAGTACTACTGGATCGCCCGCGAGCGCGGTACCATCGAGGCCGCGCGAAACCGCGCAAGCTTCCCTCTGCGCTACACGCAAGCCGGCGAGCGCCACGAAGTCACCGTGCGCATCCGCCGCAACACCACCGGCGGTCTCGGAGCCGCCTGGACCATCGATAAAGTCGAGCCTTCTACCAAGTAACAAAAAGGGACGATAACCCTCAAGGTTATCGTCCCTTTCTCGTTAGGTCACCTGAGCTCGACTAGTCACGCGTCAGCTTGCGGTGAATACGATGCGGCTGGGCTGCGTCCTCGCCCAGGCGCTCGATGCGGTTGGCCTGATAGGCCTCGAAGTTGCCCTCGAACCAATACCAGTTGCCCGGATTTTCGTCGGTGCCCTCCCACGCCAGAATGTGCGTGGCGACGCGGTCCAGGAACATGCGGTCGTGGCTAATGACCACCGAGCAGCCCGGGAACTCGAGCAGCGCCGCCTCGAGCGAGGACAGCGTCTCGACGTCGAGGTCGTTCGTGGGCTCGTCGAGGAGCAACAGGTTGCCGCCCTGCTTGAGCGTGAGCGCCAGGTTCAGACGGTTGCGCTCGCCGCCGGAGAGCACGCCAGCGCGCTTCTGCTGGTCCTGGCCCTTAAAGCCAAAGCTCGCCACATAAGCGCGGCTCGGAACCTCGGTCTCGCCGACCATCATGTGGTCCAGGCCGTCCGAGACGACCTCCCATAGGTTCTTGTCGGGGTCGATGCCGGAACGGTTCTGGTCGACGTAAGAGATCTTGACGGTCTCGCCCACCTCGAGCTCGCCCGAAGTCAGCGGCTCCAGACCCACAATCGCCTTGAACAGCGTGGTCTTGCCCACACCGTTGGGGCCGATGACGCCCACGATGCCGTTGCGCGGCAGGGTGAACGAAAGGTCATCGATGAGCACGCGGCCATCGAACTCTTTGTGCAGATGATGGGCCTCGAGCACCTTGTTGCCCAGACGCGGGCCCACAGGGATGCGAATGTCGGTCCAGTCGAGCTTCTGGCTTGCGCGGGCCTCGGCCTCCATCTCCTCGTAGCGAGCCAGACGGGCCTTGTTCTTGGCCTGGCGGGCCTTGGGCGAGCTGCGCACCCACTCGAGCTCGGCCTCCATGCGCTTGGCGAGTTTGGCGTCGCGGTTGCCCTGCGCCTCGATACGCGCGGCCTTGGTCTCCAGATACGTGGAGTAATTGCCCTTGTAGGGATAAAGGTGACCACGGTCGACCTCGCAGATCCACTCGGCAACGTTATCCAGGAAGTAGCGATCGTGCGTGACGGCAAGCACCGCGCCCTGGTAGTTATGCAGGAAGTGCTCGAGCCACAGGATCGACTCAGCGTCTAGGTGGTTCGTGGGCTCGTCGAGCAGCAGCAGGTCGGGAGCCTCGAGCAGCAGCTTGCACAGGGCCACGCGACGGCGCTCGCCGCCGGAAAGTACGTTGACCGGCATGTCGGAATCGGGCAGCTGCAGGGCGTCCATGGCCTGGCCGAGCTTGGAATCGATATCCCAGCCGTCGGCGGCATCAATCTCGTCCTGGAGCTTTCCCATCTCGGCCATGAGGGCGTCCATGTCGCAATCCGGGTCGCACATCTCCTCGCCGATCTTGTTGAAGCGATCGACCTTGGCGATCATATCGCCAAATGCCATGCGCACGTTCTCGATGACGGTCTTGTCATCGTCGAGCGGCGGCTCCTGGTGCAGGATGCCCACGGTGTAGCCGGGGGTGAGCCTGGCATCGCCGTTGGAGACCTCCTCGATGCCGGCCATGATCTTGAGCAGGGTCGACTTGCCCATACCATTGGGGCCCACGACGCCGATCTTGGCACCGGGGTAGAAGCTCAGGGTCACGTCGTCAAGGATTACCTTGTCGCCATGGGCCTTACGAGCCTGATACATCTGGTAGATAAACTCCGCCATTTGTCTGTTTTATCCTTTCTACCTGCTGTTTCTCTATTCTTGTTTCGCCTAAGTGGAAACGAAATGGAAAAACCAGCTCTGAAACGTAACGAAAAAGGGGCATGGTTGCCCATACCCCCTAATACTACCTGGGAAAAGTTCCCCCGGAACATACTATGAACTACGTACGCTAGTTTTCCGCAACCTTAGCGAGCGGCTCGCTGCGATTTGCGCCACAGCAGATACGAGTAGACGTAGACGGCTCCAACCGAACCAAACGCCAGAACCGCAATCACCGCGGCGACGACTTCACTCGAAAGCACGCTGCCTGCCACGCCCATCGCAATCAGGCCAACACCCAGCACCATAAAGCAGGCACCGCCAAAGCGCTGCGTACGGCGCCAGTTCTCGGGATTGGCAAGCGCCCAAGGCGTCTTGATACCGAGCGTATAGTTCTGCTTCACACGCGGCAAGTAGTTGCCTACGCCGATGAACAGCAAACCGACAACACCGGAAATCAGCACGTTGACCGAACCGACCGCCGGCACCACGCCCCAGACCGTAAGCTCTCCCAGCCAGCTTATGGCGCACATGAACAAGGTGAAGGCGATTACGAAGCCCTGATAGAACTTGCCCGAGGTTCGATATGCCTCACCTTTGGGATCGATGCGCGGCACCACGCAGAACATTGCGAGAAGCACCAGAGGCAGCACGCCGAGCGCGGAGGCCATCCAGCTGGGACCCCAACCGTCGACGGCGCCGTTCGCGCCCCAGTGCGTGGGAATCTGCCCAGGCAAGCTCGGCATCACCATGAGATGCGCTACGACATTGGCGACGCACAGAGCGACCAGCGCAATCCACACGCGCGACGATACCCCCGTGGGGTGAATGCCCTTGTTTTCGTTATTCATCCTTATCACCTTCCGTGTTTGTAAAGCCCATAAACCAACCGATCAAGTCCTGCATGACGGTAGTGTTTAAGCTGTATACGATGTTTTGACCATGACGTTCGTCGGTTACCAACCCGGCGTTTTTGAGCGTCGCCAAGTGATGGCTCAGCGACGGCTTACTGATATCGAAATGCTCGGCAAGCTCCCCCGCCGTGCAATTGCCCTCGCGCAGCAACTCCAAAATGCGCCGTCGCGTTGGATCGGCAAGCGCCTTAAAACCCTCTCCCGGCATAAGACCCCCTTTCATCATCTCTCATGACGCGCACACTATACTCGATATTTAGATGTTTGTCTAACTATCTAATCGCAATGCTTCAAACCACATCAAAGTAAACGCCATCGCAACCTATGGCGATTACCTATAATGACGATAGCTAAAACACGATTCGCTTCCCCATCGGAGGATGTCTATGACCGAAACCGCTGCCGCTCTCGTCGAGACACGCGACACCAAGCTCGAGATCATCATGGGCCGCGAGGCACTCGACAAACTCGCCGCCGCCACGGTGCTGGTGCTCGGCTGCGGAGGTGTGGGCTCCAATTGCTGCGAGGCACTTGCCCGCGGCGGCATTGGTCATTTCGTCATTCTGGATAAGGACATCATCGCGCCCAGCAATATCAATCGCCAGGCCATCGCCTTTCAAAGCACCATCGGCAAGCGCAAGGTCGATGTTATGGAAGCCATGATCCACGACATCAATCCAGCCGCTACCGTCATCAAGCGCACCGAATACCTGTTGAGCGACAATATCGACGAATTTTTCGCGCGCGTTTTGGAGCAGACGGACGGCAAGCTCGACTACGTCGTCGACGCCATCGACACCATCTCGGCCAAGCTCACCATTGCCAAATATGCTCAGGACCACGACATTCGTTTGGTTAGCTCCATGGGCGGGGCCAACAAGCTCCATCCCGAGTGCCTCCGCTTTGCCGACATTTTCGATACGGTACGTGACCCCATGAGCCGCATCATGCGCAAAGAATGCAAGAAGCGCGGAATCAAGAGTCTGCATGTACTGTTTAGCTGCGAGGAATCGGTTAAGACACAGCCCCGCGACCCTTCCAATATCCACGAGCGCACCGAGCTCGGAACCGCCAGCTTTATGCCGCCCATCATGGGCCAGATGATTGCCGGCGAGGTTATCCGCCAGATCAGTGGCCGCGGCACCGAGCGCGTGCGCGCCGATGGCCAGCGCTTGGACTAGCGGAGCGCGCCGAGATGGAGCCCCGGTTATTTGATGCACACTGCCATCTTGATTTAATGGCTCACCCGGACGCCGTTGCCGATGAGGCAACGGCGCTGGGCTTGGGTCTATTTGATTGCGGCGTCGATCCACGCGACTTTTCGGCCGCAAACGAGCGCGCTCGTCGCCACCCGGGCATCATCGCCGGCGTTGGGCTTCACCCCTGGTGGCTCGCCGATGGCCACTGCGGTTTTGCCGAAGTCAATCTGCTTTGCGAAGTTGCTGCCCAAGAACGCTACATCGGCGAAGTCGGACTCGACTTTTCCGCGCGCTTTGCTGGAAGTGAGCCGCTACAAATACAGGCACTTAACCGGCTCTGCGATGCGCTCGTGCAGCATCCTCTTACCGGGCGCGTGATATCAATTCACGCCGTTCGTTCGGCAGGAGCCGTACTGGACGTCCTCGAATCGCATGGACTACTCATCCCAAACCCCGACTCCCCCGCTATCATCTTCCACTGGTTTAGCGGCACTTCGGACGAACTCACCCGCGCGCGTAATGCGGGCTGCTATTTTTCCGTCAACGAACGCATGCTCGCGACCAAGCGCGGTCGCGAATACGCACGACAGATTCCACTCGACCGCCTACTGCTCGAGACCGATGCGCCGGCCGAGCCAAACACAGAAACAAGCGCGCAGTCGCTCATCAGGTCGCTCACAAGGACCTCAGAACGCATCACCTCGCTCAAAAACTGCGACGCAAAGCGCATCGAGTCGATAGTTTTAACAAATGCGCGCTCTTTTTTTGACCTTCGCTAACCCCTGGTGTGCAAAAAATGCCAAATATGAGTACTGCTACCGGAATGGATACATTACTCATATTTGGCATGTTTTGCACACGAGGTCCCGGGGAGGATCCTGCACCTCCCCGGGACCGCTCGGCTATTCGACGATTGGCGCTCCGTGGCCCCAAGAACCTTCCATGCCGCACACGGTCGAAGCAAACCCGGCAGCAAAGTCAAGCGCGCGCTCGATGGCCTCGGCGCCATCCTCTCCACGCTTGGCGGAATCGAGATAGCACATCAAAAACGAAGTGAGGAACGAGTCGCCCGCTCCCATGGTGTCCTTCATGTCCGTTACCGGTTTAGCCAGCTGGCGGTAATAACGCTCGCCGTCGTAAGCAATGCAGCCCTCGGCACCCGCCGTAGCCGACACAAAACGCGGACCCAGGCCCTTCACCCATGCCAGACGCTCGCGAATCTCGTCCTCACTCGCGGCATCCGCCGCACTAAAGAAGGCAAAATCGACGTAGGGTGCAATCTGCTCGTAGTACTCGTCGGTGGAGTCGTCCGAAAAGTCAAAAGAGACCGTGACGCCCGCAGCCTTCAGCTTGGGCAGCTCGCGCTCGGTAAAGCAATAGTTGCCCGAATGAACCACATCGAACTGCTTCATGTACGCAAGGTCAAAGCGATCGAGGACATAGCGCGCATCGCCACGGATACCGCCCTCGTTGGAGCCGAGGAAGACACGGTCACCGTCAACGACGGTCACGCGAGCCGCTCCGTTCTCGCCAATCATCTGCTCGCACTTGTCAAGCTCGACACCCTCATCCTCGAGGCTTGCAATGACATGCTCGGCAGCGGCGTCATTGCCAAAAATGCCCATGTATGCGGAACGTGCGGCACCGCATTTCTTGGCATAAACGGCGAAGTTCACCGCGTTGCCGCCAGGATACATGGTGTGGATATGCTCGTAGCGATCGACGACGTTGTCGCCAAATCCGAGCGCGTTAACGTTAAATGCCATGGCCTTTGTCCCTTCTAGTACTCGACAACACCCATATAGCGACGGAAATCGGGATCGTGATCAAACACCTTGCCGCGTGCAGCACGCAGCTCGCAGTTCATGGCGTAGAACAGCACCGGGTCCAGATAGGCACGGACGCTCGCCGGCACGGCTTCCATACCGTACTCCTTGGCATCGAGCACCATCAGCGTATCGGTATGCGTCTTAAGGAACGCCAGGGCGCGCTCGTCCATAGCACGGCACTCGCTGGAGCCCATCTGCAGGAAGTAAAAAACGCCATCCTGAGTAGCCTCGAAGGGGCCATGGAAGTACTCGGCAGAGTGGATGTAGCTGCAGTGCTGCCACTGCATCTCCATAAGAGAGCAGATAGCGAAACCGTAGGTCTGGCTAAAGTTGGGACCGCTGCCCAGAATATAGAAGAACTCGTGCTCCTGGCAAAGCTTGGCAAAACGATCGCCCAGCTCGGCATTTACCTTCTCACGTGCCGGGGGAAGAATCTTATCCATCTCGGCGATACCGGCATACATATCGGCAAGATCGGCGTAGCCCTCCTGCTGATCGAGCAGCTCGGCCGCAAGCGACAGCGAAATGCCAGCGGGGACCTCAGCCTGCGGCACGCCCTCGCCCCATGGGTAGACCCACGTGGTCCACTTGCCGGAGTCGATCTTAGATCCAGCGTTGTCGGTCTGGGCGATCACCGTAGCGCCGGCGGCAAGGGCAATCTCGCAGCCCTCAACGACCTCGGGGGTGTTGCCACTGTGGCTGCAAGCAATGACCAGGGACTTCTCGCCCAGACGACGCGGACGCATGATATCGAACTCGCGAGCCGTATAGATATACGAAGTGAAGGTGGTTGCCTCGCGCTGCAGAAGCTCGTGAGCCGGGATCAAATCGATCATGGAGCCACCACAAGCAATCCAGTAGACGCTGTCGAACTTGCCCTTCTCGGCAATTGCCTCTTTGATCAGATCGTGTGCGTTCATATCCAGTTCCTTTCTTGTTTGGGCCGCAATCAATGACGTTGGTTGCGTGGCCGATAGTTGTTTTAGTCAATCAGATATTTCTCGAATGCGGCCATGTTCTTGGCATCAGCCGCCGCCGGGTCATCGTAGTAACGACCGTCCGTGATTTCCTGGCCCAGCATGCCGTCGAAACCATGGGCGTTGAGTGTGGCAACGAAGGCGTCCATATCGTGCTTGCCATCGCCCCACACCAGATGGCCATACGGGTCACCGTCGATAAAGTGCATCTCGTGAATTGCCCCATCACCAAAGGCGGCAAACCAGTCCTCGAGCGTCTCGCCTGCAACGCCCATCGCGGTTGTATCAACCATGGGCTGTAAGTACGGGCTCGCGACCTCGTCAATCATGCGCTTCGCATCGGAAACCGTCGTCACAAGGTTGCTCTCCTCGGGACGCAGGCTTTCCATCGTGAGCACCAGACCGTGCTCGCCGGCATACTCCGCCAGAATGGACAAGTGCTCGCGGCTGCGCTTCCAGGCTTCCTCGCGGTCCTCGTCCCAGTCGCCCCAGCCCGAGTTGATGGACATACGGTCGCACCCAAGTACCTCGGCAAGCTCAATGCCGTGTTTAAAGTACGCCAGACTGCGCTGTTCATGCAGCGGCTTGCGTGCGCAGTACTGCCAAGGATAGACAACGTTCTCGGGGCACAGAGTACGATACCTAAGCCCACGGTCTGCAGCCTTTTTCGCCAGGACCTCAGCCTCAAAGTAGCCCGTATGGTCGAGCGTCACATGCGGCTCTGCGCACCACAGCTCAATGGACTCAAAGCCCAAACGCTGCTGCACATCAAGGAAGTAATCGAGCGACCACATGATGTAGTGGATATTCATGCCCGCAATCTGCTCGCGGCGCAGCGTCGGTTTGGATTCAGACATCTTATGCCTCCTTATTTCGATCGAACACGATTTGTCCGTCCGACATCGTCATATCAACCGCAAGATCGCGTGCGTCGCGATAATCGAGGTCAAACACATCCCGATCGAGCACGCAGATATCGGCAAGCTTGCCGACCTCGAGCGTACCCAGCTCGTCTTCGCGCATCAGATCGTACGCGCCCCCGGCAGTCCAAGCGCGCAAGAGCTCGACAAGCGTCAGCGTGTTGACCTCATTCACAGGCAGTCCGTCGGCGAAGAATCCGCCGCACGCGCTGTAGATTGACTCGCCCAGGCTCGGAATCAGCAGCGGCAAATCCGTTCCACAGCACACTGTGCATCCGGAATCTTCCATGCCGCGGCGATTCCAGCTGTGCAAAAGTCGCGTCTCGCCAATTTGTCGACGCATCATCGACAGGCAATCCTCGCGTCGGTCCAGCGTCAGAATCTGCGGATAGACCTCGCAAATTCCACCTAACTTGCCAAACTCGACAAGATCGGTCGGGTCAGAGTTCTCGAGATCGGTAATCGCATGGCGGCGAAGCATCCGTCCATGCTCGTCTCGAGGCAGCGAGGCATAGAGCGCCACGGTGCGACGAACGGCGCCATCGCCCTGGCAATGCAAGGAATATCGGAATCCGTCAGCATCAATTGCACGCAGCTCGTTCTCAATCAGATCCCACTCTGGCTCCTCGACGACCGTCTTGCCGGCAGCGCCCGCATCGGCCGAGTCCTCATAGGGTTCTATCATCTCGGCAAGCCCCGCCCATACGCCGCGATCGGTCATACGGTTGAAGCCAGAAAAACGAACGAACGGTCCCCGGAAGCGCTCTCGTGCCTCGCGGGCATATGCAAGATTTGCACCGGCACCCACCGGCTGCGACATCATAGAGACGCGAACCGTCAGCTCACCAGATTCCTCACGGCGAGCCATTTCGTCGGCAAAGCCGTAGTAGTCATCAAACGCCATCTCCTTGATGGCGGTAACGCCGCGTTCGTTAAGCATGCTCATGTAGTCCGAATACCCTGCACGCACCTCGGGCAGCGCGAGGAAATCGCTCATCATGCGCCAGATCTTCTCGGCATAGCACGCCTGGGGTGTGAAGCCGTATCGCGCACTGGCGGCAGCATTGAGAACACAGGTATCCGCGCCCGGTGTAAAGCAGACGACGGGGATATCGCCAAAACACTCGTCAAACACAGCTGCTGTATTTGCGTTCTCGGCATCCGATGCCAACGTTTCGGGTAGGTTGTGGCCAAAAGCCGCCGCGCAATCCGGACGATCTTCTTTCCATGCACGCAAGAGCGACACGGCCTCTTTGGCATCAGCGATGCCGGACAGATCAGGCCCCAACGTCCGCAGCGCCCAGCCTGTATAGAAGGTATGCACATCGATCAGGCCAGGCATGACGGTGCGGTCGCCCAGGTCAACTACCTCGTCCGCCTGGGTCAAATACGAAGCTAGCTCACACTTGGTGCCAACAGCCTCAATTCGATTGCCACGGACCGCTACGAAACCTTCAAACGGCAGGTCCCCCGTACCGGTAAAGACGCTCTTAGACGTCAGGACCGTCAAACGATCAGACATCACAACCACCTACGCCGGAAGCATGCCAGAGATTGCCGTTACGATCAGGCCAAAGACGACCATGAAAATGAAGAACTTCCAAATGGTCTTCCACCATTGACCAAACGAGATCTTTGCCACGGCAAGACCGGCAACCGTCATGCCCGCCACGGGACTGATGGTGTTGATGGTCTGATTAGCAAACTGGAGCGCGGTAACGGCGGCTTCGGGATTGAGGCCCATAAGCTCGGTCAGCGGACCCATGACGGGCATGGTGAGCGCCGCAAGTCCAGAGCTCGAGGGAACCAGCAAAGAGAGCAGGCCAAGGACGATATACATAAACGTGGTGTAGACGGCGGCAGGTGCACCGGCCAGTGCAGTAGCGAGCGCCTGGAGGATGGTGTCGATGATCATGCCACCCTCTGCGATGACCAAGATACCGCGAGCGATGCCGATGACGATAGCGGCATACGCAAAGTCGGCAATGCCTTTAACGAACTCCTCGGCGATCGTCTGCTGGTCAAGGCCGCCCAGGATACCGGCAAGCAAGCCCATACCAAGGAACACGGCGGAAATCTCATTCATGTACCAGCCCTGGGTAACAAGACCCCAGACGATAATGCCCATGCCGCAGGCAAAATCGATAAGCACGAGCTTCTGACGGGTAGTGAACTCTTCCTCGATGGAGGCATCGGTCACGGAAAACTCAACACGCTTGAGCTTATCGTCCTCGTACACAATGGACGACTCGGGATTTTTCTTGACACGCATGGCGTAGCGCATGGCCCATGCGATACCAACGGCAGTGAAGATGACCCAAGAAACGGCGCGCAGCCACAGCTGAGGATTGCCCTCGATACCAATGATGCCTTGGGCGATCAAAACATTAAACGGGTCGATGGTCGAAGCACAATATCCCAGGTTAGGACCAAGGAAGCAGATGATAAACGCCGTCATCGAGTCATACCCGATACCCATCATGATGGGAATGAAGATGGCATAGAACGGCAGGGCTTCCTCAGACATACCAAACGTAGTGCCGCAAATGGACAGCAACGTCATCGTGATGGGAATGATGAGGATGTCCTTGTTCTTGAGCTTTTTAATCACACGGCTCATGCCGGCATTCAAAGCGTTGGTCTTGGTGATGACTGCGAACGATCCGCCAATCAATAAGACGAACGCAACGACGTCGGCAGCCTCCTGGATGCCCTTAGTAGGCGCTTGCAGGACCGCAAAGATATCCTGGCCCAGATTGATGGTCTCGCCGGTCTCGGAATCGGTGTAGTTCTTATCAACCTGTTCATAGGTTCCAGCAACGGCAACTTCACGCTCGCCCGCCGCTGTCGAAATCGTCTTGCGCTGATACTGACCAGAGGGAACGATCCAAGTCAGGACCGCAAAGACAACGATCAGCAAGAACATGATCGTATAGACATGCGGTAATTTGAACTTAAAACGTCTGTTTGTCTTCTTCGCCTTCGTATCTGACATAGATACCTCCAAAGAACTCGAGACTGCATCGCATCTCGCTTCAACGCCTGCGCAAGGCAAACGTTCTATGACGTTCCATAGATTACCAGCAGCTTTTCCCATCATCAAGATAATTTCAAACTGATTGCCGCGACGCGGTTGAACGGTTGCGTTCGCGCCGTGAACGGTATGGAGACGCCCGGTGAGATGATCAACCGGGCGTCTCCATTCGCAATGTCCTAGATGTCAAAGACGTAGCGAGACCCAACGATCCGCTGACGACCGATGATAAACGGCCGCCGCTGCTCATCGAAAAAGAAGGCTTCCATATAAAACAAGGGTTCGCCAACGGGAACTGCCAACAGCCGAGCGACCTCGGGCGACGCGCACGCGATCTCGAGCGTGCACGGGTCGGTAAACGCGGGAGTGCGGCCCGTCCGGTTGCGCACGAACTCAAAAATGGATTGGTTAGATAGAGGTGCCGTTGATAGATAGGCGTTGTCCTCGTAAACATATATGTTGTTCTCGAGCATGACAGGGACGCCATCGGCAGTGCGCACGCGCTCAACGCAAATCAAGTCAGTTCCAACGGGAACACCAAAGAACTGCGCTTCGGTGGAATCCGCCGGCAGTATCTTTCTCGAAATGACACACGCCCCCGGTTCCATTCCGTTAACGCGGCATGCGTTCGAAAAACTCTGAACGTCATCCTTCTGGCGAATCTTGCGCTTGAGCTTGGGGGCATTGACAAACGTGCCTTTCCCCTGTCGCTTCGTTAGATAGCCCTGCTGGACGAGCTCCTCAATAGCGCGTCGCACGGTAACGCGGCCAACTTTATAGCTCTCAGCCAATTCGAATTCGTTGGGTATCCGCGCGCCTGCCTTGTAGGCGCCGGAGTTGATTTCGTTTTTAATGATATCAATGACCTGTTGGTACAGCGGTATCGCTGCTTTACCGTCAGTTGGCCCTTCAGTCGGTGGCATATACCCTCTCCCAGCACAATTAATTCTAAAACGGGCTTAAGGGCATTCAACAAGCCCTTAAGCCCGCATTAGCTTAAAGTATGCTAGGTGTCGCACCAAAATGTTGGCTATTTACTCATCAGACCCGAAAAACGCGCAACTACCGCGCTCCTAAGAAAGCGTGAGCAGCTCCGGCAGCTGGTCGATAATCTTGTCCGCGGCATCCTGGCTAAAGCCAAAGCGTTCCTCGCGCTTGGCAATGACTGTCAGGCCGGCTCGCTTGCCAGCGGTGATGCCAGGCACCGAATCCTCAACGCAGCAGCAGCGATTCGCGGGCAGTCCCAGCAGGTCCAGCGCATGCAGGTAGATGTCGGGCTCGGGCTTGCTCTCCTTAAACTGCTCGCCGCTCACCACATACTCAAAGGCATCCGACAGCCCGCACGCATTGAGCACTTCCTCGATGCTAACCATGGGAGACGAGCTGGCAAGCGCCACGCGAACGCCGCGGCGCGGCAGCTCTCGAATCGTATCCACGGCGCCTGGGTTAATCAAAGCCTGATAGTCGCGCGGACGCTTATGAGCCCATTCGTCCCAACGGGCCAACGCTTCCTCGCCAGTGAAATGCCCCTTACCGGCACGCTCAAACCAATCGACCAGCATATGCAGGAAGAACTGATGCGAGGTACCGACCTGCCCATTCAACTCCTCTTGAGTCAGGTTAAGCCCAAGCTCCTTGGCAAACGCGGCAGTCTCGCCCAGGTAGTAATACTCGGTATCGACAATGACGCCGTCCATGTCAAAGATAACGGCATCGAACGGAAATGCGGACACGGCACCCTCCCTAACAAAAGGACGCCCGCGAGCAGGCGCCCGAACCATGCATTAATCGGCGATTCTAACCCAGCAGCTTATCCAGCGCCACCGCAATACCATCTTCGTTGTTATTGGCGGTCACCATCTGGGCCACAGCCTTAACCTCATCGACGGCGTTGCCCATGGCAACGCCGGTGCCGGCCCACTCAATCATGGACTTGTCGTTCTGGCCGTCGCCAAACGATACGACCTCGCTGGCATCGATGCCGAGCTTGGGCAGGGCACCCTCGAGCGCGCAGGCCTTGTCGATACCGGGCGCCGTGTACTCAAAGTACCAGTCGGCCGTAAACATGCCCGAAAGCGTCTGCTTAAAGGGCGCATACATCTCCTCGTAATGCGCCTGCAGGTATGCCGGGTCGCCCGCAGTGAGTAGCTTGTCCACGGGATAAGCATCAGCGACCTCATGCAGGCTCTCCACCTCGCGAATCTTAAGATCGCACGCGTCGCGCTCATACTTGACGATATTCTTCTGCGAGCCGTCAGGCAGCGTGATCATGCAATGGTACGAGTCCTCGACATGCAAATCACGACCGAGCGAAATCATAGGGATCACGTCAAAATTACGCAGGTGATCAATCAGGCGATGCAATTCGTCGGCAGGCATAGCCTGATCGAACAGCACCTCGTCGGTCTGAGCGTCGACCACATGCGCGCCGTTAAAGGCCACCAGCAGACCGTCATGGTTTTGAAGGTCGAGCTCCTGCGCCAAGGCGTGCAGCCCCCATGCGGGACGACCCGAAGCCAAGATGAGCTTAATGCCCGATTCCTGCGCCGCGAGCAGCTTCTCGCGCGTACGCGAGCTAATCACTTTCTGGTCGTTGGTGAGCGTACCGTCGATATCCATCGCGATGGCTTTGATTGCCATATGTGCCTCCTTGCATCGTTTTTATCGCGCACTATCTTATCCGAGCCGGGGCACGTTCGCACAGCGCGCGTATGACGGTTGCAAAACCACCCCATTTGAAACAAAGGCAAAAAAGTACTTGCAAAGACGCGTTCCGACATATAAGTTGATAAAAGACCGCCGTTGCGG
>JAXJCX010000144.1:0-8799 GCA_036302225.1 Collinsella sp.
ACTGCTGGACAAGAAAGGCACGGCCGCGGGTCTGCGCGTGGTCGATCTGGATTGGTCGGCCGGCAAGCCGGAGCGCATCGCGGGCTCCGAGCATGAGGTGCCGGCGCAGCTGGTGCTCATCGCCTGCGGCTTTACGGGTCCGGAGCACAGCGTGTTCGAAGCTGTCGGCGTGCCTGTTGCCACCGCTGGTCGTTCGCTGCCTGTGATGGCTTCCGAGGACTCGCACCTTGCGGCCCGCGTGGATGGCGTTGCTGCGGATGCCGCACCGGTGTATGTGGCCGGCGATGCCCGCAACGGCAGCTCGCTCGTGGTAAGCGCCATGGCCGATGCCCTCGCCTGCGCCGCCGAGGTTGCCGAGACCTTGGGGCTGTAAGGTAGTCATTCAAGCGCGTCCCCAACGACTAGTCATTGGGGACGCGCTTTTTTGTCTAGTGGTTAGGGACACTCTTAACGTCTGACTGCTCATTTGCTGACGTGCGGGCTCGCGGTGCCTTGCTGTTTTTGTGATGGCTGCGGCTGGCAAGCTCAAAATCTCTGTTTATTTTGCCTATGTTTAACTGGGGCTTTGTTTCGGTATGACGTTCGGTCAAGCGTTCCGTCAAGTATTCGGTCAGCATCTGGTTTGCAACCCGATGCTCATTTCGTCCGCGCTGGCGGCGACCACCAGCCCTCCTCGTAAGCTCAAATTGAGGTTCATCAGTTTGAGGAGGATGTCATGGCTGATCATGTTTTGGACCGGGGACGTCTGACCGAGGCCGTCGGTAACGATATTGCCGACATGGCCCAGTTTTGGATGCTGCGCAAGTTTCAGTTTTTGGAGTCGGCGCGCACGCAGTTCGAAGCGATAGTCGATCCATGGCTCAGCTATTGCGAGGAGCCTTCGCAAAGCGAAATCATGGCCTATAACATGGCATTTACCGATTGGCTGCTGTTCGAGCGTCCCTATTACCATGGCAAGACGCTGCTTGAGCTGTATGTTGACGAGCCGCCGGCGTCGCTTTCGCCTGCTTCGCTCAGGCGGCTCGAACAGGTGCGCGACACGCAGTATTTCTCGCGCTTTGGCATTTTGGACAAGGATCCGGCGACTGGTATGGTCGCGCTGCGCGATACGCGCACCGACCGTCGTTTTGATATCTACGACCCACATATCGTGCAAAAAGAGCACTGGCGCGAAGGTGCGATTGCAGTGCGCATCGCGTGCGTTGACGATATTTGGCTGACGGCGGGGCAGCTCTACCTCTACGACATTGCACGCCTGAGCGATACGGCGGTCGACGGGCCGGGCGCGGTGCATCCTGAGGACCTAGAGGACGGTTTCGATACCTCGTGTATCAGCTTCTTTCTGAGACTGGTCCGCGACATTATGGGTGTGCAGGGACGTTATGTGAAGTCCCTCAACATCTACGAACAGGAATGGGAGTAGGGAATGGGCAGTCGCAGCGCCGCCGCCTGTCTATTTGTCTCGGTCTGTAACGTCTGGGGACAAAAAACCGGTCTTTCTGTTACAGATCGAGACGAATGCTTGGGCGCCGCTGGTTTGTCTAAATCTGTAACGTTTAGGGGCCTGGAGAACGTCTAACTGTTATAGATCGAGACGTTTGGCACCTGGCTGGGGGAATGTCTCGATCTGTAACATCTACAGGCCAAAACTCACAGGCCAAAACTCGACCTACCTGTTACAGATTGAGACAAAGAGGTCTAATGCTGCGCGAACGTCTCGATCTGTAACGTTTGGCGGCTGCTTGTGCCCGTAACTGTTACAGGTCGAGACGTTTGTCGGCGGCGGCAACAGCGGCGATGGCCCATTTTTTCGATGTGGTGGTGATGGAAGTGTCTAATACCGTTTTTAAACACAAGCATGCAACACGTAACACCTTGGCGCGGAATAGGATGCTTGCCAGGCTCACCGAGGCGGCTGAACAAGGCGTGCTGTTTGTAACGCACGACAATGCCGAGCTCATGTGGCTGCGGCGCCATGTGGGCACAGACGATATTGCGGAGCCCGAATCGCACCTGTTTTGTTTTCAGCATGAATGGGATGCATTGACACCGCCGGAGCGGGCGCGGTGGGCCATCAAGGGGCTTGCGGAGTTTCATCCCGATTGGGCGTTTTGGGGGTATGACGCCGCGCTGATATGGGGCCTGGAGGTGCCGAATGATCTGCTCGGGCCGCGTTACTTGGTCAAGACGGGTTGTTCGGTGGCGTTGAGTACGGGATATAGGCTGTTGCGTCCGCAGGCAGCGGGTGCGCTTGAGCGCGTCGACGGTGTGCGAGTGACGCCGTTTTGGCGCACGGTGGAGGATTGTCTGCTGCGTGCGCCGTTTTCGTATGGTCTGGCGATCGCCGATTCTGCATTGCGGGCAAGGGGCGTATCGCGCGATGACCTGTGCGAGCGTCTCCGCTCCGATTGCGAGGGCAGGCGAGGGTATCGCAGAGCTCAGGTGATTGCGTCGCATGCGGACGGGCTGTCCGAAAACGGTGGCGAGTCTCGGTTCCGAGCGTTCTTTATTGCATACGGTTTTCCGGTGCCAGAGCTGCAGGTGGAGTTTCGCGACCCGCTTGATCTGAGCCAAGTGTTTCGGGTCGATTATTTCTGGAGGCTCGAGGACGGGACATGTGTCATCGGCGAGCTCGACGGAAAGGGGAAGTATGCCTTGCAGAACGGCGAGGGTCGGGAGTCGGTCGACCCGTTCGTGGCAGAGCGTCAGCGGGAATCTCATCTGACAATGCTCGGGCACAAGGTGCTTCGGTTCACGTTTGATGAACTCAAGAACCCGGGGAAGCTGGTTGAAAAGATGAGGCTAGCGGGTATTTCGCAGCGGGCCGATTTGGCTGAGGAATGGAAGCGGCAGTGGTATGGGCACTGAAGCGGACTGTCTCAATCTGTAACAACAGGGGACCGTTTGGCCTCATAACTGTTACAGATCAAGACAAAAGGTTGGCTACCGCTAAAAGATCTCAATCTGTAACATCTAGAGGCCGAAAACCTGTCTACCTGTTACAGATTTAGACGTTTGACGATGGGGCTGGAGAATGTCTCGATCTGTAACAACAAAGGACTGTTTTACCTTCTAACTGTTACAGATCGAGACGGAAGGTTGGCGGCTGACGAAAAATCTCAATCTGTAACATCTGGCGGCTGAAAACTGGTCTACCTGTTACAGATTGAGATAAAGGCTGGGCGTGTGACTGAAAATCTCAATCTGTAACATATGGGGGGGGTGTTTGGGGCCGTATCTGTTACAGATTGAGATGTTTTGTCAGCACGGCCAGAGCAACGCCGCGCTGTCTCCGTTTGCCCCTACATCTCTCTCTTCCCTCCGTTAACCGATATGTTTGACTTTAGTTCGCTGCATTAGGTGATAATGGACAAATGTTCATGTTAATCGTGAGGGAGGAGCTCGATATGGCGTCTGCCGATCGTTCCACGTTGTTTATCAATGCGACCGTCTTGGATGGTTCGGAACATATGGAGCCGCAGCCCGACATGGCTGTGGCCGTTGAGCGCGGTCTCATCACGTGGATGGGGCCGAGTGCTGTGGCGCAGGCGCCTGCAGGTGCCGAGGTCATCGACCTGGCAGGGGCGTATCTCATGCCAGGCCTCATCAATATGCATGTGCATCTGTGCGGCTCGGGCAAGCCGGTTTCGGCGGGCGATGCGGGCGCGCTGATGAAGAAGCTCGATAATCCCGTGGGGCGCGCCATCGTGCGCCACATTCTTAAGGGCAGCGCCCAACAACAGCTGGCAAGTGGCGTGACCACGGTGCGCGGCGCGGGCGACCCGCTGTTTGCCGATCTTGCCGTGCGCGATGCTATCGATGCCGGCAAGTATCAAGGTCCTCGCCTGGTGGCGCCGGGAACGGGCGTCACGGTGCCGGGCGGCCATGGTGCAGGCTTGTTCGCCCAGGTGGCCAACAGTCCCGCCGAGGCAGCCGAACAGGTGCGCGACCTGTATGCGCGCGGTGCCGACGTCATTAAGCTGTTCGTAACGGGCGGCGTGTTCGATGCGACCGAGGTGGGCGAGCCGGGCGTGCTGCGCATGCCGGTCGAGGTTGCCGCTGCGGCGTGCAAGGCGGCGCACGAGGTTGGCCTTCCGGTCATGGCCCATGTCGAGAGCACCGAAGGTGTGAAGGCCGCGCTTGAGGCCGGCGTTGACACGATTGAGCACGGCGCTCCGATGACCCCCGAGATCTTGGAGCTGTATCACGGTGCCGCGGGTACGCAGCTTGAGGGGCGTACGCCCAGCGTTACCTGTACGATCAGCCCGGCGCTGCCGTTTGTGTTGCTCGACCCGGAAAAGACCCATTCGACCGATACGCAAAAGAAGAACGGCGACATCGTGTGCTCGGGCATCATCGAGAGCGCCCGTGCCGCACTGGAAGCTGGCGTTAAGGTAGGCCTTGGCACAGATTCGAGCTGCCCGTTCGTGACGCAGTACGACATGTGGCGCGAGGTGGCCTACTTTGCCAAGTATGTCGGCGTGAGCAACGCCTTCGCGCTGCATACGGCTACGCAAGTCAATGCCGAGCTGCTGGGGCTGGGCGGCGAGACCGGCACAATCGAGTGCGGTAAGGCCGCTGATATCCTGGTGACGCGCGAGAACCCGCTCGATGATCTGTGCGCTCTACGTGAGCCGATGCACGTGATGTGTCGCGGCGACCTGGTGCGCAAGCTGAAGGTCAAGCACATCCCCGAGGTTGACGCCGAGCTCGACGCGATTATGGCCATGCCGGCAGAAGCCCTGGCAGAGGAGCTCGCTCGCGACGGCGTGGCGTAGGTGTGACAAAGGGGCGGCTCCGTTGCCGCATGCAAAAGCCGAGGTCTCAACACGAGGCCTCGGCTTTTTTATCGAACAAATACTTAGGATTTGGGACAAACAAACCTAATTAATTTGTCCCGCGTGCGGGCGCTACGAGCGCGTTTCCATCTTGGCATGGCACTTGGGGCAGGTGACGCGGATCTTGCCCTTGCCCTTGGGAACGGAGAGCATCTGGCCGCAGTTGGGGCACTTGAGGTATGCCGTAGTCTTGCGACCCTTCCACATCTTCTTGGCCGTGCGCTTGGCACGCTCAAAGTCTTCCTTACTGGTGCCGGCCGCGCGTGAGGTGCTGGCCGCTGCGACCCCGCCGCCCAAGCTGGCGACGAACTTGCCCAAGCCGGGGACCTTAGCCGAGCCGGCGACAAAGGCGTCGTTCTCCTTGCGACGTGCATCGATATTTTTGGACAGGCCGCGCAGCACGCCAAGCACGATAACGGCGATGGCGATCCAGCTGAGCCACTGGATGCGGGCTATCGATCCGATCATCGCGATGACGATGCCGGCAAAACCCATCACGATGGTGAGCTCGTCGGCGCCATTGCGACCCTTCATAAAGTCATTCATGCAAATTGCCTTTCGTTCGATATGCTGCACGCCTTTATACCCGATTTAGAGCAAGGGGGACAGGTTAATCTGCATCAAGGTGGTGCAAACATTCCTGTCCCCGGAACACCAAGACGGTGCAAAGTAGTCTGTCCCCCTTGCCCCAATTACTTGGAGAGCTTGTCGACGACGCGTTCGATCTCGGCGAGCTTGGCGGCTTTGAGGTCTTCGTCGCCCGATTCGATTGCCGAAGTCACGCAGCCCTCGATATGCGCCTTGAGCACGTCGGCGTTAATGCGCGCGAGGAGCGCCTGCGTGGCCATGAGCTGCGTGGAAATATCGACGCAATAGCGGTCCTCATCGACCATCCGCAAGATGCCGTCGATCTGGCCGCGTGCCGTCTTGAGCATGCGGGTCACCGATTTGTGGTCTGCCATCATGGCGGGTCCTCGTTTCTGGTCGATCTTTCGGATATCCCTGTCAGTTGCGGTGAAATACGGACCGTTTAAAGGCCTAGGGCGGCACAACAGTCCGTATTTCACCGCAACTTCTGGGGATTGAGTAGACAGCGTCTGCTACGCGGCGGTCACGGACAGGGCGTGGAACTTCTCGCCCGCGGCCTCGACGGCGGCGGCGAGCTGCTCGGCGGTCACGGTGTCGGCGCACTTCACCTGGACGGTCTGGGTCTCGTGATCGGCGTCGGCGTCGGTCACGCCGACCACGTTGAGCAGTGCCGTCTCGACAGTGGCGTCGCAGTGGCCGCACATGAGGCCGGAAGTCTTGATTGTGTAACGCATGGGTATCCCTCTCTGTTGTGTCGGCTTTCCCAGCCACCCGACCTTGACCTTCAAGCCGTCGCTCGCGTACCAAAGTACGCGTCGCTCCTCTTTCAGGTCAATCTCGGGCACCTGGAAAACCCGTTCTAAATGGACTTAATGGTGAGCCTATTTTGCCACTTTAGGCTTAAAGGATTTTAGGCGCAGCGCATTGCTTACGACGCAGACGCTCGACAGGCTCATGGCCGCGGCGCCAAACATCGGCGAGAGCTGCCATCCGGTGAGCGGGAAGAACACGCCCGCGGCGAGCGGAATGCCGATGCCGTTGTAGAACAGTGCCCAGAACAGGTCCTGCTTGATGTTGCGGATCGTCGCGCGCGACAGCTCGATGGCGCGGGCGACGTCCATGAGGTCGCTGCGCATGAGCACCACATCTGCCCCTTCTTTGGCGATGTCGGCGCCGGTGCCGATCGCAAGGCCCACGTCGGCGCGCGCCAGGGCGGGGGAGTCGTTGATGCCGTCGCCCACCATGGCGACCTTGCTGCCCGCATCCTGCAGCTCGCGTACGTGGCGCTCCTTGTCGGTGGGGAGGACGTCGGCGATGACCTGCTTGCTGTTCAGTCCCACGCGGCGGGCGATTGCTTCGGCCGTCACGCGGTTGTCGCCGGTGAGCATGCGCACGTCGACGCCGAGCGAACGCAGCGCGGCGATGGCCTCGGCGCTCGTCTCTTTGACCTCGTCGGCCACGGCGATGGTGCCGACGAGCTCGCCGTTCTTGGCAAAGAACAGTGACGTCTTGCCTTCGGCGGCGAACTGTTCGGCAAGGCCGGCGGGCACCTTCGCGCCCAGCTCGTCCATCAGGCGTACGTTGCCGGCTGCAATGACGTTTTGCCCCTCGCGCGCCGTAACGCCACGACCGGGCACGGCGGCGAAGTCCTCGACCATGCGCGCGACAATTCCGCGCGCCTCGCACTCGGCCATAATCGCCTCGGCCAGCGGGTGCTCGCTTGAGTGCTCCAACGCGGCGGCCAGCTTGAGCAGCGCCTTTTCGCTCATGGCGGGCGAACCGTCGGCGCGCGTGGCTACCACGATATCGGTCACGGCCGGCTTACCGCGGGTGACCGTGCCCGTCTTATCGAGCACCACCGTGCCCACGCTGCGCAGATTTTCCAGCGCTTCGGCGCTCTTGAACAGAATGCCCATCTCGGCGCCCTTGCCGGTGCCTACCATAATGGCGACGGGTGTGGCCAGGCCCAACGCGCACGGACAACTGATCACCAGTACGGCCACGGCGGAGGTGAGTGCCTCGTTTATGCTGCCGGTCAGTGCCATCCACACCGCAAAGGTCACGGCCGAGATCACGAACACCACGGGCACGAACACGCCGGCGACCTTGTCGGCCATGCGGGCGATGGGCGCCTTGGTGGCGTTGGCGTCCTCGACGAGTTTGATGATCTTGGCGAGCGACGTGTCGGCGCCCACGCGTGTGGCACGGAAGGTAAACGACCCGGTACGGTTGACGGTGGCGGCGTTGACGGTGCCGCCGGCGGTCTTTTCTACGGGGATGGACTCGCCGGTGAGCGCACTCTCGTCCACGGCCGAGCTGCCCTCGAGCACCACGCCATCGACGGGGATGGACTCGCCGGGGCGCACGCGCAGGACCTGGCCGGGAAGGATGCTGTCGACGTCGACGGTGGTCTCGCTGTCGTCCTCTGCCACGACGGTCGCGGTCTTGGGCGCCAGGTCAATCAGTGCCTCGATGGCGCCGCCAGTTTTGGACTTGCTGCGCGTCTCAAGGTATTTGCCCACGGTGACCAGAGACAGGATCGTGCCGGCGCTATCAAAATAGAGGTTGTCCATGCTCGTCATCATTGCCTCGTGCACCTGACCCGCGGCTAATTGGTCGGCCATGATGAACATGGCGTAGAGCGACCAGGCGATGGAGGCGGTAGCGCCCACGGCAATAAGGGCGTCCATGGTGGGCGCGCCGTGTGCGAGCGATTTAAACCCGTTGATAAAGTAGGCGTCGTTGACATAGACGATGGGGATGAGCAGGACGAGCTCGGTGAGGGCGAGCGTCATGCTGTGGGTATGGTCGGTGAAGACGCCAGGCAGCGGCCAACCAAGCATGTGCCCCATGCCTATGTAGAACAGTGGGATAAGGAATGCGATCGAGACGATGAGGCGGGTGCGCATGGCAGAGGCGGCGGCCTCCAATTTTTTGGTGGGCGACTCCATGTGGGCGGCGCCGGACCTGGCTTGCGTGCTGCCGTTTGAGCCGGCGGCACCGGTGCCCGCATCGACGGGTGAGGCCGAGTAGCCCGCGCGGTCGACGGCGGTGCAGATATCGTCGGGGGAGACCTGCGCGGGGTCGTAGTCGACCATCATGGAACCGGCGAGTAGGTTGACCGCGACGTTCTCGACGCCGTCGAGCTTGCTCACAGCACGGTCCACGTGCGCCTGGCAGGCGGCGCATGTCATGCCGCCCACGTCGAACTTATCTTGAGCCATGGCTTCTCCTTTCCGTGATTCGGTGTTGGAATTGTTAACCTGCCGATACTATACACCCATACCCCCTGGGGGTGTGTAGTACAGAAATAATATATGAGATTTCGTTACAGATGAGGATGGATGGTTGGCCGATGGACCGTCCCAACCAA
>JAXJCX010000145.1:0-11853 GCA_036302225.1 Collinsella sp.
GATCTCGTCCTTATGATCTGTGCAATCGCACATATCAGCTCCTTTAATCTTAGCTGGGGTCGGTCGGCTTGGCTTTGTTCGCTACTGCGAACAGTCCTGCGCAAGACGAAGAGCACATTAAGTGCTCTTCATTGCTTGCGGAACTTGTAGCGAACAAAGCCAAGCCGACCGACCCTAAGGTTAACTTGACTGATGATAGCAAATACGACAAGCGA
Organism: Collinsella sp.; assembly: GCA_036302225.1. Classification (GTDB taxonomy): domain Bacteria; phylum Actinomycetota; class Coriobacteriia; order Coriobacteriales; family Coriobacteriaceae; genus Collinsella. The sequence continues at coordinate 216 of JAXJCX010000145.1, forward strand.
GATGCCTGCGACTTGCAGGCATCTCGCTTTATCTAAATAACGTGGTTGTGAATCAACCGCTATCTGTTATCCGCCCAAACATGGTCGGGTTTTCCAAGTGCCGCAGATTGCCGTGAAAGAGGAGCGACGCGTACTTTGGTACGCGAGCGACGGTTTGAACGGCAAGGTGCGGTGCTTGGGAAAGCCGCTTATCGATAGGAAACGCTCTGCTGGGAATCCTTGACGACAACGTCGTGGGCGCCGCCTTCGACGATCGAGGTCGAGCTTACCAGGGTCAGGCGTGCCTTTTCCTGGAGCTCGGGAATCGAGAGGGCACCGCAGTTGCACATCGTGGACTTGACCTTGTAGAGCGTGCCGCCCACGCCGTCCTTGAGGGAACCGGCGTAGGGAACGTAAGAGTCGACGCCCTCGACGAAGCTGAGCTTCGCGGCGCCGCCCAGGTCGTAGCGCTGCCAGTTGCGGGCACGCGCGGAACCCTCGCCCCAGTACTCCTTCATGTACTGACCGTTCACGTTGACGCGCTCAGTCGGGCTCTCGTCAAAGCGAGCGAAGTAGCGGCCCAGCATCATAAAGTCAGCACCCATGGCAAGGGCGAGCGTCATGTGATAGTCGTAGACGATGCCGCCGTCGGAGCACACGGGCACGTAGACGCCGGTCTCCTCGTAGTACTCGTCGCGAGCGCGGCAGACGTCGATCAGCGCGGTGGCCTGGCCACGACCGATACCCTTGGTCTCACGGGTGATGCAGATGGAACCGCCGCCGATACCGACCTTGATGAAGTCGGCGCCGCAGTCTGCCAGGAAGCGGAAGCCCTCGGCGTCGACGACGTTACCGGCACCGACCTTGACGTCCTCGCCGTAGTTGGCGCGAATCCACTCGATGGTGCGCTTCTGCCACTCGCTGAAGCCCTCGGAGGAGTCGATGCACAGGACATCGGCGCCGGCCTCGATGAGCAGCGGCACGCGCTCGGCATAGTCGCGGGTGTTGATACCGGCGCCGACCATGTAGCGCTTGTCGCCGTCGAGCAGCTCGTTGGGGTTGGTCTTGTGGCTGTCATAGTCCTTGCGGAAGACGATTCCCATCAGGTGATCGTTGTCGTCGACGATGGGCAGGGCGTTGAGCTTGTTGTCCCAGATGACGTCGTTGGCAACCTTGAGGCTGATGTTCTTGTCGCCCACGATGAGCTGCTCACGCGGGGTCATGAACTCAGAGACCTTCGTCTGGTGGTCATCGCGACTGGGGCGATAGTCACGGCTGGTGACGATGCCCAGGAGCTTACCCTTGGGAGTGCCGTCGTCGGTAACCGGCATGGTGGAGTGACCGGTCTTCTCCTTGAGTTCGATGACCTGCTCCATGGTCATGTCGGGGGTCAGCGTGGAATCGGACTGAACGAAGCCAGCCTTGTGATCCTTGACGGCCTTGACCATAGCGGCCTCGGACTCGGCGCTCTGGGAACCGTAAATGAAGGACAGGCCACCCTCGGTAGCGAGCGCGACACCCATATCGACGCCCGAGACGGACTGCATGATGGCGGAAACCATGGGGATGTTCAAGGTGATTGCCGGCTTCTCACCGCGCTTAAAGCGGGTTAGCGGCGTCTTAAGAGAGACGTTATTGGGGATGCACTGCGAGGACGAGTAACCAGGGACCAGCAGATACTCCGAAAACGTGTGGGACTCACCGGGAAAGAACGTAGCCATGTTTCTCCTTTTTCCATGCGACCGGTCGGCTGCAGGCCTCGTAGGACCCAGCCCAACCTTGGGCGCCCAATACTGGGGAAGTATCTTAACGCACTTTGACTGCTACAATGCATGATTTAAGAAGAGCACACGAGGGTTTGACGCATGCTTTGCGTTTGCCCAGCAAACACTTTAGCGGGGAGACGTGAAGCATATGGAGTACAAGACGACGGCAAAGTTGGTCATTCAAGCGTGCGACAAGGATCTGCCGGGCGTCTTCGGCCACGGCTGCGTCTTGCTGCTGCAAGGTATCGCCCGCGAGCACTCGCTGAACCGTGCCGCCAGGAGCATGGGCATGGCGTATTCCAAGGCCTGGCGCATCGTAAACGAGGCCGAAGGCCAGCTGGGATGCAAACTCATCGAGCGCGACGGCGCCCGCGGATCCACGCTCACCCCCGCCGGCGAGCGAGCCATAGCAGTCTACGAGGAGCTGCAGGCAGAGATCAACGAAGTCATCGCCAACAAAGCAAACGACCTCATCGCCAGCATCAAAAAGTAGCCAATTTTGGACAGGGCTTTATAGCCACACAACCCCTTCTCATAAGTTGCGGTGAAATAGGGGCTGTTTGACGATAAAGCCGTAAATCAATCCATATTTCACCGCAACTTATGGAGTCGAGGATGATTTAGCTAGTTGCGAAGAGCGTTGTCTAGGGTGGCCGCAACTATCAAGGGATTGTCGGTGCCGGCGAAGAGGCGGATGGTGCTCCCCTGCTTGCCGCGTGGAGCCGAAAGGCGCGTCGTTGCGCCGCCGGCGGGCGATGTGCGAAACTCCCCCGGCAAAGCGTCGAACAGGTCATCCGCACTGCGCTCGATAAGGTCAAACTCAACTGCCGGACCAAAGCCGTGCTCGAGAATTCCCGTTGCAACCGCATGGTCGGGATGCGAGCGCAGCCCGGGATAGCGCACGTTGCGCACCATCTCATTCGCAGCCAAGTACTCGGCCAGCGCACGGGCGTGGTCGAAATGCGCCTGCATGCGGGTATCGAGCGAGTCCAGCCCGCGCTCCAGCACACCGGCCTCATCAGCAGGCAAATTAAGCTTGGCCAAGCCGCAGCCCTCAAGCAGGGCATATGCGCACTCGGCAGCGGCATCCACACGATGGCGCTTGAGCTGCGAGCGCGCCACCGAAGCGGCAACAAGCTTGCGCGAAGCCTTACCAGCACACACGCGATCGAGCGCCTCGAGCGACAGCACAGCGCCCAGCCGCAGAGGATCGCAGCCAAAAGCCGACGCCACGGTGTTATCCACTACCAGCAGCGCATGGGTCTCACGCGCCGCCCGACCCAGCGCACGCAGATCGGGCACACGCAGGCCAAAGCCACCGATTGAGTTCACAAACCACCACAGGTGCGAGCCCGCAGCGTCAAACGAAACATCAAAGCCCTCGGACGCGGCAGCAAACGCATCGGCAGACGGTGAGCCCACGAGCACAACATCACAGCCTTCAAAGCCGTGCGCAAACGCATCGGCAAAGTCATCCGCAAAGGCCACCAGACGGTCACCGGGACGCACAATACCCAGCAGCGACAGAGCCGCCGGCACATGCGGGGCCGCAAAAAGATGCACCTCACGCGCACCGGTCCTCAAAGCCCAGGCCTCTTCTAGCTGTTGCACGTCCACGCAGCACCGTCCCTTCACAAGCAAAAACCCACGATGCGGGTGCTCCCCGCATCGTGGGCAACGGCTGCAGTATACCGCCGATATGCAACGAATCGCCTAGATGTTGAGCGTGTGATAGTTCACGCTCGCACCCGGGGCGTCAACGGTCACGCCATAGGCCTCGGGATAGATGCGCGTCGAGAACACGAGCGCGCCATCGTTCACAAACACCTCGACCGACGAAACATCGCCAACAATGCGCACGTTACGAACCTCGTCGACGGGCTCCCAGCGCACGGTGCGACAGCAGCCGGCAGAAGCGCAGTCCTCATCGGTAAATCGCATCTCAAAGCGCGAGGGCAGTTCGCCCTCGGCAGGCATAAACGCCACCCTTAGCTCGCCATCAACGATCGCGGTAAACGCGCCGTCGACACCGTCGGCAACAACGTCAAAGCAGGTATCGCCGGCAACCTCCAACGAGCCCTCCTCTACACGCACCGAGGCATAATGGTGTTCAATCTCGCGCGCCGGCTGCTGCAGCACCACGCCGTCGGCACCGGCCGTAAGCTCGCGCGGCACCGTCATGCAGTGCTGCCAGCCGCACACCACAGTGGGGTCGTTGCCATAGGTCGGCTCATCGGGCATGCCCATCCAGCCGATCAGGATGTGGCGACCGTCCTCGGCCGTGAACTCCTGCGGAGCATAGAAGTCAAAACCGGCATCCCACAGGCGGAACTCGCCCAGCTCATAAGCGTCATTGCCACCCGTAATGTCGCCCGTTACAGGCATGTAGCCCGCGGCGTACACATTGCCGCGGTCCCAACGACCGCCCTCAAGCCCCTGCGGCGAGAACGAGAGATACTTAGCCTGTGTACCGCTGTCCGACGCGAACTCGATATACCCCGGGCATTCCCACATAAAGCCAAAACGTTCGGGCGTAGACACACGGCTCTCGAGCTCCCAGCTCAGCATATCGGCCGAGCCATACACCAAGATCTCGCCCACATCGCGACCGGCGCCCTCGCCGTGCATAGCGCAAAATCGACTATCGACATGCGGCCCATCCACGCGACGACGCGCGCCCAGCACCATGTGATAACGCCCGTCCGCGTCACGCCACACCTTGGGATCGCGCACGTGGCAGGTCAAATCCTCAGGATAATCCTCGGACGCCAGCACCACGCGCTTTTGGTTGAACTCCCGACCGGTAAGGCCATCAACACTCTCCACATAGACGGTATCGGCGCGGCGGCCAGTATTGACGTAGTCGTACGTACCGTCAGCATCGGAAAGCTTAACGTTGCCCGTATAGAGCACGCGAATGCAACCGTCTTCGGCAAGCGCGGAGCCCGAATACACACCGTGGCAATCGAACGGCTCGTCGGGCAGCAGTGGGGCGCCAACGTAGTCCCACGTCATAAGATCGCGACTCGTCGCATGGCCCCAGACCTTAACGCCGCCCTCGACATCAAACGGCGCATACTGAAAATAGGCATGGAACACGCCGCCTGCCTGGCAAAGACCGTTGGGGTCGTTGAGCCAGCCCGCCGGCGGCATAATATGGAAGCGCTGGCCATACGCGCCATGGCCGCACTCAGAGGCGGCAGCGTCAACAGCGGCAACCAGCTTTGCAAGGTCGCGGCCAAGTGCATTAGACATATCAAAGTCCTAACGGATCGAAAGTAACAAGGCGCCAGAGATCGACACCAGATACGGGAAACGCCCGCGAGCATACAACCCGCGGGCACCCTTCAATCAAAAGCTCTTAGGCCTGCTCGGAAGCTTTGGGCTCGTCCTTGTACAGGACAAACGAGACGGCAAAGGAAACCAGCGCGGCGACCGCAAACATGATCGCGTACTGCACGGGCTGGGCTAGGCACAGCAGGATACCGAAGATACCGGTAACGCCCGTGCCGGAGGCAGCCAGCGAAGTGAGCGCGCAGACCAGGGCGCCGCAGCCGCCGCCGATGCAGCCGGCGATGAAGGGCTTAAAGAAGCGCAAGTTCACACCAAAGATGGCAGGCTCGGTAATGCCCATGAAGGCGGACAAGGCCGAAGGAAGCGCCAGACCCTTGATCTTGGCATCGCGGGTCTTAAAGGCAACGGCGAGCGCGGCGCCACCCTGAGCGATATTGGCAGCGCTGGCGATGGGCAGCCAGTAGGTCACACCGTACTGGGCGAGCTGGCCCAGGTCGATGGCGGTGTACATCTGGTGGATACCGGTAACGACCGTGGGGGCATAGAACAGGCCGACGATAAAGGAACCGATGCCGAAGGGCAGGGTCAGCAGGGCCTGGATCAGACCAAGGATGGCGTTCTCGGCCCAGACAAAGATGGGGCCGACGGCAACGAGCGTCACGAGCACGGTCACGAACACCGAGACGAGCGGGGTCACAAAGAGGTCGAACATCTCGGGGACAACCTTGTGGAGACGCTTCTCCAAAAAGGCGAGGATGGCGCAGGCGATAACGATGGGGATCACGTGGCCCTGATAACCGACCCACTCAAAGCTGTACACGCCGGGGATGACGGTGACCATGGTCTGCACGCCCTCGGAGGCAACCGTGTAGGCGCTCTGAAGCGAGGAATTGATGAACGCACCGCCGACGACGGCACCCAGGTACGGGTTGGCGCCAAAGGCCTTAGCGGCAGAGTAGCCGATCAGGATCTGCAGAATGCCAAAGGACGTTCCCGAGACCAGATCGGCGATCTTATAAATAAAGTTATTAGTGTCGAGCGCGATAAAGCCGTTGGAGGCCATAAAGTTGAGGGCGCTCATAATGCCCAGCAGCAGGCCCGAAGCCACGATGGCTGGGATGATGGGGACAAAGACGTCGCCGAGCACCTTAATGGCACGCATAAAGATGTTCTGCTGCTGCGCCGCGGCCTCCTTGACCTCGGCCTTGGTGGCAGCCTCGACGCCACTGAGCGCAATGAACTCGTCGTAGACCTTGTTGACGGTGCCAGTGCCAAAAATAATCTGGAGCTGGCCCTGGGCCTCAAAGACGCCCTTGGCGCCGTCGATATTCTCGAGGGCCTCCTTGTCGACCTTGGCGTTATCGGCAATCACCAGGCGCAGACGCGTGGCGCAGTGTGCGGCCGAAACAACGTTGCCGGCGCCACCGATGTTGTCGAGCACCTCTTGGGCTGATTTGCGGTAGTCCATGACTTCCCTTTCCTCCAACGGGCGTATCTGCACCCGGCCATCTTTGACACTTACACTGTAAACGATTTCAGTTTCATATGTCTGTAATCGTTTTCATATAGCGGTAACCGGTAGAAAATGGCCGGTGAATGGTAGTTTTGAGGCGAAACAGGGACCTCAAAGGCAGGCAGACATGCCCAAAGCCTAGACATTCATAAGCTGATGGCCGAGCTTGAGCGTCTTGAGACCGCGCTCCCCCTCCTCGCCATCGAGCGCGTTGAGCAACATATTGGTCGCCTCGACGCCACTGGTCAGGTAACCATAATGCACGGTGGGAATACCTCCCGTCAGCGCGCGCAAAAACGCGTTGTCGCCAAAACCGCTCACGCGGTGTATGCCCTCGCCCATGCCGCGAACCTCATCGATGGCACGCAGTGCGCCCGCCGCCATGGTGTCGGTTGCGCATGCGATAAACGAAACATCGGGGGCATCGGCAAGCAGCTCGCGCGCAGCGCGATAGCCCGAGTCAAGCGTAAAGGATCCCTGGCGAATCAAGCTCGAATCAAGCGCCACGCCCGCAGCAAGAAGCCCCGCCTCAAAACCGCGACGGCGGTCATAACCGGCCGCGCGGTCCTCTTCGGTAACTCCGATGTAGGCGATCTTGCCATCCACCCGAACCGCAAGCGCACGGCCGAGCTCAAAGGCAGCCTCGTAATCGTCGTGATAGACGCACGCCGCGCCCTCGACATGTTGGCCGATCAACACAATGGGCACACGGCACGACTCAATCGCGCGGCGGTGCTCGTCGGTAATCATGGTTGCCACCAACACAATGCCATCAACTGGGTGGTTTTGGAATAAATCGAGGTACTCGAGCTCGCGATCGGCCGCGTTGTCGGTATTGGCAAGCAGCATCTGGTAGCCACGGCGACCGAGCACCTGGCCAATGCCGGCGGTAATGCGGCTCACGGATTCCGAGTTGATCTTGGGCACGATGACGCCGATGAGCTTGGTGGAGCCTGTGCGCAGCGCGCGAGCCTGGCTGGACCGCACGTATCCGGTCAGCTCAATCGCCTGCTTAATGCGATCGGCCTTGTCCGCCGAGATATACCCACCGTTGAGGTAGCGCGAGACGGCGGCGCTCGAAACACCCGCCAGCTCGGCCACATCTTTCATCTTTACCACGAGCACCCCTGTCATTGAAATCGCTTTCACCATGATACCCGTGCGGAGCGACATGCGTGTCGCAAGACAGGACATCACGGTCAATTAAGCTGTCGTAACACGGGTATCGCAGGGCTTCAACTAGATATTTCGAAATATAAGTACCAAATCAGTCAAACTACCGATTCGGCACCCCGTTACATTTGCACGCAGTAGCATGCAAAAGCCAACTCGAGAACAACTTGCTCACTTTGGAAAGGCGCATCGCTGTCCGCCGCTAATTCCGAAGGAAGAATTGCCGGCAGCGTCAAAGCCCCCATGGGCGAAAGTCCAGTAACGACCATCAGATATCTCTTAGCGTGACCATACGCCATGGAAATCGCATTGGAGAGAAAAAACGGTGCCTCATTCGAATAACCGGAAATGACCTGAGGAATGATTTTGATACCCAACGCAAGCTTAAACCTTGTGACCGTTTTCAGCGTCATGTTGGGCTGAGAATTCAACAATTTCGAAAGCGACTGAAGACTCACGCCCATACGTTTTGCCAGCTCGCTTTTACTCAAGCCCGAGCGCTGCATCTCGCTATGAACAATAAACTCAATATCTAGTGCTTGCTCATAGGCATGGGTATCGCTCGTTTCCGTTTCCGCCTAAAAGTCTAGATTTGCATACTCTCCCTTGCGATTTCCCTCCTCAACTTTAGGAAACCCAAGTCGATAAGCACGCAGACGAAAATAGTTGCTGTTCTTTTCCAGGTAAGCTCTGGCATCGTCTTCGCTCATCAGCGAGAAATGGACACCTCTCGATTTGAGACGGTCAATCTGCTCGGACGCCGTAAGCCACGGCTTTGTATTAGCGGCGGCCATCAGGTCTCCGTTCGCGACGATTGGCTCGAGATACTCTGTTAGCGCGTTTAACTAGGCGAATCACTTAGATATGATTTTTACGCCGAATACTCTTCAATAAAGCCTCTCGTCATAGGCGTAATGAAGAAAGACGGCCATTCGGAAGAACAACCGCCTTTCCGTAGGACGCAGGCCCGTAGGTTGGTTGCGTCAATACCGCTAGATTCGCCCTAGTCTCCTATAGGGTCCCAAAAGGTCAATCCAGTTAAAAACGGCAGGCAGCCCAAAACAACATCTTTCATGAATCTCCAGTCCTATCGAGCCCGATCGAACTCGGCTATCCAACCAGATACGGCCCAATCACATCGAATATCTCGCCCACCTTAGTTGAAGGGTTTTGCGCAGATGGCTTAATGTTACCCAGTTCCCTATGGTAGGCGACGAGGCGCCCAGCACGCTGCAATGCTTCGCCTCGCCTATCATCCACTGCCCCAAACATCCCGTCCAGGTTCTTGCGGTACTCGATGCCCAAGTTCTTCAACATCTCCTGCGCGAGAGCATGCTGGCAGTCGGACGCGGACATATGCGCGGTCGTGTAGCGAAAGTGCAGAAGCGGCCACAGCTCGAAGCAAGGGTTCGACCACAACGCATGGAAGGTCCTCGAACCATCGGAGAGCTCGTTGCACTTGCACTCCATCGCGTCAAAGTCGGACGCAGGGAAGTCATCCTTGTCATACACGAGCCACACGTGATCGAACGTCTCGGGCGCATAGCGGCAGTGTTCGACGGCGAAGTCAAGCAGGTCAAGCGTGTGTTTGCCGGTCCCCTTAACGACAATGGCAACCTTACGCTCATTCGCCGCGCCCAACGCCGCACGCACGCCCTCAAAGTAGCGAGGCTCGGTCTCCTTGCCCTCGCTCACTACAAGATGACGCGTCATCTGAACCATGCGCGAGCGGCCCTCTCGCTTGCCGCTACGCCAGCCCTTCGACTTCTTCGCCACCATGCTAATCCCACTCCTCGATGCGGGTGAGATACGGATCGGCGCCGTAGCGACCGGACAGGTATTGCTTGTCGAAAGCCGCGTTCTTGCTTACCAGATTACCGTTTGCCTCGTGGATGTCGGCGAGAGACCACAGTTGGCTCGCCTCCCCCTCGCCGCGCGCAGCGAACCATATCTCGTCACGGCGGAACACATCGTTTCGCATGGTTGACACATCCTGGGACGAGAAGATGAGCTGCGCGCCACTCTTGTTGACCTCAGGATCCTTAAACAGCAGAATCACATAGCGAAGAAGCTTCGGGTGCAGTTTGGCGTCGAGCTCGTCTACCACAACGGTGCCACCACGTTCAAGCGCCGTCATCAGATACGCAGCCAACCCCATGAGCTTCTGGGTTCCGGCAGATTCCTCGGATAAACGCAGCTCGTACGCCTTGCCGCCCACCTCGTGCCTCACGAAGACGCGCTGGCCGCGCCACTCCGGCGCCCTCTCCACTCTGAAGCCATCGATACGCACATCAACGGCGCGCAGGAAACGCGTGACCTCACGCGAGTCACCCTCGTCGAGCATTTGCTCGAGCATCCGCTCCAGGTAGGAACTGTTGTAGTTGAGAAACACAGCGTCGAGAAACCAGCTGGCCGCCTCATGGACCACCGGTGCATCGAAGTTGATGCAAAGGAACGATAGGTACGGCAGGCTCGGGTTGAACCTCGCAGCCGTTACAAGCTTACGCAGTGTAGGGCCGAGTTCAACCTTTGTATCCTCGCGCTCGAACAGCATCGCCGTACGCGACGCTCCCAATTTACGCCGCCACAACCCTTCGGACATGATCTCGTCGGCGTGTACAGACAAGGCATAGCGGTACTCGTGGTCGCCTACGCGGTAGTAGAGTTCGAACTCAGTGGACTCGGCAGCAGATACGCCATCGAAACCGAACGCAGAACAACGGGGTATCGAAGGGCGATCGTCCTCTGCCGTATCAGCACTGGCAGACAGCAGTCTTATCGGTCTGGCTACCGCCGAACGAACGTAATCGAGAGCCTCGAGCAGGTTAGACTTACCGCCAGCGTTGGGTCCATACACCGCGGCCACTGGGAGAAAGCCCTGCCCGTCAGGACACATTATGAGGGAGCGCTCGAACTCCCTCATCGGAGTCGCCTGCATGGAAAGCTCGGCCTCATCGCGATAGGATCTATAGTTCCTGAAAGTGAACTGGCAAAGCATCGTCCTCAACATTCCTTTCATTATTTTGAAAAGATATATCAGAGTTTTTCTTTGATTATAGAGTTTAAATAGCATCAATCAAGTGTTTGCAGCATCTGAAGCAAAGGATACAAGGCCCAAAACTCAGAAGTATGCGGCAAATCCCTGGCGTGCCGAGCGCTCGGAAATGCCGCAATGCTTCTACCTGCGGACCCTTTATGCGGAAAAGCCGTTGTGCTCGGAGATTACAGAGGCCGCCGCACATTATCGACAGGTGAACTCGGAAGTGCGGTAAAAAAATGAGACCTGCCGACCTGACCCCGGTTTTGGACTCTTGCGACCTGCGATTTTGTTGGCAAAAATCGGAGTGTGCGCGGCAAGTTTCGATTTTTCCCCGCACTTCCGAAATTCGCGATAAAAGCCCACTGCCCAGAAGCGAATACGGACAAATGCCCTCGGTAAACAGCCCCTTAAACGCGAAAACCGCCTTTCGGCGGTTCCCACGGACCAAGCCGAACGTATCGTCGCAAGGCCTTATCACGCGTATTACTTTAAGGGAGAACTAGCAAGGCCGTCAATCCAATGCCGCCAAGCTCTCGAATCAAATTTTGAGCCCTTTCATGAACCAGCCATTCATCAAGGCAATCGTGTCGGAGCGGTGGTCACCGTCAAGAGCCATACCGACCCACTCCCCTGTCAACAGGCAATCTGACCCAATCGTCAATAGATAAGAAGGGCTTTGCCATCATTGGGGATCGTTAAATGAAGAAAGGCGACCATCCCAAGAAGGATAGCTGTTAGCGCCGGGCGATTTTAGCCGCTAATAGTCAAACTATTTTGACCAATCCCGGTCACCGAATAATGGCCACCGTGCCTCCCCGCCGCCACTACGCTGGTGGTGCCAACACGCCGGCGTTAGGAGGACCATTGAGGTGA
>JAXJCX010000146.1:0-8271 GCA_036302225.1 Collinsella sp.
AACCCAGTTGCGCTGGACCTCGCCCTGCTTGGCGTAGTGAGTCGATTTCGAAATCACTTAGACTCCTCCATGTACAGTACGTGTTGTTACAGAGATTCACGGGGCTCTGCAAGTAACCCGTCCATATTACCCCGCTCGCCGTACGAGTCAACAGGTATTTTGGCTCCGACCAGAGTTTCTGCACATGTCATCCACGAGCCGTGATTTTTCCAGCTCTTTAGCTGTTGTCATTTTTTGAGGGTTCGCTGTCGCTAGCGCTCAACGAACTCTTGGATTTCCGCGAGCAGTCGCTTTGCCTCCTGGCGGCCCTGGATATACAGGTCCAAAAGCTTTGCCGGATCATGCTCGACATGGCCGACCTCGACCGGCTTTTGCGGAGCGATGACCAGCGCGCGGCCCTCGCGCTCATACTTCCACAGGTGCATGCGCTGGAGGCTATAGCGGTCGTGGCGCGTCTCGATAGCCTCGAGCAGGTAGGGGTAGTCGGCATAGCGGGCGCGCGCGGCAGGCATAAACTCGTAGGGCTTTTTCTCGTACGAGCGGTCCTGCGTGACAATGACAACCGCGCGATCGAAGCCCGCCTCCTCCAGCACGTGCTCGATGGGGACCGAATCGGCTACGCCGCCGTCGACGTATTTGTGCCCGTCGATCTCGACCGGCGGCGTCACCAGCGGCAACGAGGTCGAGGCACGCACGGCGTCGAGGTCGAGCACGGCGCTTTTGACCGGCAGGTACGCGGCGGTTCCAAAGAGCATGTCCGTCGCGACGGCGTACATCTCGATGGGGCTCGCGTCGAACGCCTCGTTGTCAAAGGGATCCAAGCGGTCCTGGATATCGTTGAAGATAAAGTCGTAACCCACGATGGAGCCCGTGGATGCGAAGGATGCGGCACCCATGTAGCGGTTGTCATTGCAGAAGGTCAGGTTGATGCGATTGACGCGACCGATCTGGTGTGACTTGTAGTTGACGCCGTTGAGCGCACCGGCCGATACGCCATATACCGCCGGAATCTCGACGCCGGCCTCCATGAGAACGTCGAGCACGCCTGCGGTAAATTGTCCGCGGAAGCTGCCGCCCTCCAAAACGAGCGCGACCTTGCCGGCGTTCTTTGCCTTATCTTCTGCAGTCATGTTGACCTCCTGCGATTGCGTTTTGGCTTTCTTCTACCCAGTTTTGGAATGGAGGGCGCATAGGTTTTGGAGTTGAGGAGATGGAGCGGAAAGCACGTCCCAGTTTGAGGCGGGATTCCGGGATGGACTTTCCGCTTGGACCGCCGTTAGGAAAGCGTGTCCCGTTCTGAGCGCGGATTCCGGGATGAACTTTCCGCTTGAGGCGTCTTCCGGAAAATGAATCCCATTCCGAGCGTCGATTCCGGGATGCGGTTTCCGCTTGAAACGTCATCCGGAAACCGCATCCCAGTCTGAGCCGGAATTCTGGGATGGATTTTCCGCCTGGGACGACGTTGATGCGGGGCATGGCAGGCTGCAGTCCGATCGGCATCGCATCTGCATAGGGTTGAAGCTTTGCGCGGAGAATCCGCGTATTTGCTTCGCAAATACGCACCGGCTTCGGTCGGCTGCCAGCGTCCTCGCCCGCTCGCTACAAACGCTTCGCGTTTGCTTAACGCTCGCGCCCTGCGCAGAGTTCGATTCCCCGCGGTACGAACAAGAAATAAAAAGGCAGGTAGATATGAGTATCTACCTGCCTGCTACTTATGGTGGAGGCGCGGAGAATCGAACTCCGGTCCACGAAAGCCCCCTGATTGGCATCTCCAAGCTCAGTCGTTGGTTTAGTCTCGGACGCTTTGCGCGCAGCGACACGCTCGCAGCATCCCAACCGGTTCGGTCTTAACCTACGCCATACCGATTACGTGCGCAGGAGCATTCCCCTAAAATGACGTCGCGCCGGTGTCGGGGAAATCACCGGGTTGACGCGCCGCTATAAACTAAGCAGCGAGAGCCATAGGCTCAAAAGAAGAGTTGTTGTCAATTCAATTTGACGGTACCCCTATTTAACGAGGCGAGGAGACCTCGGCTTGCTTCCTCTCTCAGAGCTATCGTGTCGAAACCAGTCGCCCCCGAATGTCGGGAAAGTCTGGATGGCATCGGGGCTGCAAGCACCCGATAACCGTCGACTTTTCAAGGAACACGCGAGTGAACCCCGCTCGTGGATAGCTATCTTACCACGTTCTAAAGGTAGACAGCTGCTCTATGCACGAGCTGTGAAGACCCTAATGTGCACCACACTTCACACTTTTGCCACCGAACGCGTCACGTATATTTTCGGCAAGAAAAATTGACCCGTCGAAAGGACCGTTATGGATACCAAACAGCAACTCATCAATGCCCTCGCGGGCCTGGGATCAACCATTACCGAAGCTATGGATGTCATCGAGGGCTTTGTCCCCTGCGGACATCCCGCCCTCACGGTATCGAACGCGCTCGTCGTGCTGGACGCTGACGATGATGCAGCTCTCGCCCAGCAGCTTGAGACCGTCGAGGGCTTTATCGACCACGTGAGTGAGAACCGCGGCGTGGCCGCCTACCACGGCATCGAGGTCGAGCTCGCGGGTCCCAAAGCTGATCTGCTCGCAGCAATCCGCGAGGTAGGCGCCCTTATGCAGACCGCAGGCGTCAAGAATACCCAGGTCAACGAGTGGGTCTACCGCAGCTTAGCCGCGCTCGACAGCTCCGAAGAAAAGGCAGCCGAGCAGCTCGCAGAAAGCCCCGCCATTAAGGCCGAGCTTTTGTAAATAGCAGACGCGGGTCCCTTGGCGCATCGTCGTCCAAGAGGCCCGCAAACAGTTCGTGTCAACCGATAGCCGCGCCGCCACGTTCGGCCAAAGCAAGAATCGGCATCATTTGGCGCGGGGTCTTTGCTGCAAGATCGGCATGTTCGAGCAGCTTGCGATCGTTAGTTACCAAGTAATCAACCTGGGCGCGTTTGCATGCGGCGAGTACCAAGTTGTCCTCGTAATCGCGATGGAGCGCTAAGTATTTGTCGGCCAGCCAAAGGTCCGACGCATCTGCGCCCACGGCCGTGGCGTTTTCGGTCATGTTCCGAACAAACGTCAGCGCGGCCTCGCCAATTGCACGGGCAGATGCCTCGTCGAGCGCTCCCCCGCTGGCAAGAACGCTACGCTTCAACTCGTGTTGGACAACGTACAGCACGTCTTTAGCGATATGCACCGGGAAGAACAGTAACGCCCGCGCCTCCGTCGCCTGCTCAATAAACGCACGCGCGGCAAGCGACTCGGCATGGTCGACGCAAAACGAATCAACCCATACGTTGGCATCCACCATAATCTTGAGAGGCGTCCCACTCACTGAATCATCCCCTTTTGGCGATAATGCTCATCCATGGCTTCGGAATAGATTGTGTCCCAACCGCGATCGTCGGATACGGGCGGCGTAGCGATGCCCAGGTCCGCGTAAAGCTGATCCGCCGCCGCCCATGATGCGGCGAACGGAGTATCGGGCGCGACGGTCTGCTGCCGGTCGTCGACGGCCGCAAGCACTTCCTCGCACTGCCCGCCACCCTGCGCGACCTTGGCCACCACCTTTTTGATGAGCTCGGGCAGTGACCCGCCCGAAAGCCGCAGCGCTTCCTCGGCACGGTTCTTGACCTGGCGATCCACGCGAACGTTCACCTGCGCCATGCCGCCAACAGCACCCACGTTGATCCCACTCCCTTCAAATGCTAGCACCGCTAGCAACACTATATAGAGAAGCTAGCAAATGGTCAAATGCAAAAGGCCTGCGCCCAGACGACACCGATGCCGTCTGGGCGCAGGCCAGATAACGTGGGCGAACACGTCTGCTAGCGCAGATATGCCTTCGCGTTGCTCAGGCTGTAGGCAATCGTCGAACCATTGTGCAGCAGCGACGACGTCTGTGGGGTAATCGCGCCGGTAATGCCCAGCGCCAGGAGCGCTGAGTTGGTGAGCATCACCTTAGAGTAGGAGCTCGTCAGGCGATCAATGAGGCCCTGGCTCATGCGGCGCAGGCGCACGATTGCGGCCAGATCCGTATCGGTCAGGATGATATCGGCGACCTCCTTGGCGATGTCGCTTCCGCCGCCCATGGCCAGCCCCACGTCGGCCAAACCGAGCGCCGGCGAATCGTTGACGCCGTCGCCCACCATGGCAACGTGGCGCCCCTCGCGCTTAATGCGCTCCACATAGGCGTACTTGTCCTCGGGCAGCAGTTCGGCCTTAAACTCGTCGACACCCGCCTCGCGCGCAATGCGCTCGGCCGTGCGCTCCGAATCGCCCGTGAGCATAACGACATGTTTGACGCCCAGCGCATGCAGGTCGGCGATGGCCTCGCGGACCCCGGGCTTGAGCGGATCCTCGATACCGAGCACGCCCACAACAGTGCCGTCGATCGCCAGGTAGAGCGGCGACAGGCCCTGCATCCGGGACTCGATGCGCTCCTTGATGTCGGATTCGAGCTGTGCGCCCTCATCCTCAAATACAAAGTGCGCGGAACCGATGATGGCGCGACGCCCTTCGATGGACGATGCAATGCCGTGCGCCACGATGTACTCAACGGCAGCATGGCGCTCGCGATGCTCGAGCCCGCGCTCACGTGCCGCATTGACCACGGCACGCGCCACCGGATGCGGAAAATGCTCCTCCAAGCAAGCGGAAAGGCGCAGGATCTCGTCCTCGCTCCAGCCATCGGTGGTGAGTACGCAGGCAAGACGCGGCTGCGCCTCGGTGAGCGTGCCGGTCTTATCAAAGACAATGGTATCGGCCTTGGCAAACGACTCAAAGTACTTGGCGCCCTTGACCATCACGCCCATCTTGGCGGCAT
This sequence comes from Collinsella sp., assembly GCA_036302225.1. Lineage (GTDB taxonomy): Bacteria > Actinomycetota > Coriobacteriia > Coriobacteriales > Coriobacteriaceae > Collinsella. The sequence goes on from JAXJCX010000146.1 coordinate 4,818, forward strand.
CGCTCATGGCGGTCATGACGGCGACCGAACCCGTGAGCTTGAGCGCGCACGAGTAGTCGACCATCAGTGCCGCCGAGGTCTTAATGAGACTGCGCGTGGTGAGCGCAACCAGGCCCGCGAGCAGGAAGTTCCACGGGACGATCTTGTTGGCGAGGTCTTCCATGTGCGACTGGCCCTCGGACTTGAGCGAGTCGGCCGCCTGCACGAGCGAGACGATCGAGCGGAGCTTGGTCTGAGCCGTGTTGGCGCGCACGCGCACCAAGATGCTGCCGTCTTCCACGACGGTTCCGGCGAACACGTCGTCGCCTGCGCTGCGCTCGACGGCAAGCGGCTCGCCGGTCAGGGTCGCCTGGTTGACCATGGCGCTTCCCTGCTCGACGACGCCGTCAATGCAGATGGACATGCCGGTGCGCACGGCCACCAAGTCACCGGGCTCAAGCTCGGTCGCGGCAACGCTTACCTCGGTGTCGCCGACGACCTTTTGCGCCTTGTCGGGCACATCGAGCAGAGAGTTGATGAGCTCGTTTTCGCTCATGGCGCGGGTGTAGTCCTCGAGCAATTCGCCCACGTTGAGCAGGAACATTGTCTGGCCCGCGGTGTCGACATCACGTTTGACGAACGAAATGCCGATGGCCGACGCGTCAAGCACGGGAACGGTCAAGCGCGGCTGCGCAAGCTCACGGAGGGCGGCGCGCAAAAAGGTCATGTAACCGGCTACGACAAACACCGCACGCAGGGGCGTGGGCAAAAACCATCGGCGCGCATAGTGAGCGCCGATGAGTGTGGCAAGATCCATAACGAGCTTGTGCTTGCGTGGCTCAAGCTGCATCACGTAACCCGTCTTTGCGTCGGCAATGGCCTGGGCGTCGAGTGCGCCCAGAGCATCGAGCACGCCTGCACGACGCTGCTCGTCATATTCGAGCGCCATCTGGCCGATGCGGCCGTAGACGCGCACCTTGCGCACGCCATCGATTTCGCCACTGAGCTTTAGAAGCGCATCGAGATCGCTCTCTGGCACAGGACCCGCCAACTGGAGGCGGGTCCTGCCGGGGATCTCGCTGATAATCGAGAATCTCATTGTTTATGCCTGGGAGTGCTACTCGGCTGCCTTGTCCGCAGCGGCCTCGCTCTGAGTGAGATAGGCAGCCTCGGCAACCATATCGTCGACCTCGGCCTTGGCCTGCTCGACCATGTCCTGGTAGCCGTTTTTGATGCGCATGCCGCACGCGATACCCTGTACACAGGCATTCTTTACCGGAGCGCTGGTAAGCAGCTTGATGCCGGCCGTGCCGAGCAGAAAACCGCCACTAACAAGCAGGGTGTTAAACGTGGACTTCTTCATGATGTCTCTCCCTTTTCCGCAACAACTGCGGCACGGTGCCTCAGCACCCGAGTAAATAAGTTTGCTCGAGCACACTTTTGGAAAATAGTTTAGTTTATCTAACTATTAAGTTCAACAAAGGTTAACTTTTTGGAAATCTTGAGGAGCGGAACAGCCGACTTCTGGCGATCCGCCTGCCGCAACGTACATCTCCGGCATCCAAGAAAGGCTCTCCCCCGACCCAACAAATCGAGGTCTAATACTTTTCCGCGAAGTGAACGAGCAGAATTGGACCCCCGAAGCATCCGCATTTTTTCGCAGCAAAACCGCAGGAAACAATCGACAAAACCGCAGGAAACCGAGCCAGAAAAGTGTTGATGTTTCAGGGGTCCAAAATAGGTCGTTCACTTCACGGAAAAGTATGCACCTTCGTTTTCAACATCCACAAAAAATGAGGGCGCCGTTGGCGCCCTCATTCACCAAATTCCATTCAGCCTACCTGACCCGAACGGCCGAGTCGTCTGGCCGGGGAAGCCCCGAGTCGCCGGGGTGTTTGCTCCAAATGAGTTCCGCATGCAAAGAAGGCCACTAAATGTGGCCTTCGTCTTGCATAGGACTGTTTGAAATTTGGAGGAAACACCCCGGCGACTCGGGGCTTCCCCGGCCTCGCAGCTACGAGAGCGACGTTCTCAGCAACTCGTTGAAGAGCTTCGGGTTACCCTTGCCGCGGCTCGCCTTCATGCACTGGCCCACCAAAAAGCCGATGACCTTCTGGTTGCCGTCACGATACTGCTGCGCCTGATCGGCACAGTTAGCCAGCACCTCGTCCACGATCGGCTGCAGCGCGCCGGCATCGCTCACCTGGCGCATGCCACGCTCGTCGACGATCTTGTTGGGGTCGTCGCCGGTCTGAGCCATGGCCTCAAAGACCTCGTGCGCCTGGTTGGAGCTGATGGCATCGGTCGCCAGCAGCTTGGCAAGCACTGCCACCTGAGCCGGCGCGATGCCGGACTCGGCCAGCGAGACGCCCGCGCCCTTAAGATAGGCGATCATCTCGTTGACCAGCAAGTTTGCGACCGTCTGGGCCTCCTTGCCAGCCATACCGGCAGCGGCAGCCTCAAAGAACTCGGCAAATTCCGGGTCGCCAGCAATCTGCTCGGCATCGGCCGCCTTAATGCCAAAGTCGGCCTCAAAACGGGCGCGCTTGGCATCGGGCAGCTCGGGAATTTCGCCACGGCAGCGGTCGATGAACTCATCGTCCAGATCGAACGGCGCCAGATCGGGATCGGGGAACAGACGATAGTCGTCGGCCGTCTCCTTCACACGCATGACCACGGTGCGCTTGCGGCTGGGCTCCCAGTGGCGGGTCTCCTGGTAGATAATGCCGCCCTCCTCGAGCACCTCGGCCTGGCGGCAGATCTCGTAGACAAGGCCATCATGCAGGCTCTTAAACGAGTTGAGGTTCTTAAGCTCGGTCTTGGTGCCCAGCTTGGTCTCGCCGCGGCGACGCAGCGACACGTTGCCGTCGCAGCGCATGGAGCCCTTCTCCATGGAGCAGTCCGAAATGCCCAGCGTCACAAAGATGCGACGGAGCTTCTCCATAAACAGGCGCGCCTCCTCGGGCGTGCGCAGATCGGGCTCAGTCACGAGCTCAATCAAAGGCGTTCCGCAGCGGTTGTAGTCGACGAGTGACTCGGCCGCGGCGGTAATGCGGCCCTCGGCACCGCCCACGTGCACCATCTTGGCAGCGTCCTCCTCCATGTGGATGCGCAGGATGCGAATGGGCACCGTGTAGGAACCGTCCTCGCGACGCTCGGGCATCTGCAGGTTGGACGCATCATAGCTGGCCAGATGGCCGGCGCGCTGGTTGCCCTCGCGCATGGTCGACGTCATGGACGTGGACAGGCCCTCGGCGTTGGCCGAGGCGCTCGCCAGGCTCTGGGCCTCGGCCTCGCCAAACGCGCAGTCGGGGCGCTCGGCGGCGCCGCGACCGGTCACGTCCAGATCCAGGTGACCGTACATGGCAAAGGCGACCGGACCCTGCGTGGTCTGGAAGTTCTTGGCCATGTCGGGATAGAAGTAGTGCTTGCGGTAGAACATCGAGTGGCGCTGGATCTCGCAGTTGGTGGCGAG
>JAXJCX010000147.1:0-1689 GCA_036302225.1 Collinsella sp.
GTCGGGCGGCGTCCCGACCGAACCCTCGGCGTGGGTCACGTCCATCTTCGCCGCTGTCGGCGGCGTGCAGGTGGCCTACGCGGCCTTCAAATCGGTCGGCATCACGGACAAATGGCTGGACGCCCTGCTGGCGCTCGGCGAGGTCAAGGAGGACTAGCCATGGCCATCACGCAGCGCGAGGCGTTCGCGCAGGTCATGGAGCACCTCGTCACCCACGACGGGGGCAGCGGCCACGGATACTCGCAGTACACCCGCATGGGAGACGGCACCACGGAGACCGTCACGCTGTCCGACGGCACCACCGTGACCGTCGCGGGCGGCGACCGCGACTGCAGCTCGGCGGTGATCACCGCGCTGCGCGCCGTCGGCGTCAACACCTACGGCGCCAGCTACACCGGCAACATGGTCGAGCAGCTGCTGAAAACCGGTTTGTTCGGATGGCGCAAGATGGGCGTCAAGTCCGCTCAACGCGGAGACATCTACGTCAACAAGCGCTGCCACACGGCCATCTGCGTCTCGCCCTACGGCTCCGCCCGCGGCGACCTGCTGGCGCAGTTCAGCATCAGCGAGAAGGGCACGATCAGCGGCACCAAGGGCGACCAGACGGGCCGCGAGTCCAACATCAAGCCGTACTACAGCTACCCGTGGGACGGCACGCTGTACTGGCTGAGCGACGGCAAGACGCTATCCGGATCGAACACGGAGGTGGCCGACCACACCGACCCCGACCTGGGGGACACCAGATACTGGGGCCCGAAGTTCACCCGCGCCATCCAGAGGCAGCTCGGCACGACCGTGGACGGCGTGGTCTCCGGCCAGTGGCTCGCCAACAAGGCCCACTTCTGGGCCACGGATGGCGGTATCGAATGGACGAAAACGGGCAAGGGCGTCGGCTCGGACATGGCGCTGGCGCTGCAGAAGAAGGTTGGCTGCAAGATTTACCCCGAGTTCTGCGGGGTGCAGGCGCGCCAGATGAACTCCGGCACCATCGTACGGCACCAGCGCTGGCTGATCGCCCACGGTATCTCGTGCGGCCCGGACGGTGCCGACGGCTACCACGGTACCAACACGAACAAGGCAATCGCCGAGGCGATCAGGCGCGGGCTGTACAGGTCCTAGCGCGTGAGGCGCGGTGACTCCCCCACGACGGCGAAGCCGCAGGGCAGGGCGTACATGGAGGTGTTCGCCGTAAGTCTCCGCAGCCCAGCCAAAGAAACCAGCCTCTCGAACGCATAGCCGATCGGGAGGCTTTTCTTGTGAGCAAGCGGAGGGATTCGAACCCGCAAGGGTGCGGAGCTGAGGAAACGCGAAGCGTTTTCCAGCGCAGCACGCAAGGAGCGAAGCGACGCAGCGGGGCGCGGCCGCCGAAAAGGCGGACGCGGAATCCCTCCGTCCCATATCAACCAAGAGCGCCTTACATCTAGAATTATCAGCCCAGTTCCGAAAAGCGAGCCGTATGCAACAACCAAGTAACCACAGGCCCCGGGAGAGCGGAACTAATTATTCAGCATGCGGTCGAAGCTTCCCGAGTCGCCATCCCGATAGTCGGCGGTCATCAGAATCTCCTGCGGAATGCGTCCGCCCTCGCGCAGCACGTTGCGGAACTGCACGCGCGTGACCATGGGCAGATCTTTGATCGTCGCCGCCAGGTTCTGCGGCACGCCCTGGTTGGCAGCCGCGGGCTCGCAC
>JAXJCX010000148.1:0-38043 GCA_036302225.1 Collinsella sp.
CTTCACTCCTTGCGTGCTGCGCTGGAAAACGCTTGCGCGTTTCCTCAGCTCCGCACCCTGTCGGGTTCGAATCCCGGCACATGGATAGCAAAAAGCCCGCTACCGAATTGGCAACGGGCTTCTCAGATTCTGTGGTGCCCCGTTTCAAAAGATAGTCGAACCCAGGTACTGGCGCTCGGGCGCTCCGTGTTCATCAGATTTTCTCGGGCCGCCTAAAATAGCAACTACTGAAAAAGGGGAGGTCCCGCGAGGAGCCTCCCCTTTACTTTTGGCTATCCCACCACCAGCACTTGGCCGGGGTAGATCACGTTCGGGTTCGCCAGACCGTTCACCTTGGCCAGCGTCCGGTAGTCCGTGCCGTACTTGGCGGCGATGCCCGAGAGCGTGTCGCCGCTCTTGACCGTGTAGGTCTTCTTGGACGACGCCCCGAGGCGGTCGTTGACCACTCCCTGCACCTCCGCGTAGCGCCCGCCGAGTACGCGCTTGCGAAGCTCGCCGCTGCCGAGCTGCCCGCGGATTACGGCGTCGGCCAGCTCCGTGGCGCTCGTATTCAGGACGTAGTTCACCAACTCCTGCACCTCGTCGTAGCGGCCGCCGAGCGCCTCCTTGCGCGCGTCGCCGTTGCCGTAGGTGCCGTCCATGACGCGGGCGGCCAGCTCGAGCGCCGTCTCCTGCGGTTGCGGGACTGTTCCGCTCGGCTTGGCATCGGGCACGGGCAGGCCCTTGGGGTTCGCCACCCTGTCCCAGCCGTCCGCATCGAGGTGCGCGATGTCGAGGTCGAGCGGCCCGGCGTATCCGTCGAGGCGGCCGTTGGAGCTGTACTGGTGGAGCGCGCACTCGTCCCACGCGCCGAAGCCGCCGGAGGGCAGCCACGGGGTCGCCTGGTATGCCGTGCGATCCGTGTTCGCGTACTGGGCGACCCACAGCGGGTGGTCCTTGGCCACGGCGCTCCAGTCGTCCTCGGTGCAGACGCTGCGGCTCATGTAGACCGCGCAGCGGATGGCAGTCAGCTCGAGGACGCGGTCGAGGAACTTCTTGGCTCCTGCGGCCCCGTGGACCATTCCGTACATCTCGTAATCGAGCGCTGGCACGCCGTTGCCGAAGTAGTTCTTGGTCTGCGATACGAAGAACTCGGCCTGCTTCACCGGGTCTTCGCCGTTCAGGAAGTGGTAGAAGCCCCACTTCTTCCCGAGCGCCTTGGCCTTCTGGACGAAGCCGCCGCAGGTGTCGTGGACGATTCCGGTGCCCTCGGTCGCCTTGCAGATCATGAAGTCGAACGGGACCTTGTCGAGGTCGATGCCCCTCTGGTAGTTGCTGATGTCGATGCCCTGCACCGTCAATCACTCCCTATCGCTATGAAGTACGCCCACGATACGCTGGCGAACTCGTCTGTGTTCAGATTCACTTGTCCCTCGTCTGGGTCGCGGACGTCGGCCGTGCCGCCGTCCCATCCGCATATGAGCACGATGTGGCCGCCGTAGGCCCTCCCGCCCTCGTGCAGCTGGCCGGTCATGGAGCCGAAAACCATCCAGCCGCGCCCGGCATACCCGAGCGCCTCCTGCTGGTCGTAGAGCAGGCCCGTGCTCGACAGGCTCCCGTCGTTCGCGCACATCCACGCGCAGAACTTCTGCATGTCGTTCAGGCCGTCCGTGGTGCACGTGTCGCCGACGGTCAGCGCGAGCCGCAGCGGCGTCCACTCCTCGCCGGTGAGGCGGGTGTACGCCATGGCCGCGCTTGTGAGGCCGCAGCCGCTCGTGGCGATGTCGTCCCCCGCATAGGGGAGAGCGCCCCAGAGCTCGTCCGTCTGGAGGTAGGTCGGGACCTGCGCTGGGGCGTCCTTGTCGTAGACGGTCGGTATCGCCTTCCCGGCCGTCCGCACCTGCGGCATCCCCAGCTCGAGAGAGAGGAAGACGAGCATGGATGCCGTGAGTAGCGCTAGTGCCGCATCGCAAACGGCGAGGTACCCTCCTCGACCTCCGGGACTCCGGCGATTGAGGTGAGTACCGATACCACTGCGGTGCATGCGGCCACGGCCGCGATCTGGCCCCAGTCGAGCGACGTGATGGCCACGGCGGTCGAGCCGATGAGCGTCACGGCCGTCTGGGCCGCCGTCTTCACGGCGCGGACTCCTGCGGCGATGAGCCAGCGCTTGAGCGCGTCCTTGTTCACAGTTGCTCCTAACCATTGTGGTTCTCTGGGTGCGTGTGCTCGGGGATGCTGCCGTGTATGTCCATGGTGTTGGCGTGCGCCCTGATCGTCTCGATGTACGTGTCCCCGTGGAGGAGCGCGTAGTTGTCGGCGCGCTTGTTGAGCGTGTCCAGCTCCATGGCCGTGATGTAGCCCCGGGCCTCTGCCTCCTCGTAGCTGCGCACGATGGAGGCCTTTAGTTGCGAGCGCTGCGCGGATATGACGGCCGAGTACTCCTTGCGGATGTCATGCAGCTGCCTGCCGAGATACCCGGCGAGGCCCGTCACCACCGCGAGCGTCAGTCCGCTGATAACGGTGGAGAGCATCAGGCCTCCTCGTCCAGCATCTTCTGAACCTTCTCGCGCCAAAGCTCCGGCACCTCGTCGATGGTGCGCTTTCCGGCCTTGACTTGGCGGTAGTAGATCTTCGCCATTGCTACTCACCTCCCTTGATTGCCGCTACGAGGTCGCCGAGTTCGGCCAGTGCGGCCTCCTGGTCCTCGATTGCCGACTGCTGCTCCGCGACCATGTCGCCGAGCTCCGCGAGGGCGTCGCCGCTGTCGCTGGCGCTCTGCTCGGTCTCGTCGATTCGCTCGTCGAGGGTCATGCCGTCGCGCACGGCCTGCTCCCAGAGCTGGTCGAACGCCTCGGCGGCCTCGTCCTTCGAGATGGCGGCGAGGACGTACTGCTCGTCAGCCTGCCACTCCACGGTGGCTTCTCCGGCAGGGTCGATCTGCTCGCGCGTCACCTTCTGGATGTTGCGGCGCAGCCTGATGTCCGCGAAGCCGTCCGGGCGCTCGTGGTAGTCCACGGCCTGAAGCTCCGCCGTCGAATAAACTCTCATCGAGTCTCCTCTCGGTCTCGGCAAGGCTCACGACGTCCTTGCACCGTGCGAATGTATCCTCGGCGTGATATTTCTCGATAACTCCCTTGCTGCAGCTGTGTTTCAGGTAGCCGTAGTAGCTGATGCAGCGCCGGGCCAGCGGCAGCGGTATGACCTCCGACCGCCCGGCGAGCATGAATGCCCGTCTGGCGCGCAGGAAGATGCCCGGCCGGATGGTGGTCTTGTACGTGTAGAAGACGAAGCCGACCATATCCAGCGGCTCCTTGTCGACGGCGCACAACTTCCACGGCTTCAGCTCGACGTGCAGCTCGTCGCTCACGAACTTGGACAGGCGGCGCGCGGCCATCTTGAGATCGCGCTTGTCGTGGCCCATGAGCAGGATGTCGTCCATGTAGAACAGCACGTGGTCCACGAGGCGCTTGTCCGTCACCACGCCCGTGCGCCTGTTCACGCGCGTCTTGCGCAGGCGCTCCTGCGCGTAGTGGTAAGCGCGCGAGGCGTAGTAGTTGGCCAGGTATTGGCTTAGGAACGAGCCGATGTTCAGGCCGTGCGGGAACTGGTCGAGGAGGACGCCGACGAGGTAGGGCAGGGCCTCGTTCTTCACGTCGCGCGCGAGCATGGCGCGGAGCACGTCTTGGTCGATGCTCGGGTAGAACTTGCGGATGTCCAGCTTTATGAAGTACTTGGCCCTCGGCTCGCGTATCCACTTCTCGATGGCGTGCTTGGCGAATATCTGGCCGCGCCCCGGTATGGAGGCCGTCTGGTAGTCGCCTATCTTGGCCATGAGCATCTCGGCTAGACCGTTCACCGCGATGTAGTCGAAGCACTGGTGCTTCGGCGTCTCGCGCCCGATTATCCGGTGCTTGCCGTTGATCGGCTCGATTCGGTTGAAGTACTGGATGGGTGCGACCGTGACGCGCCGCTCGCGTATCTCGGCGGCGAGGGAGCGCGCCAGCTCCTCCTCGCCTCCGTATTCGTCCAGAAGCGCCTGCACCTCCCTGCGCCCGCTCTTGCCTCGCAGGAAGTCGCGGACCGCGACGAGGCAGAAGCCCTCGTCCTCGATGTCCACGCGCTTGCAGTAACGCCTCATTGTTTCCTATCTGGTTTTGGCGTTCTTCGCCGTTTGGCTACCAAACGCCGTGGGGTTGATATTTTCGTCAGTTGACGGGGCATGCCCGCTCGAAGCGGGTGGACTCGACGAGCGTGTTCCGCGTTTGACCAGATTTCCGACCGCCATAGTTCCACCTGTAGTTGCCGAGCCTGTTGTTCGAATTGCCGTAGAAGGCACCGTACATAGACCCATTCCTGAGATTGCCGAAGCACTGCAGAAGGCCGAGAACCAAGCGGCTACCGCCGAGAACCCCCAAGGGGCCTGGGAGGGGTGATGAGGGGGCGCTGCCCCCTCGCTTGCGCTTCACCCCCGCACCATGGCTAGGCCATGGTGACCCCCAGGCCAGATAGCCGACCGCCATAGTTCCACCAGTAGTAGCCGAGCCCGCCGTCCGAATCGCCGCAGAAGGCACCGTACATAGACCCACTCCTGAGATAGCCGAAGCACCGCAGCTCTCGCAGGCCGGGGGATGAGATCGGGTCGGAATATATCGCGTCGCAGGTGCCCGTCGTGGAGGTTCCCTTGGAACCGGTAGGCACGAGGAGGCCGGGGCACTTCGCGGACTCCTGCCAGTCCTCGTTGTACATCCACTGGCCGTTGGTCTTGCTGTCGCGCGCGGGCAGCTCGAGGTCGAGCTTGACGTGGTTGGCGTCGAGGGCCGAGGAGTACTTGCGCGAATCGAAGCACTTGTAGAGCTCGCAGTGGCCCTCGTCGGCCGACGTCTTGACCTGATTCACGATCACGTCGCACAGCGGCTCGTACGCTCCGCAGAGCACCTCGATGCCCTGGATGCGGTACGGCTGGCGCTGCTTGGGCTTGCCTGCGAGCGGGTAGCCGTCCGTGCCGAGCAGGTTGTCGCACGTGCCCGTCTTCCACGGCATGGCGCTCACGTAATCGTCGACGGCCGTGGTGAACGGTGCGCCGTCGACGTAGACCGCGCATCGGTCGCTCATTGCCTCGATCTTGGTGACGGTGCGGTAGGCGAACGTGGACTGTCCTGCAGTCGCTCCTCGGTCGCTGTTCGGGCCGCAGTTCAGCGTGGAACCGACGAGGAAGTAGTCGGCCGCCGCCTTCGGCAGGAGCACGCGGTTCACGCCCGTCTCGGCCTCGAGGACCTTGTGCTGGTTCGCGTAGTCGGTGCAGCCGCCGAGGCTCTGGAGGTCCTGCGTGGCGTACTTGAGCATGAGCATGAGCTGGATATAGAAGTTGTCCGCGACGGTTCGTCCCGTGTAGCCCGCGCCCTTCTTCTTGCTGTAGCTGATTCCGGTGTCGTGCGAGCCGAACTGGAACGTGTGGACCTTGCCGGAGTAGCTGTGGGGCACGTTGTTGGAATCGCACCACGCGAGGTAGGGCGAGAACACGAGGAGCGGTCGCTCGGTGCCGTCGGCGTACTTCTGGCCGGGCAGCGGCCTCATGCCCTCGTACTTTGTGTCGGAGTAGAGCAGGCGCTTGTATCCGTTGCTGCGCGTGATGCTGTAGTAGCCGGGGCAGGCCATGACCCAGACGTCGCCGTTGGAGCCGTCGGCCCTGAAGCGGCCGTCGCCCTTCATGGCCGTGCAGTGGAACTTGCCGCTGTCGTCGACCGTGCCGTTCACGGTGAAGTACTCGAAGGCGTTGAGCTTGGAGTAGTCGTCGCGGCCCGCCGTGGTGTTGGTGGCGGGCTGGCACACGAGGCCGACGTTGTCGCGCGTCTTGATGCCCTTGGGGTCGTTCGAGTAGGTGTACTCGGGGATGTCGACGCCGTACACCTTGCCGTCTCGGCGGAGGCTGAACCACTCGCCGAGGTTGTCGTACTCGCCCTTGGTGCCGTCGTAGTGCGGAGCCACGGCCACGGGGTTCGCCGAGGCCTTGTGCACCTTGGTGATGAGGTCGACGGTGTCGCTGAACGTCATGACCTTGTTTACCTGTACTGCCATTATTTCTCCTTTACTGGCCGAATACCTTACCGAAGGCGTAGTCGTAGTCCTCCTGGGTGAGGCCTTCGAGGACCGTGTCGGTGCCGATTGCCGGGGCGATTATGGACTCGTACGCCTCGTCGATTTCCGCGTGCGTGGCGAAGACCACTCCGGCGCTCGCCATCGCGGCGATTTTCTCCTTCGCGTCGTCCGTCAGGTCGTCGTAGTCGACCTTGAGCGACGCGAGCGCGGCCTCGCAGCGGTCTGCCGCGCTGTTCGCCCGGCCGCGCGCATTGGCGACTTCGTCCATGATCGCCTGCCACTCGGACGCGCGCACATCCTCGGCGTTGCCGTAGGTGACGCGCTGCGCCTCGAGCGCGTTGATGAGGTGGTCGATCTCGGGGATGTAGTCGCCGCCCGTGGCCTCGATGGCCACCGAGGGCACGATCCTGATGGCGATGTTGCCCGTGGATGCCGACCAGTCGCCCGAGCTGATGCGGATGTACGAGGTCGGGATGTCGCCAGCCGCCTGCGTGAGCTTGGCGGGGACGGTGTACTGCACGATTCCGTCCGGCGCGGAGAGCACCGCGACGTTCTCGCCGTCGATGACCTTCCCGCCGTCCGGCCGCAGCGCGTAGAAGCGCACGGTCATGCCCGTGAGGTCGAGCACCGCGCCCCCCTGTCGCAGGTTGACGTTGAACACGTACGCCTCGGCGTCCTGCTGCCGAAGCGTGATGGGGTTGTCGAGCGTCGAGAAGCGGTTGGTGCCCTTCTCGATGTCGAGCGTGAGGTCTATGAGCATCTAGACCGCCTTCCCGAGCACTACTGCTCCTTGCTTGAACACGAGCACCAGCACGCGGTCCCCGGCCTTCACCTCGGCCAGGCACGTGCAGGTGGTCGATATGGATGGGTTGAGCCGCACGTCGGCGGTCCCGTCTTGGTTGACTGCGGCGACGGTGCCCCACGTGTGGGACTCCTTGGCACCGCCTCCGCCGAACAGCAGCTCGTACAGCTCGTGGCCGCTTACCATGACCCTCCCTCCGTCTCGGTGACGAAGCCGGAGCGGATGAAGCGGCGGGCCTTGCCCGTCACCGCGCAGTGGCCTCCGACCTCTATCTCCTGCTCCGTTATCGCACCGCGCCAATTTAGCCCGGCGGTGAGATAGTCGATGCCGACCGCGTCGTTGGGCAGCAGCGGCACCCACGGGTGGCCCCACTCGACGTACTCGATGGACGAGGAGTTGTCCACGAGTTTCGTCTTGGCCTTGGCCTTGAGGGCATCTAGGCGCTCCTCCTTGGTAGCGCCCGCGAGCTCCGTCACCTGGTCGACGAGCGGGACCTCGTAGCCCCTGTACGGGATGGACGCGCGGGAGTTGGGGTCGGTGTTCCGGCACACGGCCCAGAGGCTCTCCTCCTCCGTCTCGTAGGTCAGGTACACGGCGTTGGGGATGTCGTCCGCGTTGTCCGATCTGGATACCTCGGGGAGCATGATGGAGTCTTCGCCGTCGTTGAACGTGCGCACCGGCTCGCGCGCCTGCGGCTCGACGTACGGGACCATCTGGATTACGCCGTAGGCATCCGGGTAGGCCGATGCGAACCCGGCCATGGCGAGGAGGTCGTTGGCTATCTTCAGCCAGCTGTCGTCCGGCTCGTAAACCACGTCCCTCGGCAGGACGTAGTCGCAGCGCGGCTCGTTCGTCCGGAGGCCGAGGCGCTTGAAGATGCCGTCGGCATGCGCGACCGCGTTGGTCCCCGCCTTCACCGTGTAGTAGCGGCCGTACTTCCCCTTCACCGCGAGGCGCAGCGTCGATTCGAGGTCGACGCTGCCGGATACCAGCGGCCCGTTGTATCTCGGCGTGCCGATGCTGCAGAAGTACGTCCCGAGGGCGAACGTCCCCGCCTCGCCGCGCTCGTCCTCCATCTGGTAGTACACGCGCACGAGGTCGTGCTCGTCGGGTATGGCGCTGCCGGAGAAGTCGAGCGTGCCCTGGGAGCGGAGCTGCGACAGCGCGGAGTGCGTGAGCCGCCCGCCGGTGAACATGCCGTAGTCCTCGGCCTCGACGAGGCCGGGCCACGTGACCCGGCGGTAGATGTACGACTCGCGCCGGAAACCTGTCCAGATCACAGGGCCTCACCGTCCACCCTCGTCAGCGAGAGGCTGATGTCGGCGTGCGTCATGGGCATGCACAGGTCGCGGTTCACGCTCACGTCGGCGGCGACGTGGAACACGTCACCGGCCACGCTCTTGAAGATGGCGCGCGGGTAGAGGATGAGGTCCTCGAAGGCGCGCACCTCCTCCTCGCCTATGACGTGCGCGGTCAGGGGGCGGGTGTCGCTGATGCCGCCCGCGTCGTATAGCACCGGGTAGGACCTGCCCGCGTAACGCACGAGCGTGCGGTTGGCGCGCTCGAGGTTGCGCTGCTCGGTCGGGTCGAACTGCGCGCGGGCCATGAGGCCGTCGCCGTAGTAGACGAAGCAGTAGGGCGTCTTGATGCTGCCCGGGTGCTCCGTCGCCCTCGATGCGCCGGAGGCCGCGTATGCCGCCACGCGGTAGCTGTAATCCGTGTTCAGCGGCGCGTAGCGGTCGACCACCGACGAGCCGTCGGACAGGTCGGAGGCGATCAGCCTCTCACCGTCGCGTGTGACGCGCCAGATGCTAAGGCTCTCGACGTCCTGCCCCTCGTCGTTGTTGTCGACGATGCACTGCAGCTCGGCGTATCCGCGCTCGATGTCGGCCTCGATGCGTAAGGAGGCGCGGCGCGGCAGCTCGAACTCCACGCGGAATGGCATGGAGGCCGTCGACTGCAGGCCGCTCGTGCTTCGGGCCGTTGCAACGATTCGGTACTCGCCGCCGTCCTCCGGCATCCACTCGTCCTTGGTGACGCTCGTGGCCGTGGAGGTGCCGAGCGCCTCCTCGTAGAGCACGTTGCCGCCCATATCGGTAATGGCCACGGCCATGGCCGCGAGCGCGCCGGATGCGTCGACGTACTGCACACTCACGCTGACCGGCACGTTGCGCACGGTCTGGCCGGGCGCGTCGAAGGCGAGCTGCGGGGGCTGCCGGACGTGGAACGAGCTGTTGCCGGACCACGGTCCGAAGTCGGCGTGCACGCCCTTGGTGCGCACGCGCCAGTAGACGGTGGAGTTGAGCGGGAAGTTCGGCACGCTCGCGCTCTGGGCCGTCGCGGCCGTCACCGTCTTCCATGCGGTGCCGTCCGTGGAGTACTGGACCTCGGCGGCGCTCTGCGCGGAGCCGTCGATGGGGTTGTGGTGCCACGTGAACGTGACCCTGCCCTGCGAGACGAGCAGTACCTCGCCGCTCGTCGGCGTGAGGAGCGTCGGTGCCGCCGGGGCGCAGATCGTGACGATGGCCTCGGAAGGCTCGGACCACGCGGAGACGAGGCTGCCCCGCAAGTTGCGCGCGCGGTAGTAGAACGTGCCGCCGCCGGGGTTGTCGCCGAACGACAGGGCCTTGCCGGTCACCGTGGCGATGGTGGTCCAGTCCTTGCGGTCGCGCGAGCGCTGAATCTCGGTGGAGCTCGCGGTGCGCGACAGGTTAGGGATGGTCAGCTCGACGGAGGTGTCTCCCGTGCGCTGGCCGCTCGGCTTGAACGGCGCGGACGGCGTGTTGAATGTGCGGTCGGTCATGACGCGCTCGGAGTAGCCGCTCTCGTTGTACGCGCGGACCAGATAGCGGTAGTAGTGGTCGGCCGAGCACGTCGGGTCTGTGTAGGACGAGGCGGAGCCGCTCACGTGTGCGATCTGGACGGAGCCGCCCCCGTCCGTGCTGCGCTCGATGCGCACCTCGGAGTAGGGGGCCTCGTCCGTGGCGTGGTTGGCCCACGTTATGAGGTTCTTCTCGTCGTTCAGGCGCTCGACCTTGGCACCGCTCGGCGCTGCGGGCTTCTCCGGCGGGTTGCGCAGCGTCTCGGTGTAGGAGTGGCCACCGGCGTTTCCGGCCGTGTTGTACGCGCCGATTCGGTAGCGGTACGTGTGGTTCGGGCGCACGGTGTCGTCGCTGTACTCCGTCTTGTCGCCGCCCGGCTTGGCGATGTTCACCCACTCGCCGCCGTCGGTCTGGCGGTCGACGTAGATGCCGTCGTACGGTCGGGCGGCCGTGGTGTTGCGCGTCCACGTGATGACGTTCAGGGTCTGGGACTTGCGCACGGCCTTGGCGTTGCTCGGCGTCTGGGGAGTCCAGACCGGGGCCGAGGGCCTGAAGGTGTCCCTGCACGTCGACTTGCGGAAGGTCCCTGAATAGCCCGTGTACCACGCCGAGCATTCGCGCGTGACGGGGTCTCCGTAGTTGACCCAGCCGACGTCGAGCCAGCCGCTATCGCCGTACCAGCCGGGGCCGTACATGCGGTACTGGCCGCCCCACGAGCGGTTGACGATGGTGCCGCGCATGTCGCCGCACTTGACGTAGGAGCTGTACTTGACCTGCACGTAGCAGGAGTTCTCGCCGTACTCCTTGATCTTCCACTCGATATATGTGTTCCAGGCGGTCTGGCCCGTAGGCCAGACCTCGTTGCCCCATGCCATTTACATCCCTGCCTTCGCCTTGCGGACGGTCTGGAAGAAGTCGTTTAGCGTCATGAACTCGCTTATCGAGGAGGCGTCGATCTTGACGTCGCCCAGCGAGTAGTAGTTGTTGACCACGGTGGTCTTTGTGCCGCCGTTGCCCGTGTAGGCCACGTTGCCGTCGAGCTGCGCCGTGGCCATGAGGCGCTTGGCGCTGTCCCTCACGTCGGCGCGGGCCTCGAGCATGCCGTGGGCGAAGTTCTCGCCGAGGTGGCGTCCAGAGGTCTCGCCGCCCTTCTCGGCACCAGACCAGGGGCCGTCCTCGGGAACGGAGAAGCCCATGACGCTCTTGGCCGCGTTGACCAGCGACGTGGCGAAGCTGCGGACGGAGTTCCACGCCGAGCCGATGCCGCTGGCGAACTGCTGGCCGAGGTGCGAGCCGCTCGTGTACGCGCTCCACCCGCTCGCGCCGGAGGAGGCGCTGCTGGCGAGCGACGAGCCGCTCGACCTCGATGCCCACGCCGCCGAGCCGACACCCCGTGCGTAGTTCGAACCGGCGGAGCTGCCCGTGCCGCCGAGGGTACCGGGGGAGGAGGAGACGCCGGACTGGGCGTTGCTGGCCAGCGAGCGCGCGTTGGTGTTCGCGCTTCTGGACGCGGAGCCGATGCCGCTGGCGAACAGCGCGCCCGCCGACTTGCCCGTGCTGGATGCGTCGCCGGGTGCCGGGGCGATGCCGCCGGACACGGCCGCGCGCAGCCCTGCGGCGTTGCTGGATGTCTGTTGCGTGTTGTCGGCGATGCCCCGCGCGAAGCCAGCTCCTGCGGAGTTGCCCGTCGCGGATGCGTCGCCGGGGGCGGTGGAGATGCCGCTCGACAGCGCCGCCGCCAGCGCTGCCGCGTTGCCCTCGGTGGGCGCGCCTCCGGTCGTGATGCCGCTGGCGAACAGCGCACCGGCGAGGGTTCCCGCGTCGGAGCCGCCCTGCTTGGCCTCGTCGAGGCCGCCCACGGCCTCACTGGCCTTTGCCGCCGCCACGTCGTAGGTGTCGCCCTGGGCGAGCGCGTTGGCGAAGGCCGTCACCGCTGCGTCTCCGGCGATGCCGTAGTCGTCGCAGCTGCGCTTGAACTCCTCGAGCGTGGAGCCGGTGACCTGCTGGGCCGCGCCGATGGCGCTCTGCGCGCCCACGCTTAGGCCGCTGGCCCAGTTGTCGGCCGCTGCCTGCCCCTGCGTCTTGCACTTGATGCCCATGTCGCCGAGGGCCTTGATGATGCTCCCGGTGGTGCCGTCCCACGAGGCGGACAGCTTGATCAGCTGCTCGTCGTTCAGGCTCTGGAAGTCCTCGACGCTGATTCCGGCGCTCTGGAGGTCGTCGCAGAACTGGCCGAGGTCCTTGTCGAGGCCGAGGAACGCGGAGGAGACGGCCGGGGACGCCGCAGCGAGGTCCTTCACGCTCGCGGTGGCCCCGTCGGCCACGGCCACGGATGCGCCGAGGCTCTCCGTGACGGTGTCGATGGAGTTGTTCACCGCGCCGAGCGCGGCCTTGGCCTCGTCGAGCGCCTTGCCCTGCTTCGAGTAGCTCATGGTCAGCTCGGCCTGCTCGCGCGTCATCTGCGGGTTGTTCTTCATGCAGCGGTTGACTTCGTCGTTGTAGTCCTTCTGGGCCACGGCGAGCGTCTGGATGTCCTGCGCCTGCTGCTCGTAGAGGGCCGTGAGGTTCGACTGCTGCGCGTCTATCCTGATCTGCTCGAGCTTCTTCTCGACGTACTCGCCGAGCGCCCCGGTGACGTCGCTGATTGCGCCGTGCTCGTCGGCGAGCTTGCCGTTCGCCTGGTCGACGACGCTTATCTGCGTGCCGCACATCGAGTTGACCGTATCGACCGCAGCGCGCAGGCGGCCCTGCGCCTCGGTGCTCAAGTCGCTCTTGTTCGCATACTCCCTGATGGTGTCGTATGCGGCCGTGAGCTGCGCCGATTGCGCGGCGGCCGATGTGTTCGTGTCCTTGAGCGTGGTGGCGAGCTGCGCCTGGCTCTCGAGCATCTTGTCGATGTCGGCCTTGGCGCTGCCCGTGGAACCCGTGAGGACGTCGAAGGCTCCGGCCTCCTCCTTGACCTCGTTCTTGGCCCCAGCGGCGGCGGCCTCCAGTTCGGTGGTCGATGCCTTCAGGTTGTCGGCGTGCTTCTTGGCGTCCTCCATGCTCTGGACGAAGGCCGTGATGCCAGCGATAACGAGCGCCGGTCCGACGGCGGCGAGGGCCAGCTTGGCCACGTCGGCGGCCTTCGCCCACATCATGAGTCCGGCGGCATGGCTCTTCGTGGCGGCCTCGGACGTCTTGGCCGCTGCGGCCTCCTGCTTATATCCGTTCACCAGCTCTTTAGAGCGGTTCATGGCGTTGCGCTTCTCGTCGACTTCCTTCTTGAGGCTCTCGACGAGTTCGGCGTTGGCCTTGCTGCCCTTCTTCTGCTCGTTCGACAGCTTGCGTACGGCCGAGTCGTACTTGGATGTGTTTTTGCTGGCGTTCTGCACGGCCTCGACGTACTTGTCCACGCCGCCAGCCGCCTTGGCCGCCGGGTTCTTCTCGAGGGCCTTGTTTAGCTTTTCGTTCTCGCTGTACGCCTTCAGTGCGGCTGCATTCGTGGTGGTCAGCGCGTCGGCGTAGACGCCCCACTCCTGCTTGGCCTTGCCCACGGCCGTGACGGCGTTGCCCACGGTCTTGACGATTCGTCCCGTGGTGGTGAGGAACGGCGAGGCGGCTGCGGCCGCGGCGGCGAGCGTGATGATATTGCGCTGCGCGCCCTCGTCCATGTCGGCGAAGCCCTGCGTCACGTTCTCGACCGCCTCGAACAGCGGCTCGGCCGCGTCGACGGCGTCGGTGGCGGCGTTTACCAGCGGCGTGCCGATGTCCTCGGCCACCGCCGTGACCTTGTTCTGCAGGATCTCCAGCTTGGCGGCCATGGAGTCGTTTCGGTTGTTGACCTCGTCCTGCAGCGCCGTGTTCTCGCGCCAGCCGTCGTTGGATACCTGAAGCGCCTGGCTCACGAGGTCCGTGTTGCCCGCGAGGCGCTTGAGCACGTCGGTCTGCCTGATTCCGGTCACGCCCATGGACTCCAGCGCCACGGTCATGTTCTCGGCGCTGTTGGTGCCCTTGAGGAGGGCCAGCATGGTGTCGGTGGCGCTCGTCCTCCAGCTCTGGGCGAACTGGTCGGCGCTCATTCCGGCGATGGACGCGAACGAGTCGAGCGCGTCGCCGCCCGTGGCCACGGCCTTGTCGATGGATGCGACGGTATTGGAGAATGCCGTGCCACCGGCCTCGGCCTCGATGCCGAGGGAGGACATGGCACCGGACCATCCAAGGATGTCCGGCGTGCTCATGCCGACTTGGTTGGATGCGGCCGCGATGCGCTGCCCCATGGACGAGACGCTTGATTCGGTTGTGGCGAGGTTGTTGCCGAGGTTGACGATGGCAGAGCCGTAGCGGCTGACGTCGCTGTGCGACATCTTCACGATGTTGGCGAACTGCGCCAGCTCGGTTGCCGCCTGCTCCGCGTTCATGTCGGTTGCGATGTCCAGACCGGATACCACGCGCGAGAACTCGTCCAGCTCGTCGATGGAGAAGCCGAGCTGCGCGCCCAGCGCCTGGATGTCGAGAATCTGGTCGGCGCTCACCGCGTTGGTCTTGGAGAACTCGATGGCCGATTCCTTGAGCTGGCGGTACTGCTCCTCGGTGCCGTCCACGGTCTTGCGCACGCCCGTGAGGGACGTGTCGATCTTGACGGCTGCGGCACCAGTGGCCACGCCGACGGCGGCGATGGCGGCCGAGATGGGCATCAGCTTCTGCCCGGCCTGCTCCACGCGCTCGCCGTAGTTGTATATCTCGCCTCCGGCCTTGGCGAGCTTGGAGCCGCTGCTCACGAGCTTGCCGCCGACAGTCTCTAGGTTGCCCCCGGCGGCCACGGCCTTCTTGGAAAGGCTGTCGAGGCGGCGCTCCGCCTTCTCCAGCGCGGAGCCGTTGTAGGAGCCTGTGACGGCGATGGAGATTGATGCCTTACCCATTTAGGTACCTCTGGATTACTCTCTCGATGCGCGACTCCACGCGGTCGCGCACCTCGTCCTCGTATTCGTCGACGGCGCGCATGAGCGCGCGCGGTTTACCGGCATGGGGCACGCCCATGCGCCTGCCCGCCCTGGGGCCGTTCAGGTAGAAAGCGCCGGGGTTTGCGAACTCGATGGGGCCTGCTCCGGGGTCGCTGTTGGCGATCTTCACGCCCGCCGATATGGTCCGCATCGAGGCGTTGGCGGCGTACTGCCCGGAGCCGCCGAGGCCGCGCGCGTAGGATTGATAGGCTGCAAAAAGGGGCCGCACGTCCTCGCGCAGCCCCCTCTTTACTTCCTTCGGCAGCTCGCGGTCGATTTCGCGGAGGCCCTTCAGCGTCTCCGCGAGGCCCTCGACCCTGATGCTCAAGCTGCTCATTTCTTCCTCCCCATGCGGTCGAACAAGCGCTGCACGCGCTCGCCCCTCGTCCTCTCGCGCTTGGCCGCGAAGCCCTCGCCGCGACGGTCGAACAGGGCCAGCCACTCCTCGAAGACGAACGGGTACTCGTCCAGGAGGCGCGCCATGTCGTATGGGGAGGCCCCGGTGATTCGCGCGGCGCTTGCTACTTGGCGGGCGCAGATGCTAAAGGGGCGTCCTTCTCCTTGGCGAGGAGCTTGGTGTTGTCGTCGATTACGACGGCGTCGTAGGTGTCGGCGATGTACTCGGCGGCCTCGGCCAGCTCCATGCCCTCGATGCCGACCTCCTTGGCCTTGCCCGCCTGCTCGGCGGCGATCACGCACCACACGAAGTCGTTGTATGCGGCCTTGTGCGGGGAGTCGGGGATGGATGCCATGGCGTCGATGGACTTCCAGTTGGAGGTGCGGCCAGCATCGAACTCGATGGGGTCGTTGTCGCCGTCGGTGAGGGTGAAGTGGAACTTGAGCATTTATTTGCCTCCTAGGCTGCTGCGTAGGTCTGAACCTTGTTGACGATGGTGATGGTCACGGGGGAGCCGTCCTTGGCTGCCACGCCGATGTCGTCGGCGCTGAACTCGACCTCGGCGGCGCTGCCCTCGGGGTCGATCTCGGGCGTCTCGCAGTTCCACGGGACGTTGGAGAATACGACGCTCATGGTGCAGTTGGGGTCTTGCGAGTGGGTGAACTCCCATGCTGCGGAGCCGTAGACGACCTTGTTGGTGACGGTCGTGCCGTTCTCGCTGCCCGTGAGGACCTTGCGAATCTCGGTGTAGTCCTCGGGGATGATGGTCTGCTTCACCGTGGTCTTGAGCTTGGACTCGGCGACCTCGGATGCGATGACGCGGCCCGCGCCTCGGTATGAGGTGAGGCTGTTGGACAGCTCGAACTCGCCCTTGGTCACCAGCACCTCGATGGGGGTCTGGTCGTTGGGGGAGAACTTGAACACGCCGTTGGTCGGGATGAAGTAGCCGTCGAAGCACGAGGGCTCCGTCTCGCCGGACCAGCCGCCGAACAGGGCGGCGTCGATGCCTGCGGCCGTGATGCCGATGTCGAGCGGCGCGTTGCCCTCGAAGGACAGCGACAGCGTGTCGATCTTGCAGCCCGTGGCCTTGTGCACCGTGGCGGCCGACGTGTTGCCCACCTGGCCCCAGAAGGTCAGGAAGGGAATCTCGGAGCCGAGGGTGATCACGTGCTTGTAGTAGCCGGGCTTCTCGGCCGAGGTGGTGACGATGTTGCCCATGGCGGCGAGGATGTAGAGCACAAGCGAGTCGGCGTAGGCCAGCGTCTCGAAGTCGACGGCCATGTTTACCTCGGAGACGTATGCTCCGTTCGTGGTGTTGGCTCGCAGGCCGCACGCCACGTTCTTCTGCTCGACGGTGCGCTCGGGCTTGATGAGGCCGCCGCCGGTGAGGCCGTGCCGGAACGTCGGCGTCGGCGCGGCCTTGGTCTTGGACTCCTGGCGGGCGACGCCGAGGAGGCCGATTGATGTGTTAATCATCTGCCGTCTCCTTCTTGGACGTGCGGGACTCCTTCACGATTCCGTCCCGCTTCAGGATGGTCAGGAGGGACGTGGGCAGGCCCTCGACCTGCTCGCCCTTCTTCGCTCGATACGTGAGGCCGTTGTAGGTGGCCTCGAAACCCTTAGCAGCGCGAAGCATTGCGCACCAGCTCCTTGAACTCTCTGGGGCAGGCCGAGAAGACCTTGCAGGTCACATCGACCTGCGCCGCAACCACGTACTTCTTGTCGGGGGTCGAGTCGTAGCCCGCGTCGCTCATGCGCGGAATCGCGCAGTCGACCGCGCCGCCGAGAGTCGCGTCGGCGGCGATGCCGTAGCAGAGCGAGTTGACCCAGCGCTGCACGCTCTCGCGCGCGACGTCGAACTTGGCGTGCGTGGCGAACAGGTAGACGTGCAGCGTGAACTGCTTGGCGTACTCGGCGCTCGTGGCCCCGCCCGTCGTGCTGTCCATGTCGGCCAGCGGGTCGCACCACGCGAGGAACGGTGGGCGCTTCGACGGGATGTGGTCGTGGACCTCGGGCACCTTGCCGCCGTCGCCGTACATGGCCAGTGCGCTCTCGGACAGCACGAGCGACGCGCGCTCGAACAGGGCCGTGGCGGCCTCGGCGTAGGGCATGGCGATCACATGACCACCGCCCTGCACCGGCCGAACTGCTCGATGGCGGCGTCGACCTCCGGCAGGCCCGTCGCGCCGTCGCGCCCGGCGAGCGTGTAGCGGATGAAGCCCGCGTCGGTGGCCTCGCCCGTGGCCCTCTCGGGCGTGGCGGACGGCCGCAGGTAGTAGGCCGCGAGCCGCAGGACGGCCTCGCTTACGCGCTCCGGCACCTCGGTGAGGCCGTAGCGGTAGCGGATGGTCGCGCGCCCCTCGGGGCCGACCGCCTGGCAGTCGCTCACGAGCGACCAGCCGGGGGTGAGGACCTCGGCCACGTCGTTGTGGTCGAGCCAGACGAAGCCGCCGCCGAAGGTCTCCGTGACGCCCATCTGCTGCACGAAGCTGCGCCTCGCGTTGCGCTCGAACGTCTCGGTGGCCGCCTGCCGCGCGGCCCAGAACTCCTCCTCGGTCACGTCGGAGAAGTCGTCGGTGTCGTCCATGCCCTTTAGCTGCTCGAGCCTGAAGTAGTGGCGCGTGACGACCGCGAGGAACGTGGTGAACAGCAGGTCGTCACCGCGATACCAGTTGATTCGCACGGAATCGGGGGCCGCGATGCGCGGGAGCTTCAGCTTTCCGTCCTCGAGCCTGTACTCGAGGGACGTTCCGCTGCCCAAAAGGAGGGCCGCGCGGTCGGGCGCGGCCTCCGTCTCAAGTGTCAGCTCGTCCGTGTAGGCGACGCGCAGCGTGCTGTAGGGCTGGACGAGCACCGCTACTCCTCCTCGTCGTCGTAGAGGTCGGCCTCGAGGAGCGCCAGAAGCTCTTCCTTCTTGGCCGCCTTGGGGTACTCGATGCCCTCGGCGTCGAGCTTGGCCTTGATCTCCTTGACGGTCAGGTCCTCGGCCTGCGGCTCGGGGGCCTTCACGGCCTCGACGGCGAGGCCGCGTCGCACGGCCTCGTCGGTGGACATGACTTCGCCCTCGAAGGCGATCAGGTGGCCGTCGCGCACGACGCGCTTGGGTGAGGTGTAGGTCTCCATGGCTCCCCCTTACTCCGCTGCGGTGTCGAGGTTCGTCTTGGAGGCGTAGCAGAAGGCGTCGGGGTAGCGGACCTGCAGCGCCTTGGTGTGCTCGGCACGGATGCACAGCTCGTTGTGGATGAACTGGTCGTTGACGCGGTCGACGTCGACCGTGGTGCCGTGGATGGAGCGGCGCTCGGCTGCATAGGAGTCGTACACGAGCAGGCCGTCGCAGTTCGGGTCTTCCACGACCTTCATGCCCCAGAGCACGTCGCCGGTGATGGACTGGTACAGGCCGGTCTCGGTCTTGTACAGGTCGATCTCCTGCTTGATGATCGGGGAGACGAGCACGTGGGTCGGGACGCGCTTGGCGGTCAGCATGACCTTGGTGCGCATCTTGCGGATGGCCTCGTAGTACAGGCCGCCGACGTGCTCCTCGAACTCGAGGATGCCGGTGGTGTTCTTGATGCCGACGATGCCGGTGGAGTTGTTGCCGCTGAACATGTGGTCGTCGGTGACGCTGTTCAGGTCGAGCAGGAGGTCGTGCTGGATGATGCTCAAGAGCTCGTCGTAGTCCTTGAGCGTGTCCTCCGAGACGGGGACGTATCCGGCGAGGGTCTCCTTGTTGGCCACGGCGTCCTTGTAGGAGTACAGGACCTTGGCCTTGGCTGCGGAGGTGCCGTCGACCACGCCGCCCCAGGTGGCGGGCATGCCCGTCTGCGTGGAGCGCTGCTTGTAGGTGACGGAGCCGGTTGCGGGGGTCTCGCGCAGCGTGTCGGCGAAGCTGCCGAACAGGCTGTCGGGCTTCGGGTCGAGGGTCAGCTCGATCTCGGCGGGCGCGCCGACGGTGACGACGGTGGCCTCGTTCTTGAAGCCACGGTAGAGGCCTCGGAACTCGTCGCGCGGTCCGAGGATGCGCTCGGCGAAGGACGCCTTGGGCGTGGGGACCTTGGGGGCGGGCGCGTTGCGGGCGGCGTCCTCCTCCTCGATGACGTGCTCGAGGGTCAGGTCGAGCTGCTGAATCTGGCCCTCGATGATGAGGGCCTTGTTCTGGTCGCCGGAATCGGCGGCCTTGTGCTGCTCCTCGGCGAGGCGGCTGCGCTCCTGCCAGAGCTGCTTGGAATTGAGCGGCATGCTTACTCCTTACGGTAGACGTGGTTGCCGAGGAGGACGAAGCCCTCCTCGCTCCGGGCGACTGTATCCACGGCGTGAGATTTTTCGAACGCGTCGGCGGGCGCGTGCTTGAAGCGGCCCATGAGCGTGCGGTCGAGCGCGTCGGCAACGCGCTTCTCGGTGGCCACCTTCTCGTCGACGAGGCCGAGTTCGAGCGCCTCGTCGGCCGTGTACCACGTCTCCTCGTCCATGGCCTTCTTGACGTCGGCCAGCTCCATGCCGGAGCGCGAGGAGATGATTCCGGCGATGGTGGAGTCGAGCGCGGCGAGCTGCGCGACGACGTCGGCAAGCTCCTGCGCGTTGCCCTGCGCGTAGGTCCATGCGTCGTGGATCATCAGCTGGGCGAAGCTGCTCATGACGACCTTGTCGGCCATCATTGCGATATAGGAGGCCGCCGAGGCGGCGATGCCGTCGATGTGCGCCGTGGTCTCGCCCTTGTAGCGCTGGATTGCCGAGGCGATGGCGAAGCCCTCGTAGACGTCGCCGCCCAGGGAGTCGATGCGGATGTCGACGGGCTTGCCCTTCAGGCCGTCAAGCTCCTTGGCGAAGTTCTTGGCCGTGTTGGACTCCTCGGAGGACCAGAAGTCGCTGCCGATGGTGCCGTAGAGGTACACGGTGGCCTTCTCGGCCTCATTCTTGATTCGGAACATTCGTTGCCCCTTCCTGCGTGCCGTCGGCTGTGCCGTCCGGCTTGTCTGCGTTGAATACGTTCACGGTGCCGTCGTCGTTGACGGTGCCGTAGTTGAGCGGGAACAGCGGCTGGTCGATGCCCTCGACGGGTTCCATGTCCTCGAGGTCGCGCACGTCCGCGCGGGTGATCGCGCCGAAGTAGCCGAGCTCGCGGTAGTACTGCGTGCGGGCGGCGTCGTCTCCGCGCATCAGGCCGTTCAGCTTGAACTTGGCCTTGGTGTCGCGCTGGTAGCAGGCGTCGAGGACCGGCTGCAGCGCCATCTCGAGGTCGCGCACGTCCGGCGTGATGGTGTCGGTCACGTAGTCGATTCGCATCTGCTGGCCGCCGTTGTACGTCGCGCCCTCGCTGTCGTAGACCTTCCACGGCGGCACGTTGCAGGCGCGGCAGACCTGATGGAGCACCCATTTCTGCTGCTCGATAACGGATGCGTCCTTCATCGTCTGCTGGTCCGTCACCCACTTGGCCCCGTAGCCGAAGATGGGCGCGCGGCCCGCCTCGGTAACGCCGCTCTTTGCGTCAACGGCGGCGCGGAGGGCATTCAGGTCCTTCTCGTCCATGCGGCCCTCGGGCACCTCGACGTGGCCGAGCTGGTGGTTGCCGTTGTGGAGCATGGAGCGGTAGAAGCGCTCGAGGTCGATGGACAGGCCGATCTCCTCGGCCGCGAGGCGCGCGAGGGAGATGCCCCTCACGCCGTCCTTGGTCATGTGCGTGGAGATGTTCACGACCTCGTCGGGGTAGTACCACCCGGCGGGCACGTGGTCGTCACCCGGCGAGACGTAGTAGCGCGTGCGCCTTCCCCTGGGCGCGTGCTTGTCGTAGTCGTGCATCACGCTGGCCGTGATGGGCCAGATCGCCACCGGCTTTCCCTTGAACCACTCGACGTACCAGTAGGCGTTGCCGAAGGTGTCGCGGCGCAGCACGGTCCAGTCCATGAGCTTCGCTGCGGTCATCTCCTCGTTGGCCATGCCGTTTAGAATCTTGGCCAGCGGGTGGTTATCGAGCCGCTTGTGGCCGTCTCGGCCCGCCTGCATCACCGAGAAGGGCAGGCTGGCCATGCTGCGCGCCTTGGTCTGCTCGCAGGCGGCGAAGTCGATGGACATGAGCGCGCCGTAGCCGTGCGGCGTGGCGAAGCCCGGCGGCAGCGTGACGTGCACGACGTCCTGCACCGGCTCCCTCTTGTAGAACATGTCGTAGAAACGTCCCATACGTCCCCTTTCTGTCGGGGGCATCGTATGGGGCGCGTGAGATTAGCTGACGGGCACGTAGGACTCCGTGCCGCTCACCAGCTTGTCGTATGCGAGGGCCGCGATGGCCAGCGCGATGGCCGCGTCGATTTTGGACTTCTTGGAGTCCTTGCCGAAGCGCATTCCGTACGGCTCGCGCTCCATCTCGACGGTGTTGGCCAGATGCGCGCGGAGCTTGGGGCAGCCTCGGAGCCGGAGCTCGCCCGCCTTGACCTCGTTCACGACGATTGAGGTTGCCTGGCACATCGTCGCGTTGTTCTGCGGGAACGAGACCGTCTCGATTCCGTACACGTCGCGCAGGCGCGAGTTCATCACGATCAGGCGGTTGGGGTCGATTCCCACGACCTGCGGCCAGTGCTCGGAGCACAGCCCGGCGATTAGCTGGGTTATCTGCTCGAAGTCGTAGTGGCCCGTCTCCTCGTCGGGGGTATCGAACACCCACTCCTTGGTGAGGCAGACGGTCTTCCCCTTCTTGGTCTTGCGCTTCTGGTACGCGACGATTGCGAACGAGTCGCCCGCCGTGGCTCCGTCGATTCCGAGCGTCCACGGCTTGGTGAAGTCGAACCTGTTGGTGCCGCGCTCGCAGCGGTCGAGCTGCGGTGCCTTGAAGACCGAGTAGGCGTCGTTGTCCTTGGGGAATCGGTTGGCCGTGTAACGCTCGAACTGGCGGGCGGATGCGGCCATGCCCCGCTGGTCCTCGATGCTCTCCCACGTGACCCAAGAGGCCACCATGATCTTCTCCCAGTCGGCGCGCTTCTCGATGTCGTCGCCATCGTCGAGGCCCAGCCAGTACAGGTACATGCCTGGGTCTCGGCGCGCCTTGTCGCTGTACATCTCCCAGAGGAAACCCTCGCGCTTGTCTCCGGCCGTGGTGATTCCCACGGTGAGCGGGTTCCACAGGACCTTCTGGCCCTTGACCCCGGCGTCCCAGACCTTCGAGTCGGGGTAGGTGTGCAGCTCGTCGAATATCAGGAAGTTGAAGTGCCACGACTCCAGCGCGTCCGCCGTGTTCGGCAGAATCATGATTTTCGCGTTGGTCTCCTTGTGCGTGATGATGTTCTTCCCGATGTCCCACTGCTCGCGCCACGTCGGGTTGAGCTTGATCATCGTGCAGATTTTCTCGTAGACGTTGCGAATCTGGTCCTTCGACGACGCCACCATTCCGTACTGGCCGTTGTGGACCGGCTCCATCGTGGCCACGGTGAGTAGGATTCCGGCGCACGTCTCGGACTTGCCGTAGCCCGAGGGCAGGCCGATGATGGCGCGGCGGTACTTGCGCTTGAAGCCTCTGGCGGTCATCTTGCCCGAGGCGAAGAGCGGTTTCCAGATATTCTCGCGCTGGAACTCCTCCAGATAGAATGGCTGCGCGTAGTATGAGTCGTTGGCGACGTGGCGGCACATCGAGGTGAAGCAGCGCTCATAGTCGCGCGCCATGACGAGGCCCTCGCGCGTGTAGCTAGTCGGCGTCCGATACATCGACTACCTCCGCTGGCAGCTCGTAGGCCGCGTCGATTGAGCGGAACATGGACGCCGTGTCCGCTGCGGTCTTGACGGTCGTGGCGTCCATGAGGCCGATGCGCGAGCGCGCGAGCGGCGACAGGCCGAGCATGTCGGACAGGGCGCGAATCTCGCTCGACGCCTCCTTCAGGATTGTCAGTGCCGGGTTCTTGCGCACGAGCGGGACCTCCCTCCCATCCGGTGTCTTGTACGGCTTCACGCCGATCTTGTCGAAGATGTTTATGCGGCCGTCCTCGCTGTGGATGGCCTGCTGCGCCTGCTCGGCCACGGCGTGCCAGTAGGTGAGGAGGCGCAGGGTCGGTATGTCCTGCTCGGAGAAGTTGTTCACCGGCGGGCACAGCCATGCCCATATCTCGCTCTGGACGGGGTCGAGGGCGATGTCCTCGGGCATGAGGACTCCGGCGGCATCGGTCTTCGCAGCGAGCCCGTATGCGTCGGTTATCCCGCGCCTGATGGCGTCGTGTTTCGGCTTGGCGCCCTTCACAGGTCCTCACCCCGCAGCGCGTCCTCCATCTTCTTGGCGGCCTTCTTCAGGGACAGGCACAGCGGGGCGGCGGTCATGAGTGAGGCGCGGGACATATCCGAGGCGGCGACGTGCGCGCGCTGGATGACCTCGAGCACCTCGTCGTCGCTCATGGCGGCGTTGGGAGCCGGGGCCTGAAGCTCGCCCACGTAGGCGTAGCCCCTGTATGCATGGCTGCGGCACGTCGAGCAGCAGAAGCGGGCGGTGCTCCTCTTCGCCTGGAACTCGCGCCCGCATGACTCGCATCTCTTTATCAAACTTCCCCCGTCTCGAGGACCGCCTCGCGGCCCGTCATGTTCTCCCATCTCGTTATGATCACGTCGCAGTAGTGCGGGTCTAGCTCCATGCACAGGCACCTGCGGCCCATCTGCTCGGCCGCTATCACGGATGTACCGCTGCCGCCGAACGGGTCGAGCACCGTCTCGCCCTTGCGGCTCGAGTTGCGCATCTGGTATGCGAACAGCTTTACCGGCTTCATGGTCGGGTGGTCCTCGTTGCGCGACGGCTTGTCGTAGTGGAGCACGTCCGTCGCCACGCTGTCGCCGGACATCGCCTCGACCATCTCGATGAGCTCTGCCTTGCTCATCTTGTGCGGGTCTTTGCCGAGGTCCTCGTAGACCGTCGACTCGGAGCGGCTGTCCGTGAAGTAGTGCGCTGCTCCGGGTTTCCATCCATAGAGGCATCCCTCGTGACGCCACTGGTAGTCCTGATGGCCGAGTACGAATGTGTTCTTGACCCATATAAGCATCTGCTTGCACATGATTCCGGCACGCGCGAGGGCCGAGGCGAACGCCGGCATGTGCATCACCGCGAGCCACGTGTAGACCGCGCCGCCTTCCTTCAGATGGGGCATGGCCGCGTTCAGCGCTGTGTGCAGGAACTCCTCGAATTGCTTTTCGTCTTCGAACTCGTCGTTGTCGATTACGAGGCCGTCCGTTCTGCGCTGGAGCTGTTTTTTCTCCGATGGCCTCATATGCTGGCCGAGCGCGACGTTATAGGGCGGGTCGGTCAAGATCATGTCCGCGAGACCCCCCCCCGCATAGCTTCTCGACGTCTTCAGGGCATGTCGAGTCCCCACACATCACGCGGTGGTTTCCCAAAACGAAGACGTCGCCGCGCTTCGCTCTGCAGATGGTGACCTCCGGCTCGGGGTCGTCCTCCTCTACGGCGCTTAGGCCGTCCGGCTCGAGTTCCTCGGAGAAGCCGAAGTCGCCCATGTCAAATTCGTCCGCGAGGACGTCCAACTCGTAGGCGAGGAGGTCCTCGTCCCACCCGGTCATCATGGTCGTCTGGTTGTCGACGAGCGTGAGCGCGCGCCTCTGGGCATCGCTTAGGTCGTCGCACGCGACGCACGGGACCTTCTTCATCCCGAGGTTCTTCGCTGCGGTAATTCGCGCGTGCCCGGCCACGACCTCCGGCAGGCCGTCCGCGTTTCGCCAGACGATAACGGGGTTTCTGAAGCCGAACTCCTTGATTGAGGCCTCGACGGCGTCTATCTGCTCCCTCGTGTGCTTCTTCGCGTTGTTCTCGTACGGAACGAGCGAGTCGATCTCGATTTCCTCGATTTTCAGTTCGTTTTCGCGCATTGTCGCGTCCCCTTCCGGCGTGTCGTGATGGGGAGCATAGGCGTGCCGTGAGATTTAGCGTTGCGATTTCACCTCGCCTTGGCGTTGCACTGAACCCCCCCGACCTCCAATTTCGTGGCGAAACGCGGGGGATAGGGGCGCGCGGGGTAGGGGGAAAGAAACCCGATTTTCCGAGGGGGTAGGGGGGTCGTGCATAAAAAAGGGGTGCAGCCCCGTCCGAGGCCACACCCTTGTGCATAAAAGCTATCTGTTCGCCGCCCTGCGTGCATCATCGCGCTTCTTGTGGCAGCTCTTGCACCTTAGCGTGAGGTTCTCCACCTCGCTGCCGCCGCCCTCGCACAGCGCGCGGCCGTGGTCCACCTCGCCGCCCATGCCAGCCGTGTACCAGCGGCCGTCGCGGTACTCCGCGCACACCATGCCGCAGTCGGCGCACCTGCCCAGCTGCCTGCCGATGGCCTTCTGCCTAGCCTTGCGGTACGCGGCCGAGGAGTACTCGGCGCGCCATGGCTCGCGCTCGGCCCTCGTGGCGTCGCCCTCCGTAGGCCTGCGCTTGGGCCTCGGCCTGCACGGGCAGCGCTGGCCCTCGGGGTGCGTGCGGCCGCAGTGCGGGCAGTACACGCTCACAGCTCGCGCCTCCCGCTCTCGGACTTGGCCTTGGCGGCCACGCCCAGGCTGATGCTGCGGCTCGCCTGGAATATCTCCAGCGGCGTGAGGCCCAGCAGCTCGAACGCCTTGAGCGCTGCCGTGATTCCCTGCTCCACCCTGTGCTGGTCGTACTGTTTCCCGTTGTCCATCTATCCCACTCCAATCGCCGCCGACAGCGCCAGCAGCATCTTGAACATCACGGCCACCGCCACCGCGTCTATGGCGAGGCAGGCCGCGATGATGAGCAGGCATCCGCCCGCCCTCTTCCAGTCGATCATGTGTCCCTCCTATAGTGCCATGAATGCGAGCAGGAGGAGCCCTGCGGCGAGGGCGCGGACCGTCCACGCCCA
The DNA here is from genome assembly GCA_036302225.1 of Collinsella sp. GTDB lineage: Bacteria > Actinomycetota > Coriobacteriia > Coriobacteriales > Coriobacteriaceae > Collinsella. The sequence goes on from JAXJCX010000148.1 coordinate 25,914, forward strand.
TGCCGCCAGCAGGGCCGCTGCCAAAAGGGCCAGCGCTAGTAGCTCACGAAGGTCTCGCACGCCGCCTCCTGCATGTCCCTCATGTGGTCCGCTATCCACGGGAGCGCCCAGTAGGCGACGTCGCCCGGCTCCGCGTCCGCCCCGTCGAACTTCTCCCGGAAGGCGTCGTCGAACTCTATCTCGCAGATGCCGTAGTCGCAGCAGCACTCGTACATCTTGGTGCACTCGGCGCAGGTCGGGCCGCGCTCCCCGAAGCGCCTGTCGATTGCCGCGTCGGTGCATCCGTCCGGGAGGTTGTAGCCCGGATCACAGCTTGCCCCCAAGGCGAATCACCTCCTCGCGGTACACCTCGTACTGTTCGATGAACCTGTGCGGGTTCTCCGCGATGACGTCCTCGCCGAGCGTCATCTTGCCGAGGGGGCGCTCATCGTCCGTGAGCTCGCTGTCCGGCACGTCGATGATGTGGCGCTCAATGATCTCGAATTTCATTTTGTCTCCTGACTTGCAAGTGCTTTGGGCCTCACGATGTCGCGCGGGTCTTCGCCCATCGCCTCCGCCAGATTGAGCAGCAGGTTCATCTTCACTTCCCTGCCGCCGCGGATGGCGTGGCCCAGGCTGCTGAGGTTGACGCCCGCCGCACGCGCCAGCTGCTTGAGCGGCACGTTGTTGTCGATTCTCCAGTGGGCGATCTTCTCGGCGTCCAAAACGTATTCGGTTGCCATCGCGTCACGCCTTCTCGAATCGGTTTTGGTCGAGCCACCAGCTCGGGCACTGCTCGAGTCCCTTCCACACGCGGTAGTGCATCCAATCCTTCTGGCGGTCGGCGTTGGCGCACCCGTTGAAGCGGTAGTACAGGCATGTCGTGCAGTCCTCGGGCACGTCCTTCTTCTCGATTACGAGCATCGCTGCACCACCTTCCTACCGCAGCAGGGGCAGAAGTTGAACGTTCCCGAGATGTCGTATTCGTCGGCATCCTCCACTCGGTCGCCGCACACGGAGCACTCGAATCCGTTCTTGCTGGTGCCGCGGTAGACGTTTTGACAGGTCTGCTCATCAACGAGAAACGGGATTGTGCAGACGGCGGAAAAGTCATACAGGTCCCAGTTGCACATAGGCTCCTCACCCGGAGCAAGCGTCATTCGCTCCTTATGTTTCTCAACGCAGTGTTCGGCGAGCTGCTCATCGTCGAACGCCATGTACGGCAGGTCCCACGGGTTGATCTCATCGCCCCCGTAGTCCATGACTAGGTAGATATTGCGCTTAGCCTTCATTCGCCCTCACCCCTCAGCTTGCGGATGCGGCCGAGGATGTCAGCAAGAGCGTTGTTCACACGGGCGCAGCAGCCTTCGCCTCTCAAGAACCGGCATTCGCTGCACAGGAATTCTTCGCCATTCGCGTATTTGCACATTGGGTAGCTCTCCGCGTCCGCACCTCTGCGCAAGTCATCTTCCAGCTTCTCCCAGCTGTCTGGCGGTTCGGGTGGGTTTAGGAACATCGCTGAGGCAAACCTTTCGAATCCGCCCGCAAGCACGACACTCCAGCCGCTGGAGTAACTTCGCGGCGTATATGCGAAGATCGAGACTTCCTTCGGATTGCCTTCCTTGTCGTACAGCAATTTGGTGTCCAGCGGAATCTCGTGCCCCTCGGCATCTTTTGGTAACTCGATATTCGCCATTGCTATCACCTATCTAGCCCCAGCAGTACAAAGGACATGTCGCGGCAAATGCGGATGCTGCCGCGAACCTTCACGGTCATTAGCTCCCCAAGGCTGCACATCCTGTAGACGGTCCTCACACTCACGTTGAAAGCCTCGGCCCATTCGTTGGGCGTTGCATACTCGGGGATCATGGATGGGGTCATGCCCTTGGGCATTTCGATAATTGCCATTAGTCCTCCCCGGTCTCGTAGCTCGCGTCGGTCCAGTAGTTGCAGCGGTCCTCACCCTGGGTGCGGTGGATGAACTCGGGCCTGCGCATGCACTCGTACTCGATGCGCTCGGTCCCGTAGACGCTGCGGAACACGGTCGTCCTGACATGGCCGCAGTTCGCGCAGCACTCCGGCCTCACCCCGTCCGTGTAGATGTCGGGCCTATCCATCAGTTGGTCACCTCCGCCCCGCACCGCTCGCAGTAGTTCAGGCCGCCCGTGGGTTCGGTCCTGCCGTCGTGGCCGCAGGCGAAGCAATGGTATCGGCCGTCGGGTGCCACCTGCACCTGCGTCGTCGGGCGGTACGCCAGCTCGGCCACGCGGCGCATGACCCCGCGCCAGCTCGTGTCCTCCGCCCCGGTGATTCTGGCCAGCGCGCGCTGGAGGCTCTCGCCGCCCAGGCTGTCGTTGGCCGTGCGGTTCAGCTCCTCGACGATGCGGAGGCGCTCCTCCGTGGTGATCTCGTTCATTTCTTCCTCTCCTTAATCCAGTCGTATGCGATGAGCGGGAGGCACGCCAAGAGCAGCGGGATGCTAAGCAGCAGCGCTGCGGCCCTTATGGCGTCATCCCCGGTCGGTCTCCTCATTCCATCCAGCTCCCTGGCCTCTTGTGGCCGTAGTCCCAGCTTCTCAATCTGAACACCTGCCCCATCGGCAGGCCGTGGGTCGCCGCCCAGCAGCGGTCCCACACCGTGTGGACCTCCACGTCCGGGTCGAACACGCCTATATGCCGTGGGGTGGTGCATAGGAGCGGCTCGTTGCACCTCTTACCGTCGCGGAAGTGGACCAGCGCCTTGCAGCGGTCGAACGCCTCCACGGTGCCGAAGTCGCGGTACAGCTCGCGGACCTCGCCCTCTATCTCGCCCCTGATGCACCCGTGCACGTCGCACATCCATCTGATCGTGTCCGCGACGTGGTCGCGCGGAGGCGCGGGGAAGAGGTCGAGGACCGTCTGCCCCGCGCACGCCCTATTCATGGACGATGCGGTAGAAGGTCGGCAGGCAGTCCGGCGGGGTCACGGCGTTGGCGCGGATGAACTCCATGCACTTCTCGAAGCTCCCGGCGCAGACGTCGTAGAAGGAGCCGCTCGACGGCCTCGGCCTGCCGACGTCGCTCTTGTCGAACACGACCGCCTCTACTCGGTACATTTGGCCACCTGCTCGTCATAGATGGCCTTGAGGTCGTCGCGCATGAATCGGATGAGCGTCTCCTCGCTGATGTCGTCCGGCAGCGCCTTCAGGCGCACTGCCTCGTGGCACCACTCGTCGAAGCCGAGCAGCTTGCCGCTGAACGCGCCCTTGACGTCCGTGACCTCGGCATAGGAGAAGCGGGTCAGCATCTCCTCGCGCATGACCTCGTCGGCCAGCGCCTCGATGGGCGTCTTCGGGCGGTCGATGGTCTCCTTGTAGCTCTTGGCCCTCTTGGTCATGGCGTCGAGCTGCTTGGCCAGCTTGTTGTTCTCGGCCACGAGGCGCTCGTTGCGGCGCTGCTCGTAGTCCAGCTCGGCGAGCACGTACTGCTCGCAGTTGGTGATTTCCATGTCTAACCCTCCGTTATCTCGATTGTTCGCCCCGTCTTGGTGTCCGTTATCGCCCAGTGTCCGTAGGCGTAGAGCGCTGGGTCGTGCGGCTCGTGCTCGCACAGCAGCGTGCCGTCCCACCACGCCTCCTCGAACTCCGGCTCGTCCCACACCCACTCGGGCCTGTATCTCGCCCCGCCGTGGAACCCGTCGTGGCATCCCGTGGTGCCGCTCCCGCACAGGGCGATCAGCGGCGAGCGGAGCCGCCACGTGCCCCTGGGCGTTACGAGGGCGAAGTCCCCGCAGCGCCTCGGCACGATGTGGTGGCAGTTCGTGGCCTGCCGCCCGCAGATTCCGCAGCGCTCGGCGGTCAGCTCGTAGCGGTTGCCGACATAGCGCGCGCCGACATGGGGCTTGCCGTAGAGCTCCGCGCGGTCCTTCGGGACTCCACGGAGCTGTGATGCGCTCACTATCATCCGAGCCTCCTGTCCTGCCCCTTGACCTCGATGGGCCTGCACGCGCCGGCGAGGCGCGATGCCACGCGCTTTCCGGCCATGCCTCCCCAGAGGTCCCTGATCTGGCCGATGCGGTAGTTGCTCGTGACGATGGTGGGCAGGCCCTCGGCCACGCGGGTGTCGATGAGGCGCGTCAGCGTCTCGATGGCCCACTCGGTCGGGCGCTCGGCCCCGAGGTCGTCCAGGGCGAGGAGCCTGTACCGCTCGGCCCTGCGGAGCGCCCCGCGCTCGCCGCCGTCGTACTCGGAGCGGATGTCGTCGAGCAGGCGGCTCGTTGTGACCAGCTTGGCGCTCGTCCCGTCCAGCACGGCCATGCGGACGGCGCAGGCTGCGGCGTAGGTCTTGCCCGTGCCCGGCTCGCCCCAGAGGTATGCGCCCTCGCCCTTCCCGGCGAGCTTGGCCATGCGCTTGCCGAGGTCGCAGTCGGCCTCGGCGTAGGGGCCGCGCAGCCCGGCCTTGCGGAGGCGGGAGCGCATGATTGCGGCGATCTGCTCGCGCGCCCCGTCGGGCATGAGCACGTCAGAGATTTGAGTACGCATCATGGCTGGCCTCCTTCTTCGCCTCGCGCTGCTGCCACGTGGAGCACGCGGCCTTCCAGTTCTTCATCGGCTTGCTGCCGACCTTCCACCCGACTGCCTCGTAGTAGTTCCAGAACGCCTCGGGGTTGAACGTGTAGCCCTTGGCCGAGACGTATTCCTCGACTTCCGCGAGCGCGGGTTTGACGAATCTCTTACTAACTGCCTTGCCTTGCCTTGCTTTGCCTTGCCTTGCTTTGGCTTCGGCGCTGTCCCCGTCCCCCTTTTGGCTGTCCGAAAGGGGTTCGTCGTTTCCTTCCGGCTCGTCGTTTGGGGTTTCGCTTTCGCTAAAGGGGGGTTTAGCACCGTCTAAAGGGGGCTTTCTGTTACCTCGTCCACCCGTTTTGCCTGCCGCGATGCACCGTTTCGAGTAGTCGATGTCCTCGCGGACGCTGGCGAAGATGGCATCGAGCGGCCATTCCAGCTCCGGCTCGATGCCGTAGGTGCCGTACTGGGCCAAGGCCCAGAGGAGCTTTCCTCGCTGCTCCTCCGGTGCCTTGGCGCAGGCTGCGGTGAACTTGGGAAGCCACTTGAATTGGTCCTCCTCCATGTCAGCGCTCCCAGGTGAAGGCGGCCTTTGCCGCGTTGAACGTCAGGGTGGCCTCGCTGCCCACGATCACCTCGAGCACGTCGAAGCTGATGGCCTCGACCTCGGGATGGTCGGCGGCGAAGCACATGGCCACGCGCTGCAGGCGCTTCTTGTTGACCTTCGGCGCGGCGTCGTTGCCGCGCGAGCGCTTGACCTTTGCCTCGACCAGGAGCGCCTGGCCGTTGGTGACCGTGTAGACGCACCGGCCCTCGGGGCAACCGTAGCCGGTGGCCCCCGGGATGTAGACCTCGAGCGCGAGGTCGAGAATCGAATACTGCTCCATCTTCACTCCTTAGAACGGGCAATCGTCGTCGTAGACCTCGTCGGGCACGTCGTCGCGCTTGGCCCCGCCGGAGAACGTGACGTTGTCCGCGATCACCTCGAGGCGGCTGTGCTTCTGGCCGTCCTTCTCCCACTTGCTCTGGCGCAGCCTGCCCTGGACGCATACGTGCGTGCCCTTGGACAGGTAGCGGTTGAGCGCCTCGGCGCGCTTGCCGAACACGGTGACGTCGACCCAGTTGGGCACGTCCTGCCACTCGTCGCCGACCTTGCGGCGCTCGTTGACGCACACCGAGAACCGGAGCACCTGCGTGCCCGTCTGCGTGGCACGCAGCTCGGGGTCGCGCCCGAGGTTGCCGCTGATGGCGACCGTGTTGATTCCGCTGCTCACTAGTCAATCTCCTTACTGTCCCTGGCCATCTGGGCCAGATGCTTGCCAAGCTCCTCGAGCTGCCTGTCGGTGAGCTTGGTTGTGTCGTCGGTGCCGAAGTTGGCCTCCTCGTACGCGCGGAGGCCCTCCTCCTTGACGCCGTTCTGCATGCACTCGGCCTTGAGCTTCGCTATCTTGGCGAGCATCACCTTGCGCTTGCTCGGGCGCGGCTTCGTCGGGGCCTTCTCCTTCGTCTCCTTGGGGCCTGTGTCGCCGTCGGTGTCCTCCTCGCCCACGAGGCCGAAGGCCATGAGCGCGGAGTACCGGCGGGCGTAGGTCTCGCGCTTGCCGAACTCCTGCGGGTCGCTGGCGTACTCGTAGGGCTTCACGTCGAGCACGCGCTCCTCGCCGCCGAAGGCCACGATGGTGTTCAGGAGCATGCCCGCGCCGTTGGCGGCGACCTCGGAGCGCTGGTAGAAGAAGATTCCGCGCTTGTTCAGCGGCGGCCTGATGATGTTCAGGACCAAGTCGAGCGGGGAGTACGAGTAGGTCTGGTATCCCTTCTGGCCCGTCTTGCTCTTGGTCGGGTTGACCATCTCGGCCTGCGCCTCCGCGAGCAGCTGGGTGAACATCGCGGACGGGTCGAACGTATCCGGCTTCACCGCCTGGACCATGGGCACATCCTCGGCCATCACAGCTCACCGTCCCCGAGCAGGGCGGCCGCGCTCATTCCCTCGACGCGCGGGCCGAGCGCCTGCATGACGTCCTCGGGGGCGCAGCCGCGCACCGCTGCGGTCTTGGGCGACTTGGGGCACCACATGGCCCAGTCGACCATTTCGCCCGTGTCGGTGCACACGACCTTGTCCCCGGCCTTGGCGAAGTGGGCCTCCCAGCCCTTCTTGGGCACGATGTCCACCATGCCGATGGAGTCGAGGAAGGCAACGGCCTCGTCCATGCGCTCCTTGAGGATTACCGGGGCCGCCTTGCTGTAGCTGATGCCGATCTCGCCGACCTTCTCGTCGCCGACGATGATGGCGCGGCGGTCGGTGTGGGTCTCGGCGAAGCCCTCCATGATCTCCTGCCGCGCGATGGCCTTGGCCTCCTTGAGCGCGGGCTCAATCTGCTTCTGCATGGCCGTGAGCACGGCCAGCCTCTCGTCCTGCGTGTACTCCATTACTCACCGTCTCCAATCATTCGCGCCTCGTCCGTGATGACCTCGTATACCTCTCCCGTCTCCGCGTCCACGTTCGCGGGTCGGTCGAACGGGAGCTGCTCGCCCTCGTCCTCCTCGTCGTAGTCGAGCGGCAGTTCGTCCTGGATGTCGGCCACCGTCAGGACGACGGGCTTGCCGGAGAGCTTGGGGATGGGGAAGGCGTTGGCGTCGCTCGTCAGAATCTCGAGCTGCAGCACGGCCGTGCCGCCCTTGACCGTCGCCTGCTTGAAGTTGCCCCTGATCTCCATGGGTTCCATAGATGCCTCCTATTTGATGCCGAAGATGGCGGCCATGAACTCGCGGCACATCTCGCGCTCGTTCTCCTTGGTGATGGGTGCGATCACCTTGGCGACGAACTCGCGGCTCTCGGCCACATCCTTCTCGTCGAGCTTCGCGAGCCCGGCCTCGCACAGCGCGATCATCATGTGGTAGGCGTTGGCGCTCTTCACGCCGCCGGTGTGGTCTGGGTGGGCCGCATCGAACATGAGGTTGGCCGCGATACAGGTGGCGTGATCGAGCACCTTCTTGTGGAAGTGGTCCGCCGGGAGTTCCTCGAAGAGGTTGCCGTCGAAGTACTTGTCGTTCATTTCTTTTTCTCCTTTATGTATTCCTCGGTGAAGTGGGTGATGCACACCTTTGCCAGCGGCGGCGTGCCGTATGGCGTGCGGCATCCCTTCTGGACGCCACCCATCACCACGTGGGCGTCGTCCGTGTACGCGACGCCGTTGAGCGCGTCGCATATGAGCTTGCCGATGTTGTCCCAGTCGGGCTTGCCGAGGTCGGCGCGGCCCGCCCAGTACTTCGGGTTGCTCTTGGCCAGTGGCCTGAAGGTCTCGATGGCGACGGTCACGATTCCGTCGAAGTCCCCGTGGTCCTCGTGCTCGGCCCTGTAGGCCTTGCGTACGGCCTCCTCGGCGAGCCTCGTCTGCTTCGGGGTGTAGTTGCGTCCGGTTCGCGGGTCGGTCCGGTGGCGCTCCTTGCCCACGATCTTCTCCAGCTCGAGCTTGAAGGTCATGGAGCGCTCCTTGTGCCTTACCCAGCTCATGCCGTGAACCCGTCGCTCTGCGAGCGGTGCTTGTTGAAGGCGTCCTTGAGGCTGGGGTAGCGCGCCTCCATGATTCGGGCGAACGACGGCGCGAGGCCGTTGCGCACGCCCACGTGCAGCTCGTTGCGGACCATGTTCACGAGGTAGTTGGCGCTGACGTAGCCCTTCTTGGAGAGCCTCACGGCGTTCTCGACCATGTAGTTCCATGCGCCGGGGTTCTCGTCAATCCAGCGGCGCGCGTCCTCCGCGTCGGCCTCGCCCTTGGCCCCGAGGCCGAAAATCTCGAGCTGGCAGCTCTGGGGCTTGGGGTTGTAGCGCTCGTCGTTACGCATGGACGCCCACCGCCTCGTATGCGGCTTGGGCGCTGTGCACCGCGCCGTCCATGGTCGGGATGATCCAGAGCCACAGCAGCGCGCACATGGCGAGCGCCGTCACGGTGATGCCGACCAGAAGCCCGGCCCTGAAGGCGTCCCTCTGCCTGTCGGCCCGCTCCTGCGCTGGCAGGCGGTAGCCCTCGCGTGCTACGATGCGGGGAGTCCTGTTGGACGTGCGGGCGCTCTTGGTGTGGTTGCTGGGGGTGCCCGCGTATCTGTTTTGAGGGGTCATTCTTCCTCAGTTTCTTGGTTATCGACTTTCAAAAAGTTTTCGTTGATTTGCTTTTTCGCGCGATATTTGCGGCTGTAGAGCCGCTGGCGCTCCTTGTTCGCCTTGTCCTCCCTCCTCACCTCCTCCTCCATCGCCCGCACCTGCTCGGCGATCTCGGCGGCGCGCTGCTCCCTTGTGCAGGAGACGCACCAACCCGTCCGGTTCGACAGCGGCTTGAAGGTCTCCCTGCCGCACTTGGGGCAGAGCCAGCGCTTGCGGAGTGAGAGTCCGTAGCGGTGCGCCTGCACTTCAATGGCCGTCACCGATTTGCCGAGGGCCTCGGCTATGGCCACGGCACCGTCCCCGGCGTGCTCCTCGAGGTAGCGGACTTCGCTGCTCGTCCACGTCATTACGCCCGGCGTCCCTTCCAAGTCTTGAAGCGGCGCTGCAACTTCCGGCGCATGATGTCGAGCCTTTGGTTGCGGGGCATTACGCCACCGCCTTCTTGATAAGGCGCTCGTTCGAGCGAGCCATGAGGTAGTCGAGGCTGCAGTCGAAGATGTCGGCCATCGAGATGAGCAACGTGCTCTTGATGGGCGTACGACCGGCCTCCCAGTCCTTCACCGAGTCGCGGGAAACCTCGAGCTCGTCGGCAAGGTCCTGCTGGGACATGCCCAAGCGGACTCGCTCCGATGCGATGTTGTTCTTCATCCTTGTCTCCTTTCTGATTAAGTGCCCGTTTTGGGTACCTCATGAGGGAACTATACCCCCATTATGGGGATGTAGCAAGAAGATATATTGATAAAAGTCCCCATTTTGGGTATCTTCGTGCTAAGGCAGAAAGGAGCGCGTCCATGGAACTCAAGCTATACAGGCGCATGAACGGCCTCACCCAGGAGCAGGTAGCCGACTACCTCGGTATCCCGAAAAAGACGTACCAGAACTACGAGCGCGAGGTCCGCGACCCTGACTCGGACGTTCTCTGCGCTTTGGCTGACCGCTATGGAATCACGCTCGACGAGCTGGTCGGGCGGAATGACGACGGTCCCGACCTTGCGCTCATCTCCAATGACGAGCGTGACCTCATTGACACATATCGAGGGCTAACCGCGCCCTATAAGAAGGTTCTATTGGTAACCGCCCACGAACTGCGGGCGGCACAAGGGAAGGAGTAAGAGATGATCACACGCAGGACGTTCCTGGCCGCCATGGCCACGGCCTCGCTCATCCCGTTGGCGGGGTGCTCGAGCGGCCAGCAGCCCGGTTCCGGGCAGCAGTCCTCCGGAGAGGCGAAGGAGGTCGAGGCGAAAAACGGCCCCGAGCCGCTGGAGATAACGGAGTCCGGCTGGTCGGTGGTCGGCGACGGGTGGGTCTACTACGGCTTCGCGCTGAAGAACCCCAACAAGGACGTCGAGGCTCAGATGCCTACAGTGACGATAACGGGCAAGGCCGAGGACGGCTCCATCGTCTTCTCCGACAAGCAGACCTTGTTCGTCGTCCTCCCCGGTGAGACCGTGCACTACGGTTTCCAGGCTGGAAACGGCACCGCCCCCGCAACGGTCGAGTTTAAGGTGAATGAGCCGAGCTGGGTAGACAGCCAGACGCTGGACGAAGACGTCTTTACCGTATCGAACACGGCTGAGGTACCTGACTCGTACGGCGGCGTCTCGTACACAGGCGAGTTGACCGCCAACTACGATCTGGACAAGAAGCAGTACGGCCAGGTCGCCGTCTCCGTGATTGCTCGTGACGCCTCCGGGGCCATCAACTACGGAAACACGGCGTTCGTCGATGCCCCGTCCAAGGGCGAGTCCGAGCCGTTCGAGATTTCCTGCTTCAACATGCCCGAGCACTCCTCGTTCGAGGTATACGCCCAGGTCTGGTAGCGGCAAAGTGAAACCCCGCAGGTCGAAGCGCGCCAACGCTGCTGCGGGGTTTACCAGATAGCCGCCCGTTTGGAGGGCATCCTAGATTATGCCAGAAGATATAAAGACCGCCGTCATATACGCCCGCTTCTCGTGCTCGAAGCAGCGCGAGGCCTCGATTGACGACCAGCTGCGCGTCTGCCGCGACTGGTGCGCGCGCGAGGGCTACGCCATCGTCGGGGAGTACTCCGATTACGCCATGAGCGGCCGCAGCGACGACCGCCCCCAGTTCCAGAAGATGATCTCGAACGCCGGGGAATCGGACATCGTGCTCGTGTACATGATGGACCGCTTCTCGCGCGACGAGTACGACGCCCCGGCATACAAGCACGAGCTGCGCAGGAAGGGCGTCGAGGTCGTGTCGGCTATGGAGGCCATGCCGGACGGCCCCGAGCGCATCCTGATCGAGAAGATTTACGAGGGCCTCGCGGCCGTGGAATCGGTCAAGACCTCCATGAGGACGCGGCGCGGGATGGAGGGCAACGCCCTCAAGTGCAAGACCAACGGCGTGCGCGTCTACGGTTACGGCCGCAACGAGGACGACGAGTACGTGGTGAACGAGGACGAGGCCGCGATAGTGCGCGAGGCGTTCCGGCGCTCCTGCGACCACGAGCCGGTCGACTCCATCGCCAGCGACCTCGCGCGGCGCGGCGTGACCACGAGGACGGGCAGGCCGTGCGGCTACTCGATGGTGTACCAGATGCTCCACAACAGGAAGTACACGGGCTTCTACTCGTGGGGTGGAATAGAGGTGGACGGCGGCATGCCCCAGATTATCGACAAGGCGACCTTCGCGATGGCCCAGGAGGTGAAGCCGAAGAAGCGCCGGGCCTCGGAGGACTGGGGCGCGTTCGCGCTGTCCGGCAGGGCGATCTGCTCGGAGTGCGGCCACAACATGGCCGGGACGTCGGGCCGTGGCAAGAAGAACGTCAAGTACGAGTATTACGGCTGCCGCTGCGGGGCCAAGCCCGTCCGGCGCGACTGGCTCGAGCACGAGCTGGCCGAGGCCATCAGGGGGATGCTGCGCGACCGCGAGACGGCCCTCCGCATATCCCACATGCTCTGGGACGAGCCGGAGCCGGAGATAGCCGACGCGCGCAGGCGGGCCATGGCCTCGAGGCGCAAGGCCGAGAACGGACTCCAGAACATCATGGCCGCCATCGAGCAGGGTATCGTGATGCCCGAGTTCACCGACCGCATTGCCCAGCTTCAGGCCCAGAAGGCCCGCGCCGAGCGCGATCTGGCCTCCTATGACGAGGCCCGCATCGACCCCGAGGAGTTCGCGGACTTCCTCCAGTGCGGAGGCGGGATGGACGACGCGGCCGTCCTCGATTCCTTCGTCTATCAGGTGATGGTTACGCCGGAGGAGTGCGTGGCCACGCTCTACTGCGACGACGAACGCAACGAACCCGCACGACTAAGCATCGCACGGGTTCGTACATTTTCGGGTTGGTGCCCCCAGCGGGATTCGAACCCGCGATATCCACCTTGAAAGGGTGGCGTCCTTGGCCGCTAGACGATGGGGACAGCGGGAAAAAGTATAGCAGACTTTTTTGCCGGCGCGTATATCGTTGGCAAACTGGAAAACCAC
>JAXJCX010000149.1:0-10393 GCA_036302225.1 Collinsella sp.
GGCCAGCTGTTGCACACCTGGTACGGCAACAACAACGGCGACATCCTGGGCACGGCCAAGGTCATCATGGCCGATTTCTACAACCACATCCCCGCCGGCTGCACCATCGGCCACGTGACCACCACGGGCTACGGCGAGGCGCTGCTCATCGAGGCCCTCAAGGCCGACTCCGGCGAGATCGAGACCGTCGCGCATCTGCGCGGCGCCAAGGCGTTCCTGCCCGGCGTCGAGTTCATCCTGGACATCGGCGGCCAGGACATGAAGTGCCTGCGCGTCAAGGACGGCGTTATCGAGCACATCATGCTCAACGAGGCCTGCTCGTCGGGTTGCGGTAGCTTTATCGAGAGCTTCGCCGTGTCTATGAACATGGACGTGCGCGCGTTCGCCGATGCTGCCATCCATGCTAAGGCCCCCGTCGACCTGGGCAGCCGCTGCACGGTCTTTATGAACTCGCGCGTCAAGCAGGCGCAAAAGGAAGGCGCCACGGTGGGCGACATCGCGGCCGGCCTGTCCTATTCCGTCATCAAGAATGCCCTGTTCAAGGTTATTAAGCTGCGCGACCCCAAGGAGATCGGCAGCCAGGTGATCGTCCAAGGCGGCACCTTTATGTCCGATGCCACGCTGCGCGCGTTTGAGCAGCTCACCGGCGTTCATGCCGTGCGTCCCGACATCGCCGGCTGCATGGGCGCCTACGGCGCGGCCCTGCTCGCCCGCGATCGCGCTGGCGCCGACGGCACCTCGACCATCCTCTCGGCTGAGGACATCGCGCACCTCACCGTGACGCAAAAGCATGTCCGCTGCGGCCGTTGCTCCAACAACTGCCAGCTTACCGTCAACGACTTTGGCGGTGGCAGGCGCTTCATTACCGGCAACCGCTGCGAGAAGGGCGCCGGCCACAAAAAGCAGAAGACCGAGGCCCCCAACCTCTTCAAAAAGAAAAACGAGTTGCTGTTTAACCGCGAGGTGCTGAGCCCCGACGAGGCCCCGCGCGGCACCGTGGGTATTCCGCGCGCGCTCAACATGTACGAGAACTACCCCTTCTGGCATGCGTTCTTTACGCGCCTGGGCTTTAGCGTGCAGCTGTCCGACCAGTCGAGCAAGAAGACCTACCAGGCGGGCATCGAGTCCATGCCGTCCGAGAGCGTGTGCTATCCGGCCAAGATGAGCCACGGCCACGTGATGAACCTTATCGACCGTGACGTCGACTTCATTTGGATGCCGTGCGTGCGCTGGGAGCGCAAGGAGGATCCGACGGCTGGCAACTGCTATAACTGCCCCATCGTCATGAGTTACCCCACGGCGCTGGCGCTCAATATTGACGAGATCCGCGAGCAGAACATCGAGTTCCTGTATCCGTTTGTGCCGTATCACGACAAGACCGAGCTCAAGCGCCGCCTGTACCAGGTGCTCGCCGTCGACCGTGTGGCCGATGCTGAGGCCGGTCGCGGTCGCGTGCGCGGTCCTAAAATCACGCGCTCCGAGGTTGATGCCGCCGTCAACGCTGCTTTTGAGGCCGACGCGCGCTTCCACGAGGATATCCAGACCATGGGCGAGGAGGCTCTCAAGTGGGTCGAGGACCACGGCGGCCATGGCATCGTACTCGCCGGCCGTCCTTACCATAACGACCCCGAGATCAACCACGCCCTGCCCGAGCTTATTTCGAGCTTTGGCTTTGCGGTCTTTACCGAGGATTCGCTCGCGCATCTCGTGAAGCCCGAGCGCCCCATCCGCGTCGTCGACCAGTGGATGTACCACAGCCGCCTGTACGCCGTCGCCCGTTTTGTGACGATGCGCAACGATCTGGACCTGATCCAGCTCAACTCCTTCGGCTGCGGCCTCGATGCCCTGACTACCGATCAGGTGCAGGAGATTCTGGAAGCCAGCGGCAAGATCTACACCGTGCTCAAGATCGACGAGGTGTCCAACCTGGGCGCCGCGCGCATCCGCATCCGCTCACTCATGGCCGCGCTTAAGGACCAGGAGGCCGAGCGCTTGGCCGAGGCCACGGCAGCGGGCGAGGCCTACGAGCAGGGTGACGCCGCGCCGGTGGCGCCCTCCACGGATGCCCCCGCGTTCGCGAGCCGCAAGTACACGTTCGAAGCGCAGCGTGAGAGCGCATCGACCGCGTGGCCCAAGGTGCCCTTTACCGAGCAGATGCGCGAGGAGGGCTACACCATCCTGTGCCCGCAGATGGCGCCGATCCACTTTGACCTGGTCAAAGAGGTGTTCCGCGGTGCTGGCTACAACTTGGAGCTGCTGCCCTCGACCGATCACGACGCTGTCGAGGCTGGCCTGCGCTATGTGAACAATGACATTTGCTACCCGTCGATTCTGGTAACGGGCCAGATTATGGAGGCCATCGAGAGCGGCCGGTACGACCTGTCCAAGACGGCCGTGGTTATCAGCCAGACCGGCGGCGGCTGCCGTGCCACCAACTACATCGCACTCATCCGCAAGGCCCTGCGCGAGAGCGGCCACCCCGAGATCCCGGTGATCTCGCTTTCGGCCGTGGCGCTCGGCGAGGATAATCCTGGCTTTAAGATTACGCCGGCGCTGCTCAAGCAAGCAGTCTACGCGGTGCTCTTTGGCGACGTGATGATGCAGATGCTCTATCGTTGCCGTCCGTACGAGGCTACGCCCGGTGCCGCCAATGCGCTCTACGAGGAGTACATGGCGCGCGCCCGCAAGCTGGCGCCCAAGTTCAACAGGCATAATTACACCAAGCTGTGCCGCGAAGCCATCCGCGCGTTCGATACCATGCCGCTCGTGGGCGAGGGCACCAAGCCGCGCGTGGGCGTGGTCGGCGAGATCTTGGTCAAGTTCCATCCCACGGCCAACAACCACGTGGTCGACGTTATCGAGCGCGAGGGCTGCGAGGCCGTGGTGCCGGGCCTGCTCGACTTCTTCCTGTACTCCATGAGCAACGCCGAGCTGCAGAAGGATGAGCTGGGTAGCTCTGCTACAACGCGTGCGGGCATGCAGGCGCTCATCAAGCTCGTGGACTGGATGCGTACGCCGGTGGAGGAGATGCTCGAAAAGTCCCGCCGCTTTGAGGCGCCCGAGCGCATCGGCACCATGGCCGATAAGGCCCGCACGGTGCTTTCGGTGTGCAACAACATGGGCGAGGGCTGGCTGCTCACGGCTGAGATGCTCGATCTGATTGACCACGGTGCGCCCAACATCATCTGCACGCAGCCCTTCGCGTGCCTGCCCAACCACGTGGTGGGCAAGGCCGTGATCAAGGAGCTGCGCCGCCAACATCCCGAGAGCAACATCGTCGCGGTGGACTACGACCCCGGTGCATCCGAGGTCAACCAGCTCAACCGTATTAAGCTCATGATCAGCGTGGCAAAGGAGAACATGCGCGCCGGCAAGGGCTTTAAGCTCGAGAAGGTGGCGCCGCTCGCGATGGACGAGGTCACCGGCCAGATGCGTGCCCACGACGGCTGCGTGGGCTGCGGAACGGCCAGCGAGGAGGCCGTGGCGTCGGTCGCCGAGCGCCTGGGACGCGGCATTAAGAAGTAGTTGGCCTGCTATGTGCTAGATATGAGACAAACGGGTGGTAGCCGTACCGGCTACCACCCGTTTTTGCTGGACATATGTTGCGTAAATCGTTTTGTTGCAGCCTTCTGTGCACTCGAATTTCGGAAGTGCGGGGAAAAACGCGAACCTCCTGAGCACACCGCCTTTTTAGACTCTCGCGACGGTTTTGTTGTAAAAAAAGCCGGTCTGATCGGCGAAACCCGATTTTTCCCCGCACTTCCGAAAACAGCGGTTCAGCAGCGCCAAAAAATGCCCTCAAAATCGAGAGTTAATGAACAGGTGTAGCCGTTCGCCGCAAATTACCGTCCGTTTATAGAACCCACCCCCAGCGCGCGTCCTCCTTACGGTTGAATAAATACACATCTATGGAATTACGTAAGAGAGGACTGTTCTTATGAGCTACAAGACCGTTTGCGTTGCCGGCGGCGGCGTGCTGGGAAGCCAGATTGCCTTTCAGGCAGCCTACTGCGGCTTTGATGTAACGATTTGGCTGCGCAGCGAGGGCAGCATCGGCCGTACCCAGCCCAAGATCGATCATGTGCGCGAGGAGTACATCGCTGCTATCGAGGGCATGGCGGACGGCACGGGCGAGTGGTGCGCCGGTATCGCCGATAGCGGCAAGCCCTTCGACAAGGAGGCGGCACTCGCCGCCGTCGAGCGTGCCTACTCCACGCTCAAGCTGGAGCTCGATCTTGCCAAGGCAGTGGCCGACGCCGACCTGGTCATCGAGTCCATGGCCGAGGACACCCAGGCAAAGATCGACTTCTACAAGAAGCTTGCCCCGGTTCTCCCGCAAAAGACCGTCGTCGTAACGAACTCCTCTACGCTGCTGCCGAGCACCTTTGCCAAGTACACCGGCCGCCCCGAGAAGTACCTGTCGCTGCACTTTGCCAACTCCATCTGGAAGAACAACATGACCGAGGTCATGGCGCAGGACCAAACCGACAAGCGCTACTTCGACGAGCTCGTCGACTTCGCTAACGACATTCGCATGCTTGCCCTGCCCGTCAACAAGGAAAAGAACGGCTACCTGCTCAATTCCATGCTGGTGCCATGGCTGCTTTCGGGCCTCGACCTGTATGTCTCGGGCGTGAGCGATCCCAAGAGCATCGACCTCGCATGGACGCGTGGCACCGGCGCACCCAAAGGTCCGTTCCGCGTATTCGATACGGTTGGTATCCAGACGGCTTACAACATCGTTATGCAGTACCAGAAGGTGCCGGGCCTGGTGAGCCCGTTGCTCAAAAAGATGATGATGCCCTACAACTTTAAGGCCATGGCATCCGTCCTCAAGCAGATGCTCGACGAAGGTAAGCTGGGCGAAAGTTCGGGCGAGGGCTTCTTCAAGTACTAACAATGATTCCTCGGGGACGGAGGAAAACGGATCATTTTTGGTCGCCAGCAGTGAGAAGATGGACCCAGAAATAGAAAGGAGTGGCAATGGGCCGGCTCGGGCTTTGAGGACAAGTTACTGCAGGCCCAGGGCGATTTTTCGCTCAACGCGGGCCAGCACAGCGTGACGTATCTGCCGAGTTCCGATACGGCAACGACCAGTCGCTACCAGGTGCTGCTGTACGACAACAACTTTGGTGCGGCCGAAAGCTATCCCAAGTTCGACTGGGGCCAGCTGGGCGCCGCGGTGGTGACCGACTACAACAAGGGCACGCATTCGTTTGGGCGCATCTTTACGGTGGACGAGACGGCGCGCACCTACGAGCTCGAAGACCAGATCGCCGTGCCGTTTTCGGGCTATGTGAGCAGTGCGCAGCACGTTGGCGATTCAAATAGCATGCTCGTGGCATCGGGCCAGGCCAAGACCTTTACCGAGTACGACCGCTACGGTCTACCCATCGCCACCTACGAGATGGAAGCCGAGAAGTACATCTATCGCGTGTACAAGTACGACCTGTAGGGCCGCGCTCTGCATCACTTCACGTCAAATTCCACGCGATCGAGCTCGGGCACATTGAGGTCGATGAGCTTGCGGGCGACGTGGCGGTCGCGTGCCCCGAGCGCCTCGCTTGTCGTCACATGGGCGACAACCTCGCGCTCGACGATGCCCTCCTCGTCGCCTTCGGTGGCCGAGGTCTCGACGGCGACGGCGTAGTCCTTAAAGCCTGGCAGCACCGCCGCAAGCTCGCGCGTGGTTTCGGTGACGCCGTAGCCGTCCTGCACGCCGGCCTGCGCCGAGCCAATGGAACCCGCCGTCATAACGATGCAGGGGATGGCAAAGATTACCGTGCCCACGATGATGCGGCGGCGCACCTTGCGCGATAGCTCGTCGACCTCGGCATTTTCCTCGGTAGTCACAATACCGTCGCCGTTGAGGTCGCGCTTGAGCGGCACGCGCAAAAGAAGCAGAACGGCTTCGGCCGCGAGTGCGATAAAGACCACGTTGATGCCAAACTCGTAAAGCGCCGAGAGAAACAGTGACCCGCTTGCGATGGCGATGCCATAGCCCGCCGCGCACAGGGGCGGCATGAGCGCGGTCGCCACAGCCACCCCGGCGATGAGCGTGGCGGGTTCCTGGTCGCGCGAGTTGCCCAGGCCACCCGCAAAGCCGCCCGCGAGCGCGACGGCAAGGTCCCACACAGTCGGTGTCGAATTGTCGATGATGGCGGCCGTGGTGGTGCCAAGGGGCGAGAGCTTAAAGTACAACGTGGACGTGACCAGGCAAAAGACCATCTGCAGCGCGAGGCCGGCGACGGCCTCAAGGGTGATCTCGCGGTCGAGCGTGGCGATGCCGTATGCCATGGCAAGGACCGAGCCCATGAGCGGGCAGATGAGCATGGCGCCTACAATGGCGATATCCGAGTCGATATCGAGGCCGATGCTCGCGATCAACATGGCAATGATCAAGATGCATAAGTGTGAGCCAGTCAGGCGCGCCCCGTTTACAAAGCGCTTGCGAATCACGTGATAGGGCGCGCGTCCCTCGCGAATGTTGAATGCCCGCTTTAGAAAGCGGCTTGCGTTCTCCATGGCCTCGCTGTGGGCGGGGCGGATGCCATGGCGCCGATGATGGCGCTCGCGCAGTCGCTTGAGCTGTTGTTTATCGAGTTCCATGTCCACCTCGTATTGCCGTAGGAACGCGGGTGCGTTCGCAGCATGTACTCTACACCGTGACGGGCGGGGCGGTCATCTTGACATGGAACTTAGGCGAGCAGGCAAAGGAAGACACGCCACATACAAGTACTGCCGAGGGTTTCGGCAGATACAAAAAGCGCGGGGCCGGATGGTCTCCGACCCCGCGCTCTGCACGGGTGCGTTGTTGTTTGGTTTAGCCCAGCAGGCTCAGGCCAACAGAGACAAACGCCAGGATAACGCCGACGATGGACTCGCCACCGAGCAGGCCGCTGGCGACAACCAGGCCCTGCTCCTGGAAGGCGGCATCCTTGGCGGCCTTCTCCTTGTCCGAAAGACCGGCGGCGGCGTCGCGGCGAGCGGCCCACTTGTCGTAGGCGAGCTTAACGCAGGAGCCCAGGAAAGCCGTGAGCGACATATAGAACGGCAGGTACACGCCCAGGCCGATCATCATGGCCGGAATGCCGAGCCAGTACATGACGATGCCGGCGATAAAGCCGCCTGCGAACCACGGCACGCTCGGGATGCCCGAGACCATGGTGGCGACCACACTTGCCTGCGCGGCAACGAAGCTCTTGTCGGGACCGAAGGCGTCCGGACCATAGGCGGTGACGAGCGCGACCATGACAGCGGCGGCGACCAGGGCGCCCACGATGCCGCCGATGGCCTGGCCGACCCACTGTGCGCGCGGGTTGGTGCCCAGCACGGCGCCGGCCTTAAAGTCGTTCATGACGTCGCCCGCAAGGCCGC
This sequence comes from Collinsella sp., assembly GCA_036302225.1. Lineage (GTDB taxonomy): Bacteria > Actinomycetota > Coriobacteriia > Coriobacteriales > Coriobacteriaceae > Collinsella. Next base: position 7,378 of record JAXJCX010000149.1, read on the forward strand.
ACGCCACGGCCACGATGCCGGCGATAAAGAACAGCTTGACCTGAGCGAGCTGCGCGAAGGCGGCAACGATGAGCATGACGATGAGGCCGAAGATCTCCATGGGGTCGATGCCCGTCTGGCCGCAGCTCTGCGCGCTCATGATGGTGGTGACAAAGGTGAACAGCGTGACGATGACGGCCGGAACGGGGCCAAGGTCGAGCACGATGGCGATGATCACGGCGATGGCGGCAGCGCCCAGGCCGATGATACCGGCGTCGAGCTTAAGGGAGCCCGAGATGAGCGACTGCTCGTCGGTGTCGGTGGAGCTGTCGGCGGCGAGGCCGCGGACGATACCGGCGACCTGCGGAAGGATGTCCTTAAGGACGACGGCGACGCCAAAGCCCATCATGAGGCCCATACCCAGGGACTTGACGATACCCTGCGCGGTCACAACATCGAACAGACCGGCAGCGGTGCCGCCGACAATGATGCCAAAATTGCCCAGCAGCGCGCCGGCAAACCAGAAGGCGACGGGGGCGAAGCCCACCAAAAAGCCGATGGACAGCAACATGGGCGAATTATAGATGGCAAAGGTCACGCCGGGGATATTGAGCGTGCACAGCATGCTGGGCACCACGCCCAGAGCGTCGCGAAGCACGCTGTAGATGCCTGCGATGGCCATGGAGCCAAAGAGCTGCTTGCCGGTCTTGCCGCCGGCCTCGGTGGCGCGCAGGGTCTGAGCTGCGGCGTTGCCGGTGGGGAACTCCAGCGCGGCGTCCACGATAAAGTGACGGTGGATGAGCGCTGTCGCCAGAAGGCCCAAGACGGTGCCGGCGAGCGCCACGATAAACATGTCGAGCCAGCTGATCTGGTCGGCATAGCCCAGCATCCAAGCGCCCGGGATGGTAAACGCCAGGCCGCCGGCGACCATGGCGCCCGCGGACATGATGGTGTGGGTGACGTTGGCCTCGTTGAGACTGGCGTTGCCCATGAGCTTCAGGAAGAACAGCGAAATGACGGCAGCGAAAATGATCGGCCAGGGGAGGGCGCCCATCTTGAGGGCGGTATAGGCCGAGCTTGCCGTGATGATCACGCAGCCAAGGACGCCGATGACGACGCCGCGCAGCGTGAGTTGCCCGCGCATCGAAGCGCGGTTCGAGGGATTGCTCATATAAAACTCCTTTGCGTATATCCGCTTCCCCCGGGAGCGCCGTTACGGATACGGCGCGGGAAGTCGGGTTACCAAGGGCCGCCGCGTGAGCTCGCAAACGACCGCGCACCAGTATAGCCGCAAGCTAGTCATTTTGGGATGACTGGTTTAGGTAGGCGATATACTGCTGGGCAGACGAAAGGAGCGCCGACGATGCTTAATGGGTGCGCATATATATTGACGGTCGACGTGGGCAACACGTTCATTCGCTTTGGCCTGTTTGCAGAGGATTCGGCCGCGGCGCAGGAATGTCCGCTTGCGACGTGCGAGATCACCACGCCGTCGAGCATCACGGCAGACGAGGCGCGCATGCGTCTCGTGCAGGTCATGGCCGCACTGGCGGCCGATGCGGGCATGCCGGGTGCGCTTGTGTCCACGGCTGCTGTGCTGAGCTGCGTGGTCCCGGCGCTCGAGCGCCCGTGGAAGGCGGCACTTTCCCGTACCTGCACGGGGCGCGTGCTCACGGTGGGGCCGGGACTTAAGACCGGCATGCCCGTGCACTACGATGACCCGGCCGAGATCGGTCCCGACCGCATCGCCGACGCCGTGGCTGCCCGCGCCGTCTACGGCTCGCCGTGCATTGTGATCGACCTGGGCACGACGACCAATATCGAGGTCATCGACGCACACGGCACCTTTGTCGGCGGCGTTATCGCGCCGGGGCTGGCACTCGGCGCCCGTTCGCTCTCGGCCGCTGCGGCGCGCCTGCCTCAAGTTGAGCCCTCGGCGCCGACACACGTCATCGGCCGTAACACGCGTGAGGCCATGCGCTCGGGCGTGGTTCTGGGCGAGGTGGCACGCATCGACGGCATGCTCGACATGGTGCTCGCCGAGATGCGTGCGACCAAGGCCGCGGGGGAGGGCGATGTGCCCATCGTCATTACCGGCGACGATGCCGAGGCGCTTGCGGCGCTGGTCGGCCATAGCCTGACGGTCGACGATGCGCTGACGCTGCGGGGCCTCGCCGAGCTCTACCACATCAACCAAAAGCCCCGCCGCGCGTAGCGATGGGGGCAATGGGACAAAAACGTCTCCACCTTCCACCTGCTACAATGGGTCAAACTATTGCGATTTCGGAGGTGTCTGCCATGTCGGACGATCTTCATCAAACCGCGTCGGGCAAGCGCCGCGACGTTATTAGCTGGGATGAGTTCTTTATGAGCGTGGCCATCGCCGCGCAGCGCCGCAGTAAGGACCCCAACACGCAGGTGGGCGCGTGCATCGCCAGCACCAACCACCGCATCCTTTCGGTGGGCTACAACGGTACGCCCTCGGCGCTCAACGACGACTTTTTCCCGTGGGGCACGAGCGATGACCCGCTGCAGGACAAGCATAACTACGTAGTCCATGCCGAGGCCAACGCCGTGCTCAACTATCGCGGCTCGCTCAAAGACCTTGAGGGTTCCACGGTCTACGTCACGCTGTTCCCGTGCCACGACTGCGCCAAGATCCTGGCACAGGTGGGTGTGGGCGAGGTCGTCTACCTGGACAATAAGTATGCCGACACCGATGACGGCCGTATCAGCCGCCGCATTCTCGACTCCTGCGGCATCAGCTACCGCCAGGTCATCGTCGATGTCCAGATTGGTACCGGGGGACAAGCTCAGCAGTAATATGCGTTGTCGCTATCTGGCGACGAACGCAGCTCAAAGAGCCCCGTCCCAAATTGACTACTCGTGAAAGTCACGTCTGCGCGCATGGACGGCTCGTGAGCGGGTACATGGCTGTAGTAACATAGCTTCTGTCCGCGGGCGTGCCCGCGTTATTGTGAGAAAGGAGCCCCTGTGGCTGTTAACGAAGAGCTGCTTAAGAAGGTTCTTGAAGAGA
>JAXJCX010000150.1:0-12561 GCA_036302225.1 Collinsella sp.
ACCGTCTCCACCATCATCGAGCCCGTCGACCAAGAAGGTCGCGAAGCAGCCGAGATGCTGCTCGCCCTACTTGACGGAAGCAGCGAACCCGGCGAGCAGCGCATTCTCGAGTGCAAGCTCAACTGGCTCGACTCCACCTCGATCTAGACCGCGGGACAAATGAATCAGTAGCGTTTGTCTCAAATCTTAAGTATTTGTTCGACAGAACGGCCCTTGCCGGCTCCTGCTAGACTGGTAGATTCCCAACCGTCCATCCAGGAGCCTCAATGTCGCGCAAGCCCGCCTACAAGCAAGCACTTTCCATCGGCACCGCCGTGGTGCTGGGGTTTGCGCTGTTTACGGGATCGCTCGACGGAGCGCCCAAGCTGCTGTCGCCGCAAGGCGATGAGCAGGCGGCGGCTCTGGCCGAAAAACAAAACGAGAGTCCCAGCCGCACCGACGACGAGGCAGACCTGGTCGCTCGGCTCGAATCGGGAACGGCGAGCGCGGCGGACCCTCAAAACAGCCAGGACTCTGGCGATGGCTCCGATTCCGCCGCGACCGACACCGATGACGACGTTTCCGCGGGCAGTGCCGCCACCCCCATCGACGAGGTCGAAAACCCCGACCTCAACCGCGCCCGCGGTGTTTATCTCAGCAGCATTCCCGACTACGCCGGCAACCCCTACGTTGCCCTTCGCGCCGACAGCACGCACCCGCTCGGCACGCCGTCATTCACACTCGATGAATACGATCGCGCCACCGAAGAGGGCTGCTTTAAGAAATTCTCCAAGCTCGACAGCCTGGGTCGCACTCGCAAGGCGCTCGCCTGTGTAGGCCCCGAGTCGCTCGGACAGGGAAAGCGCGGCGATATCTCGCGCATCCATCCTGCCGGTTGGCACCAGCAGCGCTACGACTTTATTCCGGGCCAGAGCCTCTACAACCGCTGCCACCTTATCGCCTGGTCGCTCTGCGGCGAAAACGCCAACCGCAAGAATCTCCTCACCGGCACGCGCTATCTCAACGAGACGGGCATGCTGCCGTTTGAAGAGCAGATTCTCAACTATATTCGCGATACGGGCAACCATGTGCTCTACCGCGTCACGCCTATGTATAACGAAGAGGAACTTGTCTGCCGTGGCATGCGCCTTGAGGCGCAATCGGTCGAGGACCACGGCAAGACCCTCTGCTTCCACGTATATTGCTACAACCTGCAGCCGCACGTGCAGATCGACTACACCACCGGCCGCAATCAGGCCTCGGGAGACTAGGACCGACCAAGCTGCCCCAAAGCCTAAATGATCCGTTTTCCTCCGTCCCCAAGGAATCAAAAAGAGCCGCCCCGGTTACCCAGGGCGGCCCTTTCGTCAGCACCTACATTGCAGACAAAATCACGCGCTACTTGGCGCGGCCCTCCTCATAGCGCTCGACCAGCTTGGCCTGAACGTCATAAGGCACCTGTTCATAGCCGGCGGGCTTCATGGTAAAGTCACCCGTGCCGCGCGTGATAGAGCGCAGGCGCGTCGAATAATCCGTCAGCTCTGCCAGCGGCGCCTGGGCAATAACCACGGTATCGCCGCGCTCATCGGTCTCCATGCCCGTCACGCGACCGCGCGATGCCGAGATGTCGCCCATCACAGCGCCGGCGTAGCTCTCGGGGATGGTCACCGTAATTTCCTCAATGGGCTCCAGCACCACCGGGTCGGCATCGGCACATGCCTTGCGCAGGCCGATGCGAGCTGCCGCGCGGAACGCCATCTCGTTGGAGTCGACGCTGTGATACGAGCCGTCGTACACAGCCACGCGAATGCCCGTGAGCGGGTAGCCGGCAATGATGCCGTCCTTCATGGTCTCCTGGACACCCTTGTCCACGGCGGGGATCAGCGAGCGCGGAATACGGCCGCCCACGACCTCGTCCACAAACTCATAGCCATCGCTCGTGCCGTCGGGCCCAATGAGCGGCTCCACGCGCAGCCAGCAGTCGCCGTACTGACCGGCGCCGCCGGTCTGCTTCTTATGGCGGCCCTGGGCACTTGCCGTACGGCGAATGGTCTCGCGATACGGAATGCGGATCGGCACGCTCTTGGCCACGACTTTGGTGCGATCCTCCAAACGGTTGAGCAGCACCGAAACCTGCGCCTCACCAACGGCGGAGATAATGGTCTGGCCGGTCTCCTCGTCGCGGTCGATGCTCATGGTCGGATCGGCCTTGCAGGCCTTCTCGATAAACGTGTAGAGCTTCTCTTCGTCGCCGCGATTCTCGGCCTCGATGGCAATGCGGTACTGCGAGTTGGGGAACTTAAACGCCGCGGCCTCGACCTTACCGGTAATCGAGAGCGTGTCGCCCGTCTCGGCAGCCAGCTTGGGCGCCACGATGATGTCGCCGGCATAGGCGTGACCGACCTCGGTCATATCGCGGCCGCACATCACATACAGGTGAGCCAGACGGTCGCCCTTGCGGGTACGCGCGTTGATCAGCTCAAGACCCGGCTCAAGCGTACCCGTCAGCACCTTGATAAAGCTGATGCGACCCTGCTGCGGATCGGCCAGGGTCTTAAACACAAACGCCACCGGACGGTCATCGTCGCTCGAGATTTTGAGCGAATCACCGTCGATGAGCGGCATCTCGCCGTAGTCGGTCGGCGCCGGGAAGTACGTCGCGATGTCGTCCATCAGCGAGTTGACGCCCTGCTCCTTAATGCAATCGCCCGCAAAGACCGGCACAAAGATGCGCTCGGCGATCGCCTTCGACAGCAGGCCCTCAAGCTCCTCCTGCGTCAGCGTCTCCTCGCCTTCCAGGTACTTCATCATCAGCTCATCGTCGGCCTCGGCCACCAACTCGCACAGATGGTCATGGGCCTCCTCGGCCTGGGCACGATACTCCTCGGGAATCTCCGACTCAACGGCCTCGGCGCCGTTGCAATGGCGCGCCTTCATGCGCACCAGGTCGATGATGCCGTCAAAGTCCTCGCCCTCGCCCCAGGGAAGAGTCACGGCGCCCAGGCGCGTGCCAAAGCGCTCCTGCAGCAGGTCCATCGTGGTCGCAAAGCTGGCCTCGGAGCGCGACAGGCGGTTTACGAACACCGCACGCGCCAGGCGCAGGTCCTCGGCGGCATACCAGAGCTTAACCGTCGTAGGCTGCGGGCCGGCCTCGGCGTCGACCACAAACAGAGCCGTCTCGCAGACGCTCATCGCGGCAAAGGCGTCGCCGATAAAATCGGGGTAGCACGGGGCATCGAGCACATTGATGCGCGCGCCCTTCCAGTCGATCGGCGCAATGGTCGTCGAGATGGAAAACGCACGCTTGACCTCTTCGGGGTCATAATCGAGCGTGGGCTTGGTGCCGTCGTGGCCGCCCAGGCGGGCGGTCTTGCCGGAAAGGTGGAGCATGGCCTCGGCGAGTGAAGTCTTGCCCACCCCGCCTTGGCCTACGAGCACCACGTTCCTTACATTACCGGTCTTGGGAGCACCCATGATGACCTCCTTGCAGGGCCGCGCGCAATGCGCGACGCCAACGGGGAGAGTTCGCGGTCGGTGCCGTCCCGGGAGCAGCATGGTCGGCAGCCGAGCCGACTCACCCTCCAAATGTCCTATGCCACCACCCTACCCTCACGGGCGACCGTCCATGCACACCTTTCGGCACACGTATGAATACAGGCGGCGAGAGGAAGGAGAACGTATACGAGGCAATTATTGGACCCCGCCGATGCAAATTAAAGTGCCGCCGCAGGCCGTAAAACCTGCAGCGGCTTCGCCTCAATCAATAGTTGAGTAAAAAGCTGAGCCTACCCCTCGATACGACTCAAGAACTCACGGGTACGTTGCTCACGAGGGTGATCGATAACCTGCTCGGCAGGGCCCTCCTCGACAATGCGACCTCCGTCCATAAAGACAACGCGGTCGGCAACATCGCGCGCAAACTGCATCGCGTGGGTCACGATCACCATCGTCATATTCTGCGCGGCAAGGTCTTTAATGACACGCAGCACCTCGGCCGTTAGCTCGGGATCGAGCGCCGAGGTCGGCTCGTCAAAGAACAAGATTTCCGGATCGAGCGCCAAGGCGCGGGCGATACTCACACGCTGTTGCTGACCGCCCGAAAGCTCGCATGGCACCTTGTTCTCGTTGCCCGTAAGCCCCATCTGCGCGATCAGCTCACGCGCACGTGCTTCGGCCTGCTCGCGCGGGCGCTTGAGCACGCGAATCGGAGCATCGGTGATGTTTTTCATCACCGTATAGTGCGGAAACAGATTGTAGTTCTGAAACACCAGACCAAAACGCGAACGTGCTCGCTTGGGAACATCGCCTTTCGCATATATCGCACCCGATCCCGCATCCGTCGCAACCGCAAGGTCACCAAACGAAAGCGAGCCGCCGTCGAGCGTCTCGAGCAGCGTGGCGCAACGCAACAGCGTGGACTTACCGCCACCCGAAGGCCCGATAATCGCCACGACCTCGCCGCGCTTTACCTCGAGCGAGATATCCTTGAGCACCTCATTGCCGCCAAACGCCTTGCGCGCGTTCGATATATTCATTACCGAATTAATCATGGTAGTAATCCAATTTTTTCTCGGCGGCGCCCAGCAGCATCTCGACCACAAAGTTAAAGACCCAGTAGATCAGCGCCGCAATTGCAAACGGCACCATGCTCACCTGCGAGGCAACCAGCGCCTTGGCGGTCGAGAACATCTCGCCCACGCCGATGGCAAACGCCAGCGACGTGTCTTTGACCAGTGTGATGATCTCGTTGCCCATCGCCGGCAAAATGCGCTTGGCGACCTGCGGCATCACGATATACAGAAACGTCTGCATACGCGAGTAGCCCAGCACCTCGGCAGCCTCGTATTGACCGCGCGGAATGGACTGCAGGCCCGAGCGATAGATCTCGGCAAAGTAACCGGCGTAGTTGATAATGAACGCCACAACGCACGCCGTCCACTTGGAATCGGGCGTGAGCGAGATGCCGAACACGTAGTACGGGGCAAAGTAGATGGCAAACATCTGCAGCATGAGCGGCGTACCGCGCATGACCGAAATGTAGATGCGCGCAATCCAGCGCAGCGGCGCGACCTTGCTCATGCGCATAAACGCCACGGGGATCCCCAGCGGAATCGACCCGAGCAGCGTCAGCACAAACAGCTGCAAACTGACCAAGAATCCCTGGCCAAGCATCTGCATCATGACTTGAATAGACATTACTTGAGCACCCAATTATCGAAAGATAGACCATAGCTTGAATACTTGTCGCAGAGGTCCTTGACCGTACCATCCTCATAGAGCGCCTTGAGCGACTCGGTCACGGCATCGGCCGACTTGGTGTCGCCCTTCTTAAAGCCGACGGCGTAGTGCTCGCTGGACAGCGGCTCATCAAGCTGTGTATAGGCATCGGGCTTGGCGGCAAGCTGATACTGGGCAATCGAGAGGTCACAGGCGACGGCATCGACTGCACCACTCTCGAGCTGCATAAACGCCGTGTTGTACTCACCGATGGTATCGAGCGTGGCAAACGTCGCGGCCAAATCCTTCTGGTCGCCCTCGAGCACATCCTGTGCAGCGGAATCAGTCTGGGTAATCACGGTCTTGCCGGCAAGATCGTCCCAGCTCTTGATGCCCGCATCCTTCTTGACCACCAGCACCTGCTCGTTGAGCATGTACGGCTCGGAGAACGTGTAGTCGTCCTCGCGGCCCTCCATGGTAAAGCCGTTCCAGATGCAGTTGATGGCGCCCGAGTTGAGCAGCGTATCCTTGGCGTCCCAGTCGATGGCCTCGTATTTGACCTCCCAGCCCTGCTTATCGGCAACAGCCTTGGCCAAATCGAGATCAAAGCCGGTGTACTCGCCATCGTCGCCCACAAAACCATACGGAGGATAGGACTTATCAAAGCCCACCACCAGCTTCTTGGACTCTGCAGCGCCCTTCACATCCTTGGCCGCGGCAGAGCCAGCAGCGGAGCCCTTGCCGGCACCACCGCCGCAGCCGACAAGACCAAGGCCAAGCACCGTGGCAAACGAGCCGGCTAGACCAACAAACTGACGACGAGACATATCGGTATTCATGGTATTCCCCCTTGGTGGCACTTTAGTTAAGTAAAGTGAGTCATGTAACGTTCAGAATCATACACTCTACCTTGATAAAGTACAAGGGAGGGTTTGCCCGGCGTGGGCGGGGAGCGGCGCGTAATTAAGTTTCCTGCTCTACAGTCCTGCGCAAGACGGAAAGCACATTAAGTGCTTTCCTTTGCGTGCGGAACTCGCGATAAACTTAATTACGCGCCGCTCCCCGCCCACGCCGGGCAAACATCGTTGGACTTATCACTGGCATGAAATGGGCGCTTGCATATCGTCTGCTGGCTTGGCACGGTACAATATTTGCGGCTTTAATTCATGAATTAGTGGAGTTATTGATGGCAGAATCTCGTGCGGAGCGTAGGGCTCGTCGTGCTTTGATCGAGGCGGCTGAGGGGTCGGAGGAGAAAAAATCTTCTAAGAAATCCAAGTCGTCTCAGGATGCGAAGGGCAAGTCAGCCAAAGGCAAGGCTAAGGCCAAGCGTCCCGGCTCTCGTCGGAGCGAGGTCAAGGCATCTCAGACTCGCTCCAAGCGCTCGCATAAAGATCCGGTTTCGCCTGCGCGTAAGGCTGTGGACCCCAAGTCTCCTTGTTCCATCATGAAAGCTTGCGGTGGGTGCACGGCGCTCAATCGTCCTTATAAAAAGCAGTTGGCAGCTAAGCAGGCTGTTATGGAGGAGCTTTTTGCTGCCCTTTGCGAGCGCGAGGGTATTAGCGTCGACCCCATTCGCGGTATGGGAGTCACCCTGGGTGACCCAGGCACATATCCTGCGCCGCGCGGTTTTCGCCATAAGGCCGCCACTCCCTTTGCCCCCGGCAAAGGGGGCGCTGTCCGCTGCGGCTTTTTTGAACGTGGCACGCACAGAATCGTTGCTGTTCCCGAATGTCCCGTCGAGGCGCCGGGTGCCCGTCAGATTCTCAACGGCATCGCGCGTGAGGCTGAGCGCCTGCGCATTCCAGCCTTTAACGAGGACAAGCATCTCGGACTGCTTCGCTATGCCGTCGTTCGCTGCGGCTGGCGCACCGACCAAATCATGGTCACCCTCGTGACCGCCCAGCGCGACCTACCGCATGCACAGGAATTCTTTGAGGCCGTCGCTGCACTCGATCCGCGCATCGTCACCGTCGCCCAAAACATCAACGGGCGCCCTGGCAACGCCATCCTCGGTGAGGAAACCCGTATCGTTTATGGCGCCGAATGCATGCGCGACCAGCTACTCGGCTGCGAGTTCGACATCTCCCCTACCGCGTTCTACCAGACCAACCCGCAGCAGACCGAATTGCTCTATCAGCTCGCTATCGACGGCATGGACCTGCGCCAGGGCGATGTGCTTATGGATGCCTACTGCGGCAGCGGCACCATCGGTCTTTGCGCAGCTAAAGATGCCCAGAGCAAGGGCATCGGCATCATGCTGCTCGGCGTGGAGCGCAACCCGGCGGGCATTGCAGACGCGCGCCGCAATGCCGAGCTCAACGGTCTTACCCGCAGCGCCTGGTTTATGGCCGACGATGCCACCGATTACATCCTAGATGCCGCCGACAACAACGAGCGCGTCGACGTCCTTTCCATCGACCCGCCGCGCGCCGGCTCCACCCCCGAGTTCCTCGAAGCTGCCTGCGCACTTAAGCCGCGCCGCATCACCTATATCAGCTGCAACCCCGTGACCCAAGAGCGCGACCTGCACCAGCTCCTCGACGGAGGCTATCGCCTGCTCAAGATCACGCCCGTCGACATGTTCCCCCACACCGACCACACCGAAACCGTAGCGGTCCTCGAACGCCGCTAATTGTCCGGCACAAGAAAGGGGGCGGCCCGCCTGGACCGCCCCCTTCGCTTGGTTTATAAACTCAGCTACATCCCCTTGCGCAGGTCGCACACGCCGGCTGCAGCCATCTCGCGCAGCAGCGTCTCGCGGTCACGCGTCACAATCAGGTCCAGCGGGAAGTGAATCTCGTCGAGCAACTTGCGGGCATGGTCAAGCTTGCCAATTGCCATGCCAATGTGCGCATCGGTCGAAACGCCAATGCCCACGCCCAGCTCGGCGCAGCGCTCGGCGATCTTGCGGCATACGGCCCAATGCTCGGTATCCGTGCCATGCTCAAGACTATGGTTATTGATCTCGATAATCTTGTGCTTGGCCTTGGCCGCCAGCAGTACCTCATCGATATCGAACGGCACGCCCGAACGACCCGTATGCCCCAGCATGAACACCTTGGGGTGCTCCAGGGCATTGATGTACATCTCGGTCGTCTGGGCGAGCGTCGCGCCTTCGGCAAACTGCGCATTATGCACGCTTGCCACCAAATAATCCAAATTGCGCGTCACCAAATCGAACAGCGAATGCTGGTGATTGAACGAATCGCCGACAATATTGAGCGAAACGGGAATGTCCTCGCCAAACAAGCTTCCATCCAGCGAAACGATATCGGCCTCGGCTCCGCGAAGCACCAGCACACCGCTCCAAATGCGCGGCCAGATATCCTGGTTAATAAAGAACTGGAAACTGCGCAGGTCATTGGGGCAAGCCGTAACCATAGAGCTCAGATGGTCGGCAGATCCAAGTACCTGCAGACCACGCTCTGCCGCCCAGTACACATTCTCCTCAATGGTCGAATATGCATGCGCAGAGAACATCGTATGGGTATGAATGTCACAAGAAAGCAGGTAGGGCATCGGGTCTCCTTATCCGGCATGGCCGTCGCTTATATTCATTGTACGCATAGCCTTCGATAGTCGTAAAACCACTCCATCCCAACGACACAACGTCCATGACAACGGGGCCTGGCTTAACACCAAACCCCGTTTCACGTAAAACATTGTAGGCAGAGCGCTTTACTTTTAACGATACTCGTCCGCCAACCGCTTCCAAGCGGGTAGCGAATTGATGATCGTTTCATAACTCACGCAATAGCCCAGGCGGAACCAACCCGGCATACCAAAGCTGTCCGAGGGAACCGCAAGCAGCTCATACTTCTTTGCGCGCTCACAAAACGCATTCGCATCGGGCTCGAGTGCCTTCACCCACAGGTAGAAAGCACCGTCCGGCTCAACATAGGTATAGCCGTAGTCCGTCAAAGCATCAGTGAGCGCCGTGCGATTGCGAGCATAGGCCTCGATATCACTCGGCTCATCGATGCAATCGATAATCACGCGCTGGAAGAGCGCCGGTGCACATACAAAACCCAGCGTACGGGCAGCACCCGCAACAGCCGGCATCAGACGCGCAGCCTGCGGATTGGTGTTGGGAACCAAGATCCAGCCCACGCGCTCACCAGGCAGCGACAGCGACTTAGAATACGAGTAGCACACCACGGTGTTCTCGTAGATCGAGGGCACCCAAGGCACCTCGGCGCCGTACACGATCTCGCGGTACGGCTCATCCGAGATGAGCATAATCGGATTCTCGGGGTCGCGTTTGGCGTTGGCCTCGCGCAGAACATTGGCCAGTCGCGTCAGCGTGTCGCGCGTATACACGGCACCGGTCGGATTGTTGGGCGAGTCGATAATGACAGCCACCGTCTTATCGCTGATCGCCTTGAGCACGTTGTCCACGCTCAGCTGGAACGTGTCTTCATCGGCAAGCGCCTCAACACACGTGCAGCCGGCCTTCTCAATCCACACGCGATACTCCGGAAAGTACGGGGCGACAACAATAACCTCGTCGCCCGGGTTCGTAACGGCGTTGAGCGTGCAGGTGAGCGATGCCGCGGCGCCAACCGTCATAAAGACGTCCTTGCCCTCATAGCTCGTGCCAAAGCGGCGGTTGAGCGATTCGGCGACAGCTGCTCGACATTGCGGCAGGCCCGGTGCGGGGGTGTAGCCGTGCAGCTGGTCACTCGGCAGCTCTAAGGCCTTCTTAATGGACTCCGCCACGGCAGCGGGCGCCGGAACACTCGGGTTGCCCAGCGAAAAATCGAATACGTTCTCCGCACCGATCTGCGCCTTGCGCTCAAGACCATAGCTAAAGATCTCGCGGATGATGGAGCTTTCCGCACCGCGAGCATACATAGTTTCGTTGATCATCTGTTCCCCTTTCGCATAGGCGCTATTGTACGCTTTAGCCGAGCAAAGCGCCGCAGCAATGTTGATTGGGGACAGACTTAAATGCGTGAAAACGCTCATTTAAGTCTGTCCCCAATCAACAGATGGCCCCATATCGCTCAAAAGAAAAGCCTCCGTAGGTTTCCCCGCGGAGGCTTTCACCACAAAGACTATTTGTCGTCGTCGGTGTCGGCACCGGCATTGACGGCACAGTCATCATCGGCAGTCTCGGATGCGACTTCGGCATCCTCCTGCATGGCCGCCTGCGCAAAAGCTGCGGCATCAGCCGCCAGCTCCTCCTCGCTCATGCGAGGCGCGCGCTTCTTGGTCGGCATGCCAGCCGCCTTGGCATTGCGCTCCTCCTTGGCCGCCAGGATATCGCCCTCGCGCTCAAGGTAGGCATCCCACTCGTTGTCGAGCAGGGCATTCACGGCGTCGCCTTCGACGGTCTCGCGCTCAAGCAGCACCTTCGCCATCAGATCGAGCTGATCGCGACGGGCATCCAGAATCTCGACCGCACGGCGATGTGCCTCGCGCATGATACGCTGAACCTCGATATCGATGCGGCGCGCCGTCTCCTCGGAGTAATCCTGGTGATCGGCGTAATCGCGACCAAGGAACACCTGATGCTGCGCCTCGCCAAACACCTGCGTGCCCAGCTCCTCGCTCATGCCCAGACGCGTGACCATCTCGCGCGCCATCTTGGTCGCGCGCTCCAGATCGTTGCTCGCGCCCGATGTGATGTCGTCGCACATGAGCTCCTCGGCAACGCGACCGCCCAAGAACACGGCAAGCTCGTCGAGCATCTCGTTCTTGGTCTTGAGGAAGTGATCCTCCTGCGGAAGCTGCAACGTGTAGCCCAGAGCCTGACCGCGGCTGACAATTGAAATCTTATGAACCGGATCAGAGTGCTCCAGGATGTGACCCACCAGAGCATGGCCGCTCTCGTGGTAGGCAATCGTGGTGCGCTCGGCTTCGGTCATCACGCGACCCTTACGTTGCGGTCCGGCAATCACGCGCTCCATCGACTCCTCAACCTCGTCCATCGAGATCACGGAACGATGGCGGCGAGCGGCCAGCAGTGCAGACTCGTTGAGCAGGTTTGCTAGATCGGCACCGGTAAAGCCAACGGTCATCTGGGCGAGCTTCTCAAACTTAACGTCCTCGTCCATCGGCTTATTCTCGGCATGCACGCGCAAGATCTGCTCGCGGCCCTTTACGTCCGGACGGTCGACCGTGACCTGACGGTCAAAACGACCGGGGCGCAGCAATGCCGGATCCAGAATATCGGGGCGATTGGTTGCGGCGATCAGGATGACCGACTCGCTTTCCTCAAAACCGTCCATCTCGACCAGCAGCTGGTTGAGCGTCTGCTCGCGCTCGTCGTGACCGCCGCCCAAGCCAGCTCCACGCTGACGTCCCACGGCATCGATCTCATCGATGAAGATGATCGACGGGGCCTGGGACTTGGCCTCCTTAAAGAGGTCGCGCACGCGGCTGGCGCCGACGCCCACGAACATCTCGACAAAGTCAGAACCCGAGATGCTAAAGAACGGCACGCCCGCCTCGCCGGCAACGGCCTTGGCCAGCAGCGTCTTACCGGTACCCGGAGGGCCCACCAGCAAAACGCCGCGCGGAATCTTGGCACCCAGCTTGCGATAGCGGTCCGGATCGCTTAGGAAGTCGCGGATCTCCTCGAGTTCCTCGACGGCCTCGTCCACGCCGGCAACGTCCTCGAACTTGACCTTGGGACGCGTAGCCTCGTTGGTCTTGGCGTTGGTCTTGCCAAACTGCATGTTCCTATTATTGGCGCCCATCATCTGGCGCATAAAGTAGAACATGATGGCGATCAGGGCAATCGTCGGCAGCACGCTCATTGCCAAGTCGCCCCAAAAATCGGGGTCGTTGGTGTTGACGATATACTTGGTGTCGGGGTGTTCCGCCATGAGCTCGGCAAGCGAATCGGAGCCGACATAGGTCGAGGAAAAGCTCTTGAGCTCGCTCGTATCGCCCTTGTCCTTTTTCGTCTTCCAGTAATGACCCGCCACGCTTCCGTCTTGAACCGTATAGGTCAAATCTTCGACGCGATCCTGCTTGATGGCGCTGACCATCTCGCTCGTCGCGAGCTTAACGGTATTGCTGGAGCTGGCAAAGCCGGAGCCCATATTAAAGAAGGCATAGCCCAGAAGCGCGCAAGCCAAAAGAAAATACAGCCAGCCCGTTCGTGTGGGCTTCTTGCCTCCGGGCATCCCCGGGATCTTAGGCTCCCGGGGAGTCTGGGAATTGTTATCGTTACGGTCGTCGGGCATCTTACGAATAAACCTCCGGTTTCAAAATGCCCAGATACGGAAGGTTGCGATAGCGCTCGGCATAGTCGAGGCCGTAGCCCACCACAAAGGCATCGGGGCAATGGGTTCCAACATACTTGGGCGTGATGGCCGAGGTACGGTCCTCAACGTCCTTCCACAGGAAGGC
>JAXJCX010000151.1:0-1980 GCA_036302225.1 Collinsella sp.
CAGGGCGACGCCCAGGACGGGCACGTTGGCGTAGGAGCACAGCAGGAAGCCCAGGAAGTAGAAGGGCACGAGCTGCTTGGTGAGCACCAGGCGGCCGAGCATGGCGAAGCCCATGGCAGGCAGGAAGTTGGCGGCAACGCCAAAGCCAGCAAGGACAAAGGGCGGGATGAAGTCGAGCAGGCCCTGGATGGCGTCAGCACCCAGATAGAACGACAGCGAGCACAGCAGGAACGCCATGATGATACCGGTCAAACCGATCAGGAAGTGCATCGCATAGACACCCTTAAGGTTGCCCTGGCCGGAGTAGACATCAGCGCGGTCGACCAGGATCGGCAGGGCGGCGTTAAGGATGTTCTTGATGGCAAGGCACAGCGTGGCGATGGGCATGGCAAGCGCGATGGCTGCCTCGGTGCTCTGGCCCAGCTGGATAGCGAAGGCGCAGGCGAGCACGCCGCCGATCGTCTCATCAGGCGGCACGTAGGCGCCGATGGAGATCGAGCCCATGAACAGCAGCTCCAGACTCGCACCGATCGCGAGGCCGGACTGCAGGTCCCCCAGCACCAGGCCCACGAGCGGGCACAGGACGATGGGGCGGAACGCGTAGAGCGTACCGAGCTGGCAGTCGAACTTACCAAATGCGGCGATAAGTCCGATGAGGATTGCTTGGGTAAGCATACATCCCCCTTTCCATATAGGACACTACGAAGAGCTCAGACTCTTCGAAATTGAACGCCTAGAGCACGCTGGCGCAGTCGACCTTGGGGTCATCGGCCAGGGGTCGAATCTCGACCTCAACGCCACGATCCAGCATCTCGCGCACATCGGCTTCCTCGGCCGCGGTCAGGAAGATCTGACGAGAGACCTGACGAGCGTCGGGACGCTTCTCGTCCTTGGGCTTGGTGTTGCCCAGGTTGACCGACTTGATCTGCGGGCAGCCCTCAACAAGCTGCTTTGCCTCAGCGATAGTGGCGACGCAGATGATCATCTTGTACTTGTCGGTCACGCCCGAGTTGATAGCTTCGATTGCATGCTCCATATCTTTGATGACGAGCTTGCAGCCGGCAGGCTTGCCCATCTTGAGCGTCGTCTTCCACACCGGGTCGTTAGCGACCTTATCGCCCACGCAGAAGATGCAGTTGGAGCCAAGGCCCTGAACCCAGGAAACTGCGACCTGGCCATGAAGCAGGCGATGGTCAACGCGAAGTAGCTGAATCATAATGTGACCCCCCAAAGGTCTTGTGCCGTCATACGGCGTGTCAGTAGGTGCTGCGGATTAGAACTCTTCCTCCTCCTCGTCATCGACCAAAAGATCGTTGACAAACTTCACGCGCGTATCGTCCGCAGCGACGATGGCGCGAATCGTCTCCTCAACCGGCGCCGACTCGTCAGAGAACAGCAGCTGGATGAGCAGAGGAAGGTTCATGTTGGTAACGAGGTACGTGCGGGGACGCGTCTGGACGATCTTGGTGAACTCGTTGTTAACGCTACCGCCAAAGAGGTCGGTGCAGACAACGACATCATCGTCGGCAGACATGCCTGCCAGCAGTTTTTGGGCCTCCTCGGCCACGTCCATGCGGCCATCGACGAACATCGAAAGATCGTGGACGTTGTCGCGAGCGCCCGAGAGCAGCTCGACGCTCTCCTTGATGCCGGTGGCGAAGTGCGCATGGCTGGCGATGATGTACTGTCTCATTCTGTGTTCCTCTCAATAGCCCGGCACGTTCCCGCACCCGTTTTCTTTAGTAGTCGAACTGGTGATAGTAGCGACGATACTTGAGGTTGTGCTTGGTGACCGTCTCGTAGTAGCGAGCCAGGCGGTCGGTCACGAGCACCGTCAGAATCCACGGGGAGACGATGACGCGGAACTCGTCGTCAAGGCCGGGGATCGCGAACTCGGCGGTATCGATGATGTTGATGTCGGTGTCGCCGGTCACGCCGCGGGTCAGGAAGGCGCGGACGCGCTCGTCGAGCTTGCGGTTC
>JAXJCX010000152.1:0-6939 GCA_036302225.1 Collinsella sp.
ACTGTCACAAAGTAGAGTATTCCATTCACGTTATGGGTTTGTTTCAATCAGTTTTCTCATTGCAGATTCGTAATTCCGGGTGCATAATAGCCAACAGTTTTTGCAGACCTCTGAATCAAACGAGGTCACCGGAAGGAGACTCATTATGAAGCTGAAGAAGCTTGGCGCATTTGCCGCCACGGGTGCCATGGCGCTCGCCCTTGCTCTGACGGGCTGCGGTTCGTCCAACGCCACCTCTGGTTCTGATGCCGGTCCCAGCAGCTCTGACGACGCTAAGGTCGAGAAGGTCGACGGCTCCAAGGAGTACGCGCTCGTCAAGGACGGCACGCTGACCGTCGGCACCTCTGCCGAGTACGCTCCGTTTGAGTACAAAGATGACAACGGCGATTATCAGGGCTTTGACCTTGAGCTCATCAAGGCTATCGGCGACAAGCTGGGCCTGGATGTCGAGTATGTCAACAATGACTTTGACACGCTGGTTCCGGGTGTCGCTTCGGGCGCCAAGTATGACGTCTCCATCGCGGCTATCACCGACACGCCCGAGCGTGAGAAGGAAGTCACTTTCTCTGATTCCTACTACATGGACGATCAGGCTATCGTGACCAAGGTCGATAACACCGACATCACGGCCGACAACTACAGCGAGAAGCTCAACAACGCCGACGCTACCATCATCGTCCAGTCTGGCTCGACCGCCGAGGCCTTTGCCCAGGAGAACTTCCCCAAGGCCAAGATCGTCCCCTACAAGGACGCCACCGAGTGCTTCAGTGCCTTGCAGTCCGATAAGGGCGACGCCGTAGTCACCAACCGCTCCGTTGCCAGCCAGCTGACCGCCGAGCAGTTCAACACCTGCCAGACCATCAAGCAGATCAGCACCGGCGAGGAGTACGCCATCGCCATCAACCAGGGTAACACCAAGCTCAAGGAAGACATCAACCAGGCCATCAAGGACCTGACCGACGACGGTACCGTCGACGCCCTCATGGCTAAGTACAATATCAAGTAAAATAACTACTCGATTGCGCGCGGGCCCTTTTCGTTTTGGCGGAAAGGGCCTTTGCGCTTCTCTTGACGGAGAGCGTTTCCGTCTCGTTTTGCCGGCAACTTCTACGATAGGAGCCACCTTGTCTCGACTGAACAAAGGGGCCGCGGAGCAGCGTTTTCCACTGCCCTCGATGCTCCAAAAGCTGGCCTGTGCCCTGGCTGTGGCGCTCGCCCTGGTATGCGTGGGGGCCTGCGTGCCCACGACCGCCCAGGCGCTTGAGACCGCAAAGATTACCGCCCGACCCAATACCGGTTCGGGTAGCGATGTGGTCGGCGGCACCGAGACGCGCATCACTTGGGAAGTTCAGGCCGATGCCGACGAGGAGCTGAGCGGTCTTTCGCTGACGTTTGTCGACGGTACGACGTTTGGTACCGATGACACTCGATTGACGATGCTCTCGGGCGAGGACCTCATGGATCGTACGCCCATGAAGCCCACGTGCAAGGCTGACGGTCAGACGCTCAAGATTGACTTTGGTGAGACGGCGCCTGCCGGCGGCTATTTCCGCGTCGAGGTTTACGGCGTGACCTTCCCCGTCGAGGGCGGCGATGAGGCCTTTAGCGGCACCTGCACTTTGGCCGATGGCTCGACCAAGAAGATCTCCAAGATTCCTTCCGTCGAGATTAAGGGCGTGACGGCATTCGATAACTTCCTGGCCGACCTTAAGGAGCAGCCGTGGGTCGAGGCGTGGAACTCCAATATGTTCCTGCGTCTGTTCCTGAACCCGGTCATTTTGGTCCAGAGCCTGCCGATCGTCTTCAAGGGCTTCCTCATGTCGCTTTCGATCGTGCTTGTGGCGTTTCCGCTGGCGATCCCCTTTGGCTTTGCCCTGTCGCTTATGCGCATATCCAAATCGCGCATCCTGCGTTGCCTTGCCGGCATCTACGTGAATGTCATCCGCGGTACGCCGGCGTTCCTGCAGATCTATATTGCATTCTTTGGCCTGCCGCTTGCCGGCGTCAAGGTGGACGACTATGTCTTGGGCGTTATCGTCATGGCCATGAACTCGTCTGCGTATCTGTGCGAGATTTTCCGTGCCGGTATTCAATCGATCCCCAAGGGCCAGAACGAGGCCGCTCGTTCGCTGGGTATGAATGCCTTCCAGACGCTGCTCTACGTTATGATTCCGCAGACGTTCCGCAATGTCCTGCCTACGCTGACCAGCGAGTTTATCCTGCTCTACAAGGATACGTCGCTGCTCGCCGCCGTGGGCGTGGTCGAGATCGTCATGAACGCCCGCACCATCGTGGCCACGACGGGTTCCATTACGCCGTATGTGGTTGCCGCCCTGTTCTATCTGGTCATCACCCTGCCGCTTGCACGCTTGGTGAGCGGTCTTGAGGCGAGGCTTTTGGGCACGGCCGAAACCAAAAAGAAGCGTCCCACCAAGAGCGCCGGACAGGTTGTCGCGACGCCCGCCGACCATATCGCTGGTCTGTAAGGAGGTTCTATTATGAGCGAAACCAATAACTCGAACGAGGTCGTCGTCAGCATCAAGAATCTCCAGAAGGCCTTTGGCGATAACGTGGTCCTGCGCGATATCGATCTGGATGTGCACAAGGGCGAGGTCGTCGTAGTCCTGGGTCCTTCGGGCTCGGGCAAGTCGACGATGCTTCGCTGCATCAATCGTCTGGAGCATCCCACGAGCGGCTCGATCATCGTTGAGGGTGTGGATGTGTGCGCCAAGGGTGTCGACCTCAACAAAGTGCGCACGCACTTGGGCATGGTCTTTCAGCAGTTCAACCTGTTCCCGCACCTGTCAGTCAAAAAGAACGTCATGCTCGCGCAGCAAAAGGTGCTCAAGCGCAGCAAGGAAGAGGCCGAAAAGATTGCCGTCGAGGAGCTGACCAAGGTCGGTCTTGCCGAGCGTATCGACTTTATGCCGAGCCAGCTTTCGGGCGGTCAGCAGCAGCGCGTGGCCATCGCCCGCGCCTTGTCGATGAACCCTCACGTCATGCTCTTTGACGAGGCCACGTCGGCGCTCGATCCTGAGCTTGTCCGCGATGTATTGGGCGTCATGCGCGATCTTGCGCATGACGGTATGACCATGATCGTGGTGACGCACGAGATGGGCTTTGCCCGCGACGTCGCCGACCGCGTCGTCTTTATGGACGGCGGCGTTATCGTGGAAGAGGGCACGCCGAGCGAGGTCTTCGACCATCCCAAGAGCGAGCGCACCAAGGCGTTTTTGGGCAATATCTCATAGCTGCTTTATATGACTGACATAGCAGAAAACGGGAGCTGGATGTGATCCGGCTCCCGTTTTTGTTGGGACGCGAATGTGTTTTGGCGCAGAGCGCGTTACGGGCGGAGCTCATTGCCGCTAGGCGAGCTCGGCTCCAAGGGCGCGGCAGGCCGCCTCGCCCTCATCGTCGGGGGCGTCGTAACAGATGACGGAGTCGACCACGTTGACGCCTGCCTCGTCGGCGTCCGCCTTCCAATTGTCCATCCATTCGCCTTCGGCCCACGAATAAGAGCCAAAGAGGACGACCTTCTTGTCGCCGAGGGTCTCCTTGACTTCGTCCCACATCGGTTGGAACTCATCGTATTCAAGCTCCTCGGAGCCCATGGCGGGGCAACCGAAGGCGAAGGCATCATAGTCGGCGGCCTTGTCGGCAGAGAAGTCAGCGCAGGGGATGACTTCGGCCTCGGCGTCCGCGGACGTGGTGCCTTCGGCGACAAAGTTTGCCATGGCCTCGGTGTTGCCCGTGCCGCTCCAGTAGACGACGGCGATCTTGCTCATGTTGAGTCCTTTCGGTTGTGCGGCGTGCGGCCGCGGTTTGTACGTTCTATCGGGTCGCCTGGGCAAGTTGCGCCAAGCTGCAGCCCTGCTGATAGATAAAGGTGAGGTGTTGGGTGCAGGCACGGTACGCATCAAACGTCGCAAGCGCCTGCTCGACATTCGTATAGACCTTCCAGGCTCCAAAGATCTTGTAGTTCTCGCCACGCTGGGCGATGAACTCGTATACGTCGTCGCAGGGGTACCCCAGGAAGTAGCCAATCTCGTGTGGAAATTCGCAGGCGCAGTCGTTGTTGCAGCAGACTTGCTGATCCAGTGCGCATTGAGTCTGGCCGCAGGCGCATTCCGCGGCGTTATTGCTTGCGAGCGTGATGTGCGATGCCAGGTGCACAAGACATGCCGAGAGGTTGCCGGTGTCGTAGCCCTCCTTGGCGAGTGCCGTTTTGGCGCGCGGGTCAGCAAGGTAAGTGGCGAGGCTATTGGGCCGATATGCGTATACGAGCGCCCCGCAGGGGCGCCAGACCAAAACGCTCAGATGGATGCCGAACGGATTAAGCTCGCGGTTGCACCGGGCGATAACGTTGAGCAGGCGTGCTCGGCGATCCTCGATCGCCGCAGTTACGCTTGAGCCGTCTTGATCGACATAGACTCCTGGATAGGTAAAGAGCGATGCCGGTTTGATGCCCGCGAGCGTGGGGGAGCAGTTGCGCACGACTGCCGCCTGAAACGTTGGGATGTCTATGGTTCGAGTCACGACGCTCCTTACGGATCTAAACTGTTAGCCTAGGAAAACTTATACACGAAAGTAAGCCTTGGTCAACTAAAAAGTTTGAAGAGGGAAACTAATTGACCGAACGGACATGATTTTGGGTTAAGATGGGGACACCCCATGGGGGTATCTAGATAGGGCTACTTGAAAGGGGAGCGCATGAGTGACTTGCTCAACCCTGCAAATCTCATCGTGCTGGCCGTCATTGCCGTCGGCATGTTTTTTGGACTGCGTCGCATTGCCGCTTCGACACACGGGAAGAGTTGCTGCAGCGATGGTGCGAGCGGCAAGAAGGCCAAAAAGGTTGTGGTGGCAGACACCGACGAGTCCCACTACCCCTATCGTGAGGAACTCCTTATCGGCGGCATGAGTTGCGACGGCTGCGCCCGGAATGTGACGAATGCCCTCAATGCGCTTGATGGCGTGTGGGCTACGGTAACGTACGCGGACCACACGGCACGCGTGCGCTCGAAGCGCCCGGTTGATCGCGACACACTCGAGACGGCAGTGAGGGGTGCGGGCTATTACGTTATGAAAATGTAGGCGTTGCCCTCTCCGGTGGGTACCAGCCTCCTGCCCATTGTGACTATCGGCATCCAAAAATTTGCGCAAAAATAACCTTTAGATGCGGCAAAAGTGGAGTTTGGTGACGGTTTGCGCGGAATTCGCTACCAATCGAGCATCTATGAACCCGTCCAAAAAATTACAGGTGTATATTTATACACTGATTATTGCTGTGCTCAGATTGCAATTAACCGTGGACAGAAATGAAGAATGCTAAAACTGGGCTTTAGGACAGGGGAGGCTATAACCTTATGAGACGAGTGGGAACACTTGGCTTGGTGGCAGCGCTTGCCGCTATCTTGGTATCGCCGCTGCCGGCGCACGCCGAAGACGCATCGGGTGCCGTTACCTACAATGCGGGAAATGGGTATTCCTTTGAGAAGCTCTCGCATCCTACGGTAGGAACGTCGCAGCCGGATGGCATCGTCGACTACCAGGGTAACGGTGCCGTTGCCGTTCCGGGCGCCGATGGTAATACGGCCAACAACGAAGGCGATCGCGGCCAGAGCTACACTTGGGCGGCTGCGAGCTATGGTGACTGGCTTTATGTGGGCACCTGCTATGCGGCGATGGGCAACACGCTGACGCTCATGAACAGCACGCTGGGTGATTCCTTTGATGTCGAAACCATGCGCCTGACGCTGGAGGCCATGTTTAACGGTACCTTCTTCTATGGACAGCAGAAGGAGGACGGCACGGCCGACAAGGACAGCGGCGGCATCTTGGTCAAGATCAATACCAAGACCGGTGAGACCAAGCTGCTACTCTCTGAATCGCTCAACGGCGTCGCTCCTTTGTTCCGCAATGCCGTGAGCTATAAGGGTAAGCTCTATTTCTGCGGCAGCGTCAGGACCAATGACGGCAAAGGCGGCCTGCCTGCTGTATACGAGATCGATCCTAAGACGGATGATTGGAAAGTTGTCTATCAGGGCCTTTCGAGCGCGGACGATTACCGCGATGCCTACAAGCAGGGCATTTCTACCGGTATCCGCGGCATGTGTGTCCATGATGGCCAGCTCGTCATCAGTAATGTGGGTAAAGACGCGGCCGGTAACTTTGTGTCGACAATTCTGACGTCGTCTGACCCGTCGAAGGGCCAGGACAGCTTCACCGAGATTGCCAACTCGGGCACGCTGTTTGGCTATCCGGCGATTCGCTATCAGGACAGCATCTACGGCGGTGCCATTTGGGATATGGTCTCGTACAATGGCCATCTCTATGCGACCATCTGCACCGGTACGCCCGAGAACGCTCCCGATGATAATTCCATGCAGTCGTTTGCCATGGTCCGTGGCGACAAGAACGCCGACGGCAGCTATACGTGGACTCCGATTGTCGGCGACCAGGAGGCGGACGGTGCAAGGTACTGCTTTGGCATCGATCCTGCCCGTACCCGTTCTGGCGCTGCCAACCTCATCGTCTACAACGACTACCTCTATATCGGTGAATACAACGACGAGGAGATTGCTCTCGAGCGCATCCTGTTCAACAAATCAAACACCGAAGAGGGCGGCAAGAGCAGCATGGGCGGCGTTGACTGCTCGTTTGTGAATGCCAATCTTGAGCAGTCGGTCAACATCTATCGCATGGACAAGGACGAGAACATGGAGCTCGTCGTTGGCGATCGCACCGACATGTTCCCCGATGGCGGTATTTCCGGCCTGACTTCGGGCTTTGGCCGAAACGAGAACCAGTACATTTGGCGCATGCAGAAGTTCGACGGCAAGCTGTATATCGGTACCTTTGATACCGCGAGCCTGCTTGAGCCGATCGGCCAGTTCTCCAATGGCGACATTATCGATATGACGCCCGAGGAGTGGG
>JAXJCX010000153.1:0-7298 GCA_036302225.1 Collinsella sp.
CTAGAGGTGCCGTACCACCTTGGCCGGCACGTAGTTGAACAAACGTATTCGAGTATACACGCGCGGGTTTCTGCTGCAAGAACAATTTTTTACGCAGACAAAAAGACAAAACCCGCACATGATAACCGCCCGCCTCACGAATGAGACGGCGGCGGGAAGGGGGCTACGCTAGGCGCCCAAACCCAAAACGTTAGGCGGAACGCTTCGCCTCGAGCTTGGCCTGAGCGGCAGCCAGACGCGCGAGGGGCACGCGATAGGGCGAGCAGGACACGTAGTCCACATCGGCCACGTTAAACAGGGCCTTGATGGACTTGGGGTCGCCGCCGTGCTCGCCGCACACGCCAAAGTGCATGTCGGGGTTGGTGGTGCGACCCTTCTCGACGGCCATGCGCACCAGCTCGAGTACCGCCGTGTCGATGGTCTCGAAGGGGTTGTCCTTCAAGATCTTCTTGTGCATGTACAGGGGGATGAACTTGGCCTCGGCATCGTCACGAGAGAAGCCGAAGGTCGTCTGGGTGAGGTCGTTGGTGCCACAGCAGAAGAAGTCGGCATGATGGGCGATCTCGTCGGCGACCATGCAGGCGCGTGGCAGCTCGAGCATCGTGCCCACGGGAATATTGAGCTCGACGCCCTCCTCGGCGGAAACCTTGGCGATCACGCGCTCGATGACCTCGCGGGTCTGGACGTGCTCGGCCGTAATGGAAACGAGCGGAACCATGATCTCGGGGCGCGGGTCGACGCCCTCCTTGATAAGGCGGGCAGCAGCCGTGGCCACGGCGCGAACCTGCATGAGTGGCAGATCGCTGAAGACGACGGACAGGCGCACACCGCGCAGGCCGAGCATCGGGTTGGACTCGACCATGCCGTCGATACGACGCAGGCGGGTGCGCAGAGCGGCAAGCTCTTCCTCGTTGGCGCCAGCGGCTTCCTTCTTGGTGATGGCGACCTCGAGCTCGCGTGGATTATCCAGGAACTCATGGAGCGGCGGATCAAGCAGGCGAACGACCACATCGCGACCGGACATGGTCTTGAACATCGCCAGGAAGTCTTCGGTCTGAACCTTGAGCAGGTCGGCTAGGGCCTGCTGCTTCACGGCCTCATCATCGGACAGGATGAAGCTCTGGATAATATTCTTACGATCGCCCAGGAACATATGCTCGGTGCGGCACAGGCCGATGGCCTCGGCGCCAAACTCAAGCGCGAGCTCGGCATCCTCGGGGTTGTCGGCGTTGACGCGCACATGGTTGGCGTGACCGTAAGTCTCGTCCAGGCGGATCTCGTCGGCCCAGGACAGGATGGTGTCCAGGTCACCGGTGAGCTCAGCGGAGACCAAATCGACAGCGCCATCGACGACGATACCCTGGGTGCCGTCGATGGAGATGACATCGCCCTCGTGCAGCACGCGATCGCTGCCTTCGATGCGCACGACCTTCTCAGCCGCGTCGATGTGGAAGCGCTCGACGCCGCAGACGCAAGGCGTGCCCATACCGCGAGCGATAACGGCGGCATGGCTCGTCTTGCCACCGTGGCTGGTCAGGATGCCCTCGGCGGCGACCATGCCCTTCAGGTCATCGGGGTTGGTCTCCCAGCGAACCAGAATGACCTTGTGGCCCTCGTTGGCGCGCGCGACGGCATCGTCGCTCGAGAACACGACTTCGCCCACAGCGGCCCCGGGGCTGGCGTTAAGACCGCTGGTCAGAGCCTCGTACTTCTTGGAGGCATCGAACTGCGGGTGCAGGAGCTGGTCGAGCTGTGCAGGGTCGATGCGGCTCACGGCCTCCTCGCGGGTGATCAGGCCCTCCTCGACCATTTCGATGGCGATGCGCAGGGCGGCGGTGGCGGTGCGCTTGCCCACGCGGGTCTGGAGCATCCAGAGCTTGCCCTGCTCGATGGTGAACTCGATATCGCACATATCGCGATAGTGATCCTCGAGCGTCAGGAACACGCGCTCGAGCTCCTCACCTGCAGACTCGAGGCCCGGGGTGGTCTTGAGGTCAGCGATGGGCTCGGTGTTGCGGATGCCGGCGACAACGTCCTCGCCCTGGGCATTAACCAAAAAGTCACCGTAGAACTCCTTGGTGCCGTCGGCCGGGTTGCGCGTAAAGGCGACGCCGGTCGCCGAGGTCTCGCCCTTGTTGCCAAAGGCCATGGTCTGAACGTTGACGGCGGTGCCGAGCTCGTCAGAAATACCGTGCTGCTTGCGGTAGATGCAGGCGCGCTCATTCATCCAGCTGCCAAAGACGGCCTGAATGGCAAGGCGCAACTGAAGCTCAGGATCATGTGGGAAGACGGGCTTGCCATCGACGACCTCGAGCTCGGGATACAGGGCAGCCTCAACGTTCTCGGAGAAGATGCCCTTAAAGGTCTCGACGAGTTCCTGCAGGTCCTCAGCCGAAAGCTCGGAATCGACGCGAACGCCGGCGACCAGGCGTGCCTGGGTCAGGGCGTTCTCGAACAGGTCTGCGTCAACACCCATAACGACGTTGGAGAACATCTGGATAAAGCGGCGGTAGCTATCCCAGGCAAAACGCGGATTTTGCGTCTGGGCGATAAGGCCCTGAACCGAGTCGTCGTTGAGGCCCAGGTTGAGGACCGTGTCCATCATGCCGGGCATGGAGAACGGAGCACCCGAGCGAACCGACACGAGCAGCGGATCGGAGGCGTCGCCGAGCTTTTTGCCGCAGCGGGCCTCGAGGTCGGCCTCGGCGGCAACGATCTCATCGAGTGCGCCTTCGGGCCACACGTTGCCGGCACCAGAGTACTCGACACAGGTCTGGCAGGTAATGGTAAAGCCACCGGGAACCGGCAGGCCGATACGGCTCATCTCGGCAAGGTTTGCGCCCTTGCCGCCAAGCACGAAGTTCATGGACTTGTCGCCCTCAGTGACACAGGCGCCCTGGGCGTCGGTCCCAAAACGGTAAACCCTCTTGCAATCGCTCACGATACTTCCCCTTCCATACGCTCTCGCGCACGACCGTGGTGACGAATCGACCCGCCGGTTACGGGCCGTGAGGGAACTATACGGCGGGCTTTATGCCGACATGAGAAGAGGATGCGCGGTTTGGTAAACGTGGTAAATGCGGCGGTAAACGGTAGGTAAAGGTGGTTACCTTATGAAGATACCAATGCAAGAGAGTTGCAGGTCAAAAGGATTAGAAATTGCTAAATCGCTTTATCAAAACTAGTCAATTTGAGACGGGACAATTTTAGCTACCTTGTCATCTGGGATGATTTTTCTGGGACGGGGATTAAAAAATCATTGTGTACCTAATGATTTTTTAATCCCCGTCCCAGAAAAATCATCCCAGGAAGGACTACTGCTGTTGAGCTCGGCGGGCGGCGCGGAGGGCACGGGCTTCTTGGATTTCCTCCAAGTGACTGATGATCTCGGAGGCGCTCTCCTCGATCGCCTTGCCGTCGGTACGCACCACAAAGCAGCCCAGGCGCCTCATGAGGGCACGGGCGTCCTCGAGCTCGCTGCGCACGCTCTCGGGCTCAGCATAGGAGCCTGCGACGGCGCGAGCATAGTCATCGCTCAAGCGGCTATCGCGAATCTCGGAGATGACGTCGACGGTCGAAATCAGGCCGAACAACCGCATCGGGTCAATCTCGTAAATAGACTTCGGCGGCTTCATGCCATGGGCCAACGGAACATTGGCAACCTTGTAGCCCTGATAGGCCAAATACATCGACAGCGGCGTCTTGGACGTGCGGGATACGCCCAGCAGCACGATATCGGCACCCGATAGATCGTCGCAGCCACGCCCGTCATCATGCTCAACGAAATACTCCATGGCCTCGATACGATGGAAATACCGGTCATCGGTCTTGTGAATCACGCCCGCAACGCCTTTGGGCGGCACACCGATGAGCGACGACAACACGGCAAGCGTCGGGCCAATCAGGTCGACCGAGCGAATATGCAGCATGCCCAGGTAATCGAGCACGCGGGCGCGAAGCGCCGGATCGACAATGGTATGAAACACGGCAATATCGCGATGGCCCGCATCGACACGCGGGCCCACAAACGACTTGACCTGCTCCACCGAGTTCACCTTGGGCAGGCGCAAAAGATGAAAAGCCCCTTCATCAAATTGCCCGGACGCCGCAAGCACCACCTCACAAGCGGTATCACCGAGCGAGTCGGAGATAACGATAACGGTGGGACGAGCGGTGACCGGGCAATCCATGCGGGGCTCCTTTTGCGCTTATGCGCAGGCTGGCTTACTTTTTGCGGGCAAGCTCACCGATGTTGGCGATGCCGGAGAAAACGGCCTCGAAGCGGTTGAGCAGCTTAAGGCGATTATCGCGAAGCTGCTCGTCCTTGTCCATGACCATGACTTCGTCGAAGAAGCGGTCGATGGGGGCACGCAGGGCGGCAAGAGCGGCAAATGCGGACGGGTAATCCTCGGCAGCAAGGGCGGCATCAACAGCGGTCTGAGCAGCCTCGGAGGCATCGGCAAGCGCGAGCTCGGCCTCGCCCATCAGGCTGCGGTCGTACTCCGCACCCAGCTCGGGCTTGGAGATGTGCGCGGCGCGGGCATAGGCGGTAGCCAGGTTATCGAAGGTCTCGGCATCGTTCTTGCGGGCCTCGTCGAGCGCGGCGCAGCGGGCGAAGAAGACGGACGGGGCGATGATGTGCACCGCAGAGACGGCGGCAACGGTATCGGCCGGAATCTTCTCGTCGCGGGCCATGCTCACCAGGCGGCCGTGGAAGAAGTCACGGACCTGCTGGGCGACCTCGGCGGCGTCGAACTCAATGCCCTGCTCGCTATAGAGCTGGAGCGCAAAGTCGATGAGCGACGTGGGGTCGATCGGCAGACGGTCGCGCAGGATGTTGATGATGCCGATGGCGGCACGACGCAGCGCGTACGGGTCGGAAGAGCCGGTCGGGGGCTCGCCGATGGCAAAGATACCGGCAATGGTATCGAGCTTGTCGGCGCAGGCCACGATGCAGCCAGCGGTGCCCTCGGGCAGCTCATCGCCGGCAAAGCGAGGGCGATAATGATCGCGAATGGCGTGGGCGACCTCGTCGTTCTCCCCCATCGCGCAGGCATAGTAACCGCCCATCACGCCCTGCTGGCTCGTGAACTCGACGACGGCGTTGGAAACCAGGTCGGCCTTGCACAGGTGAGCGGCGCGAGCCGCATCGGCGGCCAGATGGGCACCCAGGTGAGCCTCGCGGGCGATGGCGAGCGCGAGCTGCTCAATACGCTCGGACTTGGCGAGCACGCTACCGAGCTTCTCCTGGAAGGCGACCTTGGCCAGACGCTCGCGGAACTCGTCAAGGGAGATCTTCAGGTCCTCCTCATAGAAGAACTTGGCGTCGTCCAGACGGGCGCGCACGACGCGCTCGTTGCCGTCGATCACGCGCTCGGCATTACCGGGCTTGCTGTTGGAAACGACCACGAACTCACGCGTGAGCTTGCCCTCGCCGTTGTAGATCGGGAAGTAGCGCTGGTTGGTGAGCATGGACTCGCAGATGATCTCGTGCGGGACCTTGAGGAACTCCTCATCGAAGGTACCGACAAGCACCGTCGGCCACTCGCAGAGGTTGATGACCTCCTCAAAGACCTTCTTGGGCGTGTCGACATGGCAGCCGGGGCGAGCGGCCTCGACCTCGGCGATACCGGCAAGGATGGCCTCGCGGCGACGCTCGGCAGAGAGCACGCCGGCATCCTCGAGCACCTGCTCGTAGACGGCGGGGCTGGCGACCACATGGTCACCAGGGCCCAGAACGCGATGACCGCGCGTGGTGTTGCCACTCGTCACGTCGGCAAACGACACGGGCACGACATCCTCGCCCAAAAGGCAGCAGATCCAACGGACCGGACGAACAAACGTAGCGTGCTCGTGGCCCCAGCGCTGGCTGCGGTAGTTGGGCCACTGCAGGCCGGCGATGGTCTTCTCGCACAGGGCCGTAAGGATCGGCGTAGCCGGGGCGGAAGGAATGTTCTTCTCGGCAAAGACGTACTCACGGCCGTCGGTGTCCTCGCGTCGAACCAGATCCTCGGCAGCCACACCGCACTTGCGGGCAAAGCCCTGAGCGGCCTTGGTGACGTTGCCGTCGGCATCAAAGGCAATGTTTGCCGCGGGGCCGCGCTTGACCTCATGAACCTCATCGGTCGCGGTGGCGACGTTGGCCACAAGCGCGGCCAGACGACGCGGGCTCGAGATCACGCGGACCTCGCCATGCGCCAGACCGGCCTCGTCGAGGCCCTTGGCAATCATGGTGCCAAGCTGCTTGACGGCATTGTTCAGCGGTGCGGAGGGCATTTCCTCCGTACCGATCTCAAACAGGAAATCCTTAGCGTCTGCCATGACTTACGCCACCTCGCCTTCCTGGTCGGCATTCTCGTTGACTCCGGCGACCTCGGCCATATAGGCCTCGCAGCACGCCTTGGCGACGGCGCGGACGCGCAAGATGTAGTTGGCACGCTCGACCGCGGAAAGGGCGCCACGGGCGTCGAGCAGGTTGAAGGCGTGGCTGCACTTCATGACGCAGTCGTATGCGGGCAGCGGCAGCTTGCGCTCCAGGCAGGAGTGGCACTCGGCCTCGTAGTCGTCAAACTTCTGACGCATCATCTCGACGTTGGCGACCTCAAAGTTGTAAGCGCTGAACTCGCGCTCGTTCTCCAGGAACACGTCGCCGTAGGTCATGGGCGTGCCGTCGGGCAGGTAGCTCCACACCAGGTCGTAGACCGAGTTGACGCCCTGGGCGTACATGGCGATACGCTCCAGGCCATAGGTGATCTCGACGGGCACGGGGTCGACCTCGATTCCGCCCACCTGCTGGAAGTACGTAAACTGCGTGACCTCCATGCCGTTGAGCCAGACCTCCCAGCCAAGGCCCCAGGCGCCCAGGGTCGGGCTCTCCCAGTCATCCTCGACAAAACGGACGTCATGGTCGTTGGGGTCCAGGCCGATAGCGGCAAGAGACCCCAGGTAAAGCTCCTGGGCGTTGACCGGCGACGGCTTGATGAGCACCTGGAACTGATAGTAGTGCTGCATGCGGTTGGGGTTCTCGCCATAGCGGCCGTCGGCAGGACGGCGGCAGGGCTGAGCGTAGCAGGTGCGCCACTCGGCGGGACCGAGCGAGCGCAACGTGGTCGCGGTGTGGAAGGTACCGGCACCGACCTCGGAGTCATAGGGCTGCATAATGACGCAGCCCTGCTCGCCCCAGTACTGCTGGAGGCGCAGGATGATGTCTTGGAAGGAAAGCGATGAAGCGTTCATGCCTCTAATATCCCCTCGTCGAAACGATTACACGGTTAGGTACTGTACTATAGCGGTTTTTA
>JAXJCX010000154.1:0-12128 GCA_036302225.1 Collinsella sp.
GGTTGCGGCCGACGCGGGCCGCGGGCAAGTGCTTGTAAGGGGAGCCTTGCCTCTCTTGTACGAGAAAGGACGCGTAATGAAAATCATTAAAGCTAAAGACTACGAGGATATGAGCCGCAAGGCCGCTAATATCATCTCGGCCCAGGTTATCCTCAAGCCCGATTGCGTGCTGGGTCTTGCCACCGGCTCCACCCCGATTGGCGCCTACAAGCAGCTCGCCGCTTGGTACGAGAAGGGCGACGTCGACTTCGCCGAGGTCAGCACTTATAACCTGGACGAGTATCGTGGTCTTTCGCACGACGATCCCCAGAGCTATCACTACTTTATGCGCGAGAACTTCTTCGATCACATCAATATCGATCTGAACAACACGCACGTGCCCGATGGCTCCAACCCCGATGCCGCCGCTGCCTGCTCCGAGTACGACAAGATCGTCGCTGCCGCCGGTTACCCGGATCTGCAGCTGCTCGGCATTGGCAACAACGGTCACATCGGCTTTAACGAGCCCGATG
The DNA here is from genome assembly GCA_036302225.1 of Collinsella sp. Classification (GTDB taxonomy): domain Bacteria; phylum Actinomycetota; class Coriobacteriia; order Coriobacteriales; family Coriobacteriaceae; genus Collinsella. Next base: position 513 of record JAXJCX010000154.1, read on the forward strand.
ACCACTTCTCCAAGGGTACGCACTGCGTCGACCTCACCGAGAGCACCATTCAGGCCAACAGCCGCCTGTTCGACAGCATCGATGACGTGCCCCGTCAGGCTTACACCATGGGCACCCAGACCATCATGTATGCCCGCATGATCCTGGTTGTCGCCAACGGCGAGGCCAAGGCTCAGGCCGTGCACGATATGTGCTATGGTCCGGTTACGCCCAAATGCCCGGCTTCGATCCTGCAGCTGCACACCAACTGCGTTGTCGTTGCTGACGAGGCCGCTCTTTCGCTCTGCGAGTAACGCGATCAAGCGATCTTACATAGTTTCTCAAAAGGCCCTCGCTTTGCGGGGGCCTTTTTAGTGGACATACGCCGTGGCGTATACATGACGGAAACCTTGCCGCGTGCTTGACTGGAGGGTTTTAAATTTTTGTGATTCATTCTATAGCAGATTCTATGCACATTTGCCACCATAGAGTCGCAGGCGGTAGCGAGGAGTAGGCGAGTTGCGCAACTCAAATAAAAATAGCCGACTGCGCTACACTGCAAATGGGATGGGACATGCTGGCAAGCGCATTGACCTGCGCAAAGACCTATTGGTCGGGGGATAAGTTACCATCGGGCCTCGCTGTACAAAAACTTGCCAAACACGTACCGGCAGACAATTAAAAACTCTAAGTCGCGCTATTCACGGGGCGGCTCATATGGTCCTGCAGCTACGGTGTCCATATGGTCGAGTTGAGGAGCAAGCATGGTAAACGATCTGGGCAATACGGACGACCTCGAGTTGATGCCGACGGGCGGCGGCTATATGGTGCGGCGCGATCGCTTGATGAACGAGCTCATCGTTAAAGGGCGCAAGGCGGGAATTGTTTTGCTCTACGCGCCCGATGGGTTTGGTAAGACGTCGGTGTTGCTGCAATACGTGCAGGAGGTTAAATCGGACCCCACGCGAGGGCCGGTTCGGATTATCGAGGCCGACCGCGCGATTGGACGCGAGCTCTTTATGCAGCTCGAGGTTGTCGCCGATGAGCTTAAGGACAAACCTCATTCGCTCGTTGCGATCGACAACGTGCCCAATCTCGAGCAGCACGAAACCGAGGACCTCATCGATCGAATCCGCAGCTTACGTGCTACGGGGACGGGGGTCTTTATTGCCTGCCGCCCCTCCAACCGATTGCTTATCCACGGGCTGGGCGATTCTGTAAAAGTCAATGCGCAGATGCTCAAGGTGCACGCCTATGAGTATTCGTCATGGGCCACGGCGTTCTCTATCAGCACATCGCTCGATTTTTATCGGCTCACGCAAGGTGTGCCAGAGCTGGTATCTGCCTTGCAGACGGGGATGTATGGACAGGGCGATGTTGCCGGGTTGCTCGAAAACGAAATCGTCAACGTGTACGGTGCGGCGCTGGCCGATCTCGCATCGCTCGAGAACAACCTGTTGTTTACCGTTGCCTGCTTGATGGTATTGATGGGCGAGGGCCGCATTGCGGAGCTAGAGGCGTGCGGTGTGAGGCTTTCGATGGTCGACCAGTCTATCTTTGTGCGCGATTATCCGATTTTTGGCGTGGATCCGTCTGATCGCACCTTTAGGTGTTTGGGCGCTAAGGACAACGCGCGCCTGAGGCTGCGAAAGCTTGTTGCCGAGATCCGTCCCGAACTAGTATCGCGGGCTGCTCGCATTTTGATAAAGGCGGCCCGATGCGATTTGGCCATGGACCTGGCCGATGCGTTCTTGGACCGCCGTGTGGTGTTGGAGCTTGCCGGGCAGTATGGGGCCGATCTTGCCCTGACCGGGCATGGAGGGGACATTTGCCGTGCAGCATCGGCGATGATCAATGCGGAAAAGCAGGAGCAAGAGCCGACAGCCGCCGAGGCACTCGGCGTGTATCTGGCGGCTGTCAGCGTGTGCAATACAAAGCTGGCAAGGTATATGGCGTCCGTTATCGAACGTGCGGGTGACCAGGCGGCCCGCGAGGTCGACCCCGCTACCTGGAAAATAGCCCAGGCGCTTACTATCGCCTTTTACGGCGACAATGACCTGGGGCTTCCCGCCAACCCTGTTGTGCAAGAACAGACATCCTGCGAGGTGCTCGACATGCTGTCCGCGCATATCGAGGTCAAGCGCCACCTAACCGAGCGAGCGGAAGACGGCAATGTTCTCGCGAAGCTCAAGGCGTGCAAAGCTTATGATTGCGAGCTCGACATCGCGGGGATTCTCATACAGGCCGACCATATGCTGGTGGAGCTGTTCGACGGCTCGTTTGCTAAACCCGACGAGCGCGATGACAAGATGGCGCAGATACTCGAGGCGCTCGATATCCGCGGGCTTAAGGCACCATCCATTTGGCTGCGTATGGTGCTCGCGGCGCGGCGCCTGCTCGCGGGCTTGCCCGTGACCGACGATGTGGCGTTTGGCGAGCTCGACCGCTTTGCGGTGCGTGTTCGTGACAATCAAATTCAGCTGTTTGGGTTATTGCTGGAGGGTTGGCAATCGCTGGCGGAGGGGCGGCCGGTCAACGCGAAGTTCCGTGCGGTTCAGGTGCTCAAGCTCGCCGACGAATCGATTGCGTACATGCGCGAAAACGCGTTGCTGCTTGAGCGCGTGGCGTACCTGCGCAATACGTCGCTGGTATCGGTTCGCGAAGAGGCAGAACTGCTCGATATTAGCAAGACACAGGTCGGCGGCTCAGAAGCCTGGATCGTGGCACTGCATTTGGCCGCTGCGGGCCGCGATAGCGATCTTGCCGCTTGGATGTCTATGAATCGCTCGGGGATTTTAGACCCATCGTATCGGCTGTTCGCACGTCTTGCGATGCATTGTCTGGGCGAGCCTGCCGTCAGGATTCGCAAGAAGCTTCCGGTGCGTGAACTGTCGCGGTATTCACTACGCGATGATTTTGAGGGCGAAAGCGAGCACCTGTTCCAGGCGGGCGAGGTTGAGGCTGTCGATACGATCGGCCATATTGAGATGCGCATGTTTGGCACATTTCGCGCCGAGCGCGACGGCTTTCCCATCACGGATAAGATGTGGCGTCGCAAAAAGGCGGCAACACTTGCCGAGCGGCTCGCGTTGGGCATGGATGCCATGGTCGACCGCGAGACAATCGCCATGGAGTTGTGGCCCCATGCCGAGTTTAGCGCGGCGCGCAACAATCTGTATTCGACGGTATCGCGCTTGCGCTCGGCTTTGGGTCCAACGCCGGATGGCAAGTCGTGCGTGCTCATCCAAAACGAGTGCATAGGGCTCAACGGCGACTACGTTAAGACCGATGTAAGGCTCTTTGACCAGCTGAGCCGCGAGATCCTGGGAAACCGTATGGGCGCGAGAGGCCCTCACCTGGTTGAGCTTTGTCTTAAGGTTGAGCAGCTCTACGCGGGGCCGCTGTATGTTCCCACCGGTTGCAATCCCACGTTTTTTACGCGCATGCGCCACATTATGCAATCCAAGTACATCGACTGCATGATTAGGGGAGCGAATGCCGCTCTCGAGGAAAATGACCTGCAATCGGCAATTTGGCTCGTTGAATCGGGGCTTCGCCAAGAGACTGCGCGCGAGGACATGGTTCGCTGTGCCATGCGCGTTTACGGTGCGGCGGGACGACGCCGCGATGTTGTCGAGCTATACAGCGGTCACATGCACCACCTGCGAGAGCAGGTTCAAGGCGTGCCCGAGCCCGAGACAAGGCGCCTGTATGAGCGCCTGGTCGAAGGCAGGCTCAAGCGCGTGCTTGTCGAGCGATAAAAAACGGGCGCCCGAATCACTCGGACGCCCGCAGGCTACTCGGTATGGCCAGTCGGTTTTAGACGAGCTTGATCTTCTCGATATCCTTGCGCGAGGACTCGCGATACAGCGAGAACTTGCGGCCGATAACCTGAACGACGTCGGCGTGGCAGCGCTCGGCGAGCTCCTCGGCGGCCTCGCGGGCAGAAAGGCTGGAGCCGTCCAGCACGGAGCACTTAACGAGCTCGTGCTTCTCCAGGTAGGCGACCGTCTGCTCGACGGTGCCCTCGTTGACATCGGACTTACCGATGATGATGGCGGGGTTGAGGTGATGGGCCATGCTGCGAAGCTGCTTGACCTGGGCTCCTGTCAGTGCCATGGGTTCTCGCTTTCTATGTATGGGGCGCCCCGCAATGGGGCCTTAATCTACGTGAGCTGTCCCACGATAGCGCAGGAACGGCACGGTGTGGGGCATGTTTGCCCAGTTCGCAAAGAATGCGGATGCCGGGCGGGAAGACGATGCAAGCTTTAGATGGGCTACGGGCGGGGTACGGAGACCGGCCCCCAGGCGATAAACGCCCATCGGACTTTGCGGATGTGGTCGAGCATGTAGCGTCCCTGCGGTACGCCCTTGGATCCCGGCTCACCGGCATGCGGGTTCTCGATCATGTGGTGGGCGATATAGTTGCGCAGGCGGTCGATCTTGTCCTCGTTGCCGTGCTCGAGCATGCGAGAAAAGTCTGCCACGCCTGCCTCGAGACTATCGAAGGTGTCGCGGCGGGGTGATTCAAAATACGTGACCTGTGGCAGTGCACCCATCTGAATAAGGATGTTAAAGGCGTACACAAAACCATTGCTGCAGGTAACCGAGGCGCCGATGGCATTCATCAAGTGCAGGTCATAACGCGGGCTCGAGTTGGCGACCATCGTAACGGCACAACGCCGACGAGCCGTTCGATCAAGCTTGGCAAGTGCGCCTTTTAGGTTGGTCGTGGTGACAGAGCGACTGGCAAAGGCAACATCCACCGCTTTTGCGACCGGTCCAACCAAATCCCAATCATCATCCCAAGCAAGCTCAAGCGGTGTAATAAGATCCTCGAGCCCGTAATACTCAACGCCGGCATCAAGGGTGCCCAACATAGCGGGGGAGAAGTCGGCTGCAATCACAGGATGCCCAGCCTGAGCAAGCGGAATAGCAATCGACCCAGCCCCACACCCCATATCGAGCACCGACTCACCAGGCTCAAGCGCCAACAGCTTTATAAAATCCCGAGCATACGGGGCAGTCTCCAGTGGACGAAAATGCCGAGCCCGCTTATCCCACTCAAAAGAATCATCAGCCCGATGCCGAGCGGCCTGCAGACGCATCCATTCGCCATTCCAATCAGCAGAAAGAAGCTCAGAGCGAGCATCCCCATCAACCACGGGCCAACCTCCTAGCAACAAAAAAGCGACTCCTCCCAAAAGAAGAGCCGCAACCAGCATATATCAGAAAGAACCGTTCCAACGCCAAACCGCCCTCACAGCCAAGGCGGGCAGAAGCGAAGCGACTGCCAAACGGGACAGAACCCAACCGAGGTCCCGTTGTGCGGGAGCCCCGCCGCCGGGCGGCAGACATATAAGGTCGATCGCGAGTTCCGCACGAGCCGGAGAGCACTAAATGTGCTCTCCGTGCGAGTCAGGACTGTCCGAGCAGGCGACCTTATATGTCTGCCGCCCGGCGGCGGGGCTCCTCGCCCGAACCCCTCAGCTAGTTCTTCAGCGAGTTCAGCGGCGCCGGGAAGCGTCCACCGCGGTGGGCAAGCACGGTGCCGGCGTTGGGGTTCACCGGCATGATGGGCGCACGGCCGAACAGACCGCCGTACTCAACGCAGTCGCCCACGCCCTTGCCGATAGCGGGAATCACGCGCACGGCCGTGGTCTTGTTGTTGATGACGCCGATGGCCATCTCGTCGGCGATGATGCCGGCGATGGTCTCGACTGGGGTGTCGCCGGGGATGGCGATCATGTCCAGGCCAACGGAGCACACGCAGGTCATGGCCTCGAGCTTCTCGAGCGAAAGTGCGCCGGCCTCGACGGCAGCAATCATGCCGGCGTCCTCGGACACGGGGATAAAGGCGCCCGAGAGACCGCCCACGCTGGAGCTGGCCATGACGCCGCCCTTCTTGACGGCATCGTTGAGCATGGCGAGCGCGCAGGTCGTGCCGGGGCCACCGCAGGTGCCCACGCCGATGATCTCGAGGATACGCGCGACGGAGTCGCCGATGGCGGGCGTGGGAGCCAGCGACAGGTCGACAATGCCCTTCTCGACACCCAGGCGATGGGCGGCCTCGCGGCTCATGAGCTCGCCGGCACGGGTGATCTTAAAGGCGGTCTGCTTAATCTTCTCGGCGACTTCCATCATCGATGCGGAATCGGGCAGCGTCTCCAGGGCTGCCGCCATAACGCCGGGGCCCGAGACGCCTACGTTGATGACGGCGTCGGCCTCGCCACCGCCGTGGACGGCGCCCGCCATAAACGGGGAGTCCTCGACCATGTTGGCAAAGCAGACAAACTTGGAGGCGCCAACGGAATCCTCGTCTGCCGTAAGCTTGGCGGCATCGATGATGGTCTGAGCCGCCATGAGCACGGCGTCCATGTTGATGCCGGCACGCAGGCTGGCGACGTTGACGCTGGAGCAGACGCGGCTGGTGGTGGCAAGCGCCTGGGGGATGGACTGGATGACGCGGCGGTCGGCGTCGCCGATGCCCTTCTGGACGAGTGCGGAGAAACCGCCCAGGTAATCGATGCCGAGCGTCTCGGCCGCGCGGTCGAGGGCATGCGCGATGGGGGTGAGGTCCTCATCCTTGCAGCACGCGGCGATCTGTGCCACCGGGGTGACGGAAACGCGCTTGTTGACGATGGGGATACCGTACTCGCGCTCGAGGTTCTCGGCGGTCTCGACCAGGTGCTCAGCCGTGTGCGTCACGTGGTCGTAGATCTTCGTGCACATGCGGTCGAGGTTCTCGTCACCGCAACCCATGAGCGAAACACCCATGGTGATGGTCCTGATGTCGAGGTTCTGCTCCTCAACCATGCCGCGGGTTTCCGCGATTTCTGCGGGCGTGATCGCCATCCTTGCACTCCTATCTGCCAAAACGAGCATAGTCTTGTCTATTCTAACGTGCCGCACGTGCCAAGTGGCACATGCGGCACGTTTTGGTGCTCGGTTGTTTCCGTTGTGTTACTGCCCAAAGACCTCTTCGGCGATGCGCGCGCTTTCGGCGGCATCCTTGGCGTAGTAGTCCGCGCCGATCTGCTTGGCGTATTCGGGGGTGAGCACGGCGCCGCCTACGATGATCTTGACGCCCGGAACCTCGGCATGGAGCAGCTTGATGGTCTCCTCCATGGCGACGACCGTGGTGGTCATAAGCGCCGAGAGGCCGACGAGCTTGATGTCACGCTCCCTCACGGTCTTGAGCACCTCTTGCGGGTCGACGTCGCGGCCTAGGTCAAAGACGGTATAGCCGTAGTTATCGAGCAGCATCTTGACGATATTCTTGCCAATGTCGTGGATGTCGCCCTTGACGGTGGCCACGCAGATCTTGCCCTTGTCGGCAATCTCGCCGGCGGGCATCAGCCGCTTAATGGTGTCAAAGCCCACGCGCGCGGCCTCGGCCGAGGCCATGAGCTGCGGCAAGAAGAACTTTCCCTGGTCAAAGAGGACGCCAACCTCGTCAAGGGCGGGGATAAAGTGATTGTTGATGAGGTCCATGGCGTCGTGATCTGCCAGCAGACGCTCGGTCTCGGCCGCGATCTCGCCTTTGCGGCCCGAGACGACCATGCGACGAATCGGGTCGTCGTTGCTGTCAGTGCCGGCGGTGCCAGCAGCGGGCGCGGTGTCGGTCGATACTGCCTGAGCCGCCGCCGGGTTCGCGGCGATCTTGTACGGATCGGTCCAGCCGGCGTAGCGTTCGATGTATCCGGTCGAGCCCTCGTCCTCAACGCTCAGGACGCGATAGCTGTAGACGGTATCCATAAAGCGCTTGGAGCCCGGGTTCATGATGGGGGCATCGAGGCCCGCGCCAAAGGCGGCGGCCAAAAAGACCGAGCCCAGCAGCGGGCGGGCAGGCAGGCCAAAGCTGATGTTCGACACGCCGAGCGCGCACTTGACGCCCAGGCGTTCCTTGCACAGGGACATGGCGCTCAGAATCTGTTCGGCCTGGCGTTGATTGGTCGAGGCGGTCATGACCAGGCAGTCGATGAGGATGCGGTCCGGTCCGATACCGTAGCGCGCAGCCTCGGTTACGATGCGCTCGGCGATGGCGAAGCGAGCCTCGGCGGTATCGGGGATGCCGTCTTCGTCGAGCGTGAGGCCGACAACGTTGGTGCCGTAGTGGGCGACTAGGGGAAAGATCTCGTCCATGATTTGCCGTTTGCCATTGACCGAGTTGATGATGGGCTTGCCGGCGTAGCGGCGCACGGCTGCCTCGACGGCTGCGGGGTCGGTGGAGTCGATCTGCAGCGGCAGCAGCGTGGAGCCCTGGAGCTGCTCGGTCGCCTGTTGGATGATCTTGACCTCGTCGATCTCGGGCAGGCCTACGTTGACGTCCAGGATGTCGGCGCCCTGTTCCTGCTGGCTGATGCCCTGGCTCACGACGTAGTCTAGGTCGCCGTCGCGCAGGGCCTGTTGCAGGCGCTTTTTGCCGGTGGGATTGATGCGCTCGCCGATGACGGCGATCTTGTGGCCGTCACAGGGAAGGTCCACGACCGTCTGGGCGCTCGTGACCGACATACTGGGCTTGCGGTGACGTGGGCTGGGCGTGTGGTTGTCGATGAGGGTGCGAAGTGCCGCCATGTGCGTGGGCGTGGTGCCACAGCAGCCACCCACGACGCTCACGCCGTCCTCAATCATGCCGGCGACGGCCTCGGCGTATTCGGGTGCCTGGATGTCAAAGACGGTATTGCCGTCATCGTCCACGCGGGGCAGTCCCGCATTAGCCTGCACCATAACGGGCTTGTCGGTAACGGTGAGCATGCGTGCGGCGAGCCCTCGGAGCTCGGCCGGTCCCTGGCTGCAGTTGATGCCTAAAACGTCGGCGCCGATGGCGTCGAGCGTGACGGCGGCCACCTCGGGACTCGTACCCAGGAACGTGCGACCGTCTTCCTCAAAGGTCATGGTGGCAAAGACGGGCAGGTCGGAGTTCTCGCGGCAGGCGAGGACGGCAGCCTTGATCTCGGCAAGGTCGGTCATGGTCTCGATAATAAAGAGGTCCACGCCCGCGTCGACGCCGGCGCGCACTTCCTCGGCAAAGAGGTCATAGGCCTCGTCGAAGCTCAGGGTGCCCAAGGGGCGAAGCAGTGCGCCGATGGGGCCGATATCGCCGGCGACATAGTGGGCGCCGGCCGCGCGGGCGCAGGCGACGGCGGCGGCAAAGACATCTGCCACGGTGGCGGCGCCGTCGAGCTTGTGGGCGTTGGCGCCAAAGGTGTTGGCGGTGATTACGTCGCAGCCAGCCTCGACGTACTGACGCTGAATATCAGTGATAACCTGGGGCTCCTCAAAGTTGAGCAGCTCGGGCAGGGCGCCGGCCTTCATGCCGGCCGCCTGCAGCATGGTGCCCATGCCGCCGTCGAACAGGAGGTGTCCCGTGCCCTCGATGGCGGCGCGCAGGCGATCGTCCTTAATGCGAAGGTCGCCGATCGTGCGCGTCTTGTACGTGGCGCCGTTACAACGCGCAGTATTGACGGGCGCTGCCAGCGCGGTACCGTCGGAATCATGGGTGATAAGCGGAGTAAACATCGAGGGCTCCTAATGGCTGGAATAGCAGGTGGTGTGGGCGGCGCGGAAGCGGCAGTGCTCGCGCATGCGGCAGATATTGCAGGTGGGGCGGCTCTGGGCGTCGTGGACCTCGCCGTCAAACAGACCGATCACTGCGGTCACACTCTTGGTGGGCATGAGCAGGCTGGTAGGTGTGACGGTAAGCCCGATGAGCCGCGTGGCGTTGAGCGCAGCCACGATTGAGTGCTGGGCCGTAAGCGGGCAGTCGCCGTAGCCGGGGCTGAAGCGCCAGTTACCGGCGAGTCCGTGTGCGGCGGCCACAGCCTTGACCTGCTGGTCCATCTGCTCGACGGCGGCTTCTACATAGGCAGAGCATGCAGCGTCGAGCACGGCTCCCTCTAGGGGTTGCTGGGCTCCCGTGGTGCGCAGGCGACGCTCGGCGTCCATGCCGAGGGTGCATGCCATGAGTGCGGCAAAGCGGGCGTCTTTGAGGTGGCGATAGATATCGCGGCCGCGCAGCTCAACGTTGGTGCCGACCAGGCGGATGCAAGGCTCGCCCTGCTCGTCGACGCCCGTGGCATCGACGGCAAACACGCGTCGCACGCCACGGGGCTCAATGTCCAGTTCCAAACGCTCAACGACAAGCTCAATACGCTGCGACAGCTCGGGCTCAATCTGCTGACCGCCGTAGCCCAGGTAGCGCAGCATTTCGGCACGGTCGACTCGGGGGCGATGGGCAGCATCGATACGGTAGAGCGCCGGCGACGCAAGGTCGGCCGGCACTTCACCAAAAGCTGTATCGATGTGCGGTTTTTCCATTACCCCAGGCGCTCCATAATGGTTGCGGCGATCGCAGGACGATTCATAGTGTACAGGTGCAGGCCGTCGGCGCCGTGCTCCTTGAGGTCGCAAAGCTGACGGGCGGCATAATCTACACCGGCTGCCTGCAGGCTCTCGGGGTCGTTCTCGTACTTGGCGAGAATCTTGATGACGGGGGAGGGCAGCGACGCGCCGCACATAAAGACCATGCGGCTGATCTGTGACTTGCCCATAAACGGCATGATGCCCGCGGTAATGGGCACGGTGATACCGGCCTTGTCGGCAAGCTCGCGAAAGCGGTAGAAGCACTCGTTGTCAAAAAAGAGCTGCGTCACAAAGAAGCTCGCGCCGGCGTCCTGTTTTTGCTTGAGGTATTCGACCGAGAGGTTGAGATCCTCACAGGCAATGTGGCCCTCGGGGTAGGCTGCGGCGCCCACGCAAAAGCCGGCATCGACGAGCTCCGGGATGAGGTCGCGGGCGTAGGCGTAGTCCGAGGCGGGCTTGTCGTCCTCGGTTGCGCCGGCGGGAAGATCGCCGCGCAGGGCTAGCACGTTTTCCACACCGGCCGAGCGATACTCGTCAATCTTGGTGGCGATATCGGCATGCGTGCGGCCCACGCAGGTGAGGTGCGCTACCGAGGGCGTATCGAATTCGCTCGTAATCATATGCGCGATGGGGGCGGTGGTGGCACCGTTACCCGAGCCGCCGGCCGAACAGGTGACCGAGACAAAGCTCGGCGAAAGCTTGCACAGATTGCCTGCCACTTTGCGAGCCGTATCGAGGGTCAGCTCGCCCTTGGGCGGGAACATCTCAAACGAAACGGGCGCGGTGCCCTGGGATGCTGCCTGCTTAAAAACCTCGTCGACGCGCATATCGTGCTCCTTTAGATGCCTAGGTGCGATGTTTTGTTGCAAGGATTCTACAGCACCACTGCGCCAAGACGGAATTTCTCTCGCGATTTGGTGATACCAATCGAAAATGCTTCGCTATCGGCATTTCCTATAACAGGGCGGTCAATGTAGGATGGGGCTATATTGAATGGTATCTGATGCGAAATACCAGTTAATAAAGCCCCATTCTACATTGACTACCCTTAAACCATGGGGAGAGGTCTGCAATTTATGCAGTTGATTGGCTGTTGAGGGTGGCAACGCCGCCTCGATAGGGTAACCTCAATGATTGGTTTCGCGACAGCAACATAACGGTAATGTCGCGGAAACACGGCGAGTCTAAGCTATGACTCGTTCGTTAGTAATCAACACCGCTTCTCACGCGGTGCCGATACGAAGGGAGTTCCGTATGGCCGAACTTACTGAC
>JAXJCX010000155.1:0-4010 GCA_036302225.1 Collinsella sp.
ATGGCACATCTGGTGGCAGAGGGCGACAGACCACCGTGCGCATAGGAAAAGGCCGGATTTGAAAGTTAGGAGCAATCATGGCCAGTGACAACGGAAAGAGCTTCCTCGACAAGTTTGCCGAGGTCTCTGCGAAGGTGGGAAACCAGGTTCACCTGCGTTCCCTGCGTGACGCCTTCGCGACCATCACGCCGCTCTATATCCTTGCGGGTATCGCGGTTCTTATTAACAACGTCGTGTTCCCTCTGTTCCCGCTCGATGCGGCGGGCCTTGCCAACCTTCAGACGTGGGGTTCGGCAATTACGCTGGGCACCCTCAACGTCTCTGCCATTATCTTGGCCGGATTGATTGGCTACAGCCTCGCTAAGAACAAGCGTTTCGATAACCCGCTCGCTTGCGTGGTCGTCGCTATCTCTGCTTTCGTCATCATGATGCCGCAGCAGATCACCGCCTCGCTTGCCGCCACGAGCCCGCTGCTCACCGACAAGATCACCTCCGCCGAGGTCACAGGCGCCCTTTCGACTGCCAACACCGGCACCAACGGTCTGTTCTCGGCTATTATCATCGCCCTGCTTTCCGTCTCGCTCTTCATCAAGATTTCTGGCGTCGAGAAGCTCAAGGTTAAGCTGGGCGAGGGCGTGCCTCCCGCGGTCTCCAACTCCTTCAACGTCATGATCCCGATGCTGCTCAACCTCGCGATCTTCGCTCTTGCCGCAGCCCTGCTCGCCGTGTGCGCCGGCACCGATCTGTGCACCATCATCTCCACGTGCATCTCCAACCCGCTCAAGAGCATCATGAACGCCGGTCCGTGGGCTGTTATCCTCATCTACACCCTTGCTAACCTGCTGTTCTGCGTCGGTATTCACCAGTCCACCATCTCTGGCGCTACCGTCGAGCCGATCCTGACCATGCTCATCGTCGACAACATGGCTACCTTTGCCGCCGGTGGCACCATCCAGCCCGATCACTACATGAACATGCAGATCGTTAACAGCTTCGCCCTCATCGGCGGCTCGGGCTGCACCCTCATGCTTCTGCTCGACACGCTCCTGTTCTCCAAGAACAAGGCTTCCGAGACCGTTTCCAAGATGGCTATCCTGCCTGGTCTGTTCAACATCAACGAGCCGGTTATCTACGGTTACCCCATCGTGTACAACCTGCCGCTCATGATCCCGTTCGTCCTTCTTCCCGATCTGTTCATCGGCATCACCTATGGCCTTACCTGCGCAGGCATCATCAGCCCCTGCATCGCCCAGGTGCCCTGGACCATGCCTCCCGTCATCAATGCCCTGCTCGCTACGGGCTTTGACTGGCGCGCCGGCGTGTGGCAGGCTCTCGAGATTGTCATTGGCATGGCCGTCTACCTGCCCTTTATGAAGATTTCCGAGAAGGCAATCGCCAAGCAGGAGGCTCTCGCCGAGTAGAACGCCTAACGTTCGTCCCTTTCACCTTTGCGGGCGCCGGTACGCGGTGCCGGTGCCCGCGGCTCTCTCCCTTGCGTAAAGATACAGGGGAGCGGGCACAATAGCCGCAAGGAATACAACCAGTTGTCGTCTGCGCGCCGCGCAGTTATAAGGAGGAAACCATGAAGAAGATCATGCTCTGCTGCAATGCCGGCATGTCCACGAGCCTGCTGGTCCAGAAGATGCAGGCCGAGGTTGCAAACCGTGGTCTGGATATTGAGGTCGAGGCTCGTCCCATGAACGAGGCCCACGATCACCTGGACGAGTGCGACATGTTGCTGCTTGGTCCGCAGATCGGCTACACCAAGGGCGATTTTGAGAAGGAGGCCGCCGGTCGTTTTCCGGTCGAGGTCATCAACATGGTCGACTACGGCCGCATGAACGCTGCCGGCATCATCGACCACTGCGTCAGCGTGATGGGCTAGGTGCTCTGCATGGAGGATATGAACGAACTGCAGATGACCTGCTTTGAGATCATCAGCTACGTCGGTACCGCTAAGAGCATGTACATCAATGCCGTGCAAAAGGCCAAGGAGGGCGATTTTGACGCCGCCGAGGAGCTTATCAAGCAGGGCGACGAGGCCTATAACGGTGGCCACGATGTTCACATGGGGCTTCTGAAGAAGGAGGCCAACGGCGAACGTAACGGCGAGGCCCCGTTGATTTTGCTGCATGCCGAGGACCAGATGGCCGGCACCGAGACCATGCGCGTCATGGCGACGGAGCTCATCGAGGTTCACAAGCAGCTGCAGGCACTTCAGGCCTAGTCGGCGTTATCGCCGCGACGGACCGTGCGGTCCAACAGACAACATAGTCCCTTTGACGGGCGCCGGGAGCCTCCGCCTCCCGGCGCCTTTATTTTTGGGGATGGTCTTGCGCGGCCTGTTGGGCAGCCAATTGCGTTACCCCAGATAAAACCTGCCAAAACAAACCTGTCCCTTTTTGGTAGGTTTTTGCCTTGAGAGCGGTACCATACAGGCAATGTTTAAACGAGAAAGGTGGGCTCCCATGGAACCTAAGCAGTACTACATCGGCATCGACGTCGGCGGCACTTCGGTTAAGGAGGGCCTGTTCGACGAGGACGGCAACCTGCTTGCCAAGGCCAGCGTGCCCACGCCTCCTATCGTTGACGCCGCGGGCTTTGCCGCGGTGACCGAGGCTATCGACCAGGTGGTCGCCAAGGCACAGATTCCGCGTGCCTTTGTGGCGGGCATTGGCCTGGCCGTTCCGTGTCCCATCCCGGCGTCGGGCGATGCCAAGGTCAAGGCCAACATTGCCATTAACCTGCCCGAGCTGAGGGTCGCCATTCAGAAGCACTGCCCCGATGCGGTCGTTAAGTATGAGAACGATGCCAACGCCGCTGCCATGGGCGAGGCCTGGCTCGGTTCTGCCAAGGGCGTGCAGAACGTGGTGATGGTCACCATCGGTACCGGCGTGGGCGGCGGCGTTATCGTTAACGGCGACGTGGTATCGGGCGTTGTGGGCGCCGGCGGCGAGATTGGCCACATGTGCCTGAACCCGGCCGAGGAGCGCACCTGCGGCTGTGGCGGCCATGGCCATCTGGAGCAGTATTCCAGCGCCACCGGCGTGGTGAGCAACTACCTTGCCGAGTGCAAGAAGGCGGGCGTCGAGCCCATTGAGCTCACCGGCCCCTCCGATTCCAAGGACGTGTTCCAGGCCTGCCGCGAGGGCGACAAGCTCGCGCTGGCCGCAGCCGACACCATGGCCGACTACCTTGGCCGCGCCCTGGCGCTTATCGCCAACGTGGTCGACCCCGAGATGTTCCTGATCGGTGGCGGCGCGTCCGCTTCGGCCGATGTTTATCTCGACAAGGTTCGCGAGCACTTTAAGCAGTACGCGCTCTCTGCCTCGCGCGAGACGCCCATTAAGGTCGCTTCGCTCGGAAACGACGCCGGCATCATCGGTGCCGCCTACGTAGCCCTGCGCGCCGCCGGTAAATAGCTGGTGCAAGGGGGACAGGTTACTTTGCACCAACATAGTGCAAAAGGGACAGCCTTGGCCCCCGTGCCTGCCCCAAAATATGCCGTGGCCCTTCCGTCTGCGAAGGCTCGGCATCGGCGTGCTACCATAGCTACGTCCAAGTACACATATCAAGTGGAGGATATCCATGGCAAACGTTCTTGTCTTTGGTCACCAGAACCCCGATAACGACGCCATCATGAGCGCCGTCGTCCTGTCCCAGCTGCTCAACCAGGTTGAGTATGCCGGCAACACCTACGAGGCCTGCGCCCTTGGTCAGCTTCCGGCCGAGTCCGCCAAGCTGCTCGCCGACGCCGGCATCGCCGAGCCCCGCGTGATCGAGTCCGTCGAGGCCGGTCAGCTCGTCGTCCTCACCGACCACAACGAGTCTGCCCAGTCCGTCGCCGGCCTTAAGGACGCCACGGTCTTTGGCGTTGTCGATCATCACCGCATCGGCGACTTCGAGACCGCCGGCCCGCTGCACTACATCTGCCTGCCCTGGGGCTCCAGCTGCACCATCGTCACCAAGCTCGCCGGCGTGCTCGGCGTTGAGCTTTCCGACGTCCAGGC
>JAXJCX010000156.1:0-6624 GCA_036302225.1 Collinsella sp.
AAGGCGTCGACGCGGTCGTTTAAATCGTTGAGAGAATCCATGGCGGTCCGTTTCTATGTTGTGCGGTCGGCAGCGTGCGACCGGCGCTACGGTTGCTAAATCGTTTGACGAGTTGATTTTTCCCCGCCGCGCCATCCGTTAGACTGAAGGGCTGGCGAACGTGAAGGAGCTGTGGTGGCGGGAATCGAGGTGCTATCTTGAATGTCCCGTATACAAAAGAGAGGTGACGCGGTATGGAATTCTCGGCAATGTTGGGCTCGATTGGCCTATGCGTGGGCGCAATCGTTGCCGCCGCGGTCATCTACTTTGCGGTCACGGCCATTAAGGGCAAAAAGGCTGAGCGCAAGGAGCGTGAAGCGCTTGCGCGGCATAAGGACCAGCAGGACAGGCGCGCACGGCGATAGCTTGTTGAGTTTTGAATCCGTGCGCTAGCTGCGTTTTCGGACCAGGGCGATATAGAAGCCCTCAAAGTCGCGACTGGGCGGAATGGTCAGCGTGCCGGGCATGCCGTTGGCAATGGCCGAGATGTGGCCGGCGGCGATGGCCTCGGTAAGGGCGTTGCACTCGATGCGCGGTTCCTCACCGGCTTCGCGGGCGCGACGCGCTTCACTTTCGCTCGGCGTGCCGTCGAGGGGGATGAGCTCGCAGTCCATATGCTTGTCGAGGGCCTCTTGCAGGGCGTCCTCGTTTTCCTGCGGCAAGATTGAACAGGTCGAATAGACGAGCGTGCCGCCCGGTTTGAGGGCCCCCATGGCGCGGTCCAGAAGCGCGCGCTGCGAGCGGGCGCACTTGACGAGCAGCTGCTCGGTGAGTGCGCGCAAGCTCTTTTCGTTGCCGCTGATGACGGTGCCCGTACCGGTGCAGGGGGCGTCGAGCAGGATACGGTCAAAGCGGAAGAACTCGTCGAGCTCGCGTGCGTCGATGCGCATGACGGGCACGTTTTTTGCGCCTTGGCGGTGGAGGTTGGCTTCGAGCTTCTCGGCGCGGGGAATGCTCATCTCGCAGGCGGTAAGGTGCGCCTGGCCCTGGGTGAGGGCGGCGATCTGCGTCGTCTTGCCGCCGGGGGCCGCGCACATGTCCAGGATGTCCTCGCCGGCACGTGCGCCCAGCACGAGTGGCGGCATCATCGACGACAGGCTTTGCAGGTAGATCTTGCCGTCACGGTAGATGTCGAGGCCCCACAGGTCGGAAACCTGGGCCTCGGGCAGGATGAACGCGTCCGGGTACCATGCGACGGGGCGGTGGGCGATGCCGGCTGCGTCGAGCGCGGCGGCAATGTTTTCGGCGGTCGCCTTGAGCGTGTTGGCTCGCAGCGTGACCGGGCGCGTGGCTGCGGCGCCAAAGCCCTCGATCATGAGCTCGGCATCGGCAGGCGTGTAGGCGCCGGCAACCGTGTCGACCATAAAGCGCGGCAGGTCGGCGGCGGAGTGTTGGGCGGCAAGCTGGTCGGAAAGCTCGGTATCGGCAAACTGCCTAAGCTTGAGCTCGGGCTTAACCTGCTTTTTCTGCTTACGACGACGCGGCTTAGACATCCGTCTTTCCTTCCACCGAAATGATTATTCTGGGCGCGTTGCGATTGCCTAGTACTGGCTCTCGTGCTTGCTAAAGAAGTCGAAGCGCGGGGGCAGCGGCTTTACGCGGTGCTCGCCGGGCTTCTCGCCCAGGCTCTCCACAAACTCGTCCGTGGAGGCAAAGATGCTGTCCCAGCTAAAGAAGGCGACCGGGTCGACGTCGAAGTACTCGCAGATGAGCTCGCAGCCGGCCGGGACGATGCCGTGCATGAGCACGGTCGCCACACGCAGCTCGGTAAAGGCGTCGACCAGGGCCTGCTTCATGGCGGCGTTGGCCGGCTCACCCTCGAGCTTGTTGGCGGCCTTGGAGGCATCGCTCCAGCGCTTGTTGGCGGCGCGCAGGTAGTCGTCGCACACGGCGAGCGCGCGGTGCGTCTCGAACTTGTACATGGCCTGCTCAAAGGCAAGGGCGGCCTGCTCGGCAGCCTCGACCACGGCAGCAGAGGCGGCGCCGGCCGGAATGCAGCCGTTGCGATAGGGGCTCTCGTCGCCCTCCTTGACGGCGACGCCGTAGAAGCAGCTGCGGGCCAGGCGGTTGAAGACGCCGGTCAAAAGCGCGCTCTCCTTAAGGGCCGGATCGATGACGCGCTTGTCGTCGCAGGCGCGCACCTCGTTGCCGTCCTTGTCCTTGCCGGTCACGCGGGTGTCGTATGCCTTGGGGCTAAAGCTCACCGGCTTCTCGGACAGGCCGAGCGACAGCCAGTGCGCGCGCATCTGCTCGCAGGTGTAGTGGTTAAGCAGGTCGTCTGCCGGCGGGGGAGGCGTCTGCGAGGACGAGCTGGCCTTTTTGCCCATGTAGAGCAGGTGGTAGCAGGCGCTGACGGTGCTCTGCGTGAGGTTCCAGCCCAGGGCCTCCCACATGGCGGTCTGCGCGATGCAGTAGAAGTAGATGTTGTCCTGGCCAATGAACTGGTAGATCTGTGCGTCGTCAGAGCACCACCAGTCGCGCCAGTCGAGCGAGCTGTGCTGGTAGGTGGGTGCGGGTACCTGCGTGGAATCGGCGGCGGGCTCGCCCATGAGGGCGGCGTCCTGGGCGGCGATACCCTCGGTTACGCCGGCTGCCTTGGCATCGCGCGCGAGCACGGTACGCGTATAGCTGATGGGCGCCCACAGGCTCTCGGGCCAGCACCAGCAGGTGACGTCGGTCACGCCGTCGACCTCGGGCACCGGAACGCCCCAGTCGATGTTGCCGGTGATGCGGAAGGGTACGAGCGCCTTGCCGCTGCGGAAGCGCACGCCGCCTTTGGCGAGCACCGCGTGGGCGTCGTCGCGCTCCTTCCAGCTGGGGAAGGTGACGGTAAAGCTGCTCTTGTTGCCCTCGGGCTCCAGCACGGTGTGCTCGGGCAGCTGGTCCTCGACGGCGTCGAAGGCCTCGCGGAACTTGTTCTGAATATAGAGCTGTGCCGGCAGCAGCCACTCCTCCATGGTCTTGGAGACCACGGAGCGAACCTGCGGGTTCTGGGCGAGCTTGGCGGTGTAGGTCTTCATAAAGTCGAGGTAGGCCGGCAGGTCGAAGTAGAGGTTGTCGACCGGGCGCAGCTCGGGCACCTCGCCGGTGAGCTGGCTCTTGGGAGCGATGAGCTCCTCGGGCTCAAACTGGTGACCCAGGTCGCACTCGTCGGCGTACGCCTTCTCGGACTTGCAGCCCTGGATGGGGCAGCGGCCGATCACCTGACGGCCGTTGAGGAACGTGCCGGCCTTGGCGTCGTAGAACTGCAGCGTGGAGCGCTTGGAGATGGTGCCCTGCTCGTGCAGGCGCTCGATAATCTCGGCGGTTACCTCGTTGTGAATCTGCGCAGCTGGCTCAAGGCCCGAGCCACCGTAGATATCGCAGCTGATGTTGTAGTTGTTGAGGGTCGCGGCCTGGCGGGAGTGATTGGACTCGACGTACTCGCCGATGGACTTGTCGTAGCCTTCGCTCTCCTTGAGCTTGCGGTAGCTCTCCATGATGGGCGAGCCGTAGCAGTCGGTGCCCGAGGTGAAGATGACATTCTCGCGGCCCAGACGGTCGCGCAGGAAACGGGCGAAGAAGTCGGCCGGGACAAAGACGCCGCCGACGTGGCCAAAGTGAAGGCCCTTGTTGCCGTAGGGCTCGCCGGCGGTAACGATGGCGCGGCGAGGCCAGCTGGGACGGTCGTTCATGGAGTATTTGGATGCCATGGGACTCCTTCGCATATGGTGAGAGCGCGGCCGGGCGCAAGGCCTGGCGACGCGGTGGTCAATTCGTGCATATCGTTCGACATTATCGCACATGCGGGCGGGTGCGTGACGGGGGCGCTATCCTAAGATGCTATGAATGAGATTTCCAACATACATGCGTTTGAAGACGAGGATTTCCTGCACGCCTGCTTTGTGTGGGGGATGGTCGTGCTTGTGGTGTTTGCCGTGTGCCTGGTGCCGGTGTTTATGCTGCTGGGCGGGCCTGCGGACTTGGATACGGCTGACGCGGGCGGCTGGACGGCCGTCTTGGGCTGGATAGTCGGCTTGGCTGCGGTTTCGGCGGCGTCATTTGCCGTGCACGAGTTGGTGCACGGTGTGTTTTTTAAGCTGCTGGCGCCTGCGGGCGCGCAGGTGACCTTTGGGGCGAATCGCGAGACAGCGATGATCTATGCCTGCGCCGAGGGCGTTGTGTATTCGCGTGTGCGGTATATGGCGATTTGCCTGGCGCCGACGGTTGTTTTGACGGCGGCGTTTGCCCTGGGGTTTGCGTTTTCGGGCTATCCGCTGCTGTGCTACCTGGCGGCCGGCTTGCATTTGTCGGGCTGTGTGGGCGACTGGTATTACGTGCGGACCATCCTGCGCGACCGCCGCATTGTCGCCTGCGAGGACACGTCCTTTGGCGTCCGCTTTTTCGCAAGGTAGTCTTTTGGGATGATTTTTCTGGGACGGGAATTAAAAAATCATTTTGGGAGAGGAGATGTCCATGAAGCCGTTGTTGTTGCACGCTTGCTGTGCGCCGTGCTCGCTTGAGCCGGTTCGCCTGCTGCGCGAGGAGAGGTTTGAACCCACGATTTGCTGGACCAATCCCAATATTCAGCCGCGCGATGAATGGCGGCGGCGTTTGGACGAGCTGCGCCGGTGGTGTGCCGATGGCGACATCGAGCTTATCGAGGCGGGGGAGGACCGCGAGCGCTGGGACGCCGGCGTGGCCCCGCTGGGCGCCGATCGACCTCGTCGCTGTCGCGCGTGCTATGCCCTGCGTCTGGCCGAGGCGTGTCGTGTGGCCCAGGAGCGTGGGTTTGAGTTTGTGGGTACGACGCTCGCCGTCTCGCCGTATCAGTTGTTCGAAACCTGCAATGACGTGCTTGAGCGCTTGGCGGCGGCACATGGGCTCGTCCCGGTCATACGCGATTTTCGCCCGTATTACCCCGAGGCCACGCGTCGTTCGCGCGAGCTTGGCATGTATCGACAGAATTACTGCGGCTGCCGGTTCTCGGCCGTCGAGGCGGCCATGGACCGCGCCCGCATCCGCGACGAGCGCAAAGCCGCCAAAAAGTAGTTCATTTGGGACGTCAGCCTGCTAGGATGTAGAGCGGACTTTAGCTATATAAGGAGAATCCGACGTGTCTATGCGTACCGATGATTTTGACTATAACCTTCCTGAGGAACTGATTGCCCAGGCGCCTGCCGAGCCGCGTGACTCCTGCCGCCTGCTGGTGGTGGATCGCAAGGGCTCCCAGGCGGGAACGCCGCTGGAGCACGGCGGTACCGTCGAGCACCGCATCTTCCGCGACATCATCGACTATATCGAGCCGGGCGATGTGCTCGTCATCAACAAGACGCGCGTGATGCCGGCCCGCCTGATCGGTCGCAAAGCCGGCTCGGGTGGCGTGGTCGAGACGCTGCTGCTCAAGCGCCGCGAGGACGTGGATCCGCTGGGCCATGTTTGGGAGTGCCTGGTCAAGCCGGGCAAGCGTCTGAAGCCCGGTGCTCAGATTGAGTATCGCGCCGGTGGCGCCCATGCGCCCGAGGGTGCGCCCGTGGTGCTGACGGCCGAGGTTGTCGACTTTGTCACCGATAGCCGCGGTGGCCGTCTGGTGCGCTTTGAGCCGGCCGGTTGCAATGCCGCCGGCGAGCAGCGCACGCTCGACGAGGCCATCCATGCTGCCGGTCACGTGCCGCTGCCGCCCTACATTACCGATTACGAGGGCGATCCCGAGAAGTACCAGACCGTCTACGCCATGAAGGAGGAGCACTCGGCTGCCGCTCCCACGGCGGGTCTGCACTTTACTCCCGAGCTCATGGCCGCTATCGAGGCCAAGGGCGCGAAGTTTGCCGCCGTTGAGCTCGAGGTGGGCATCGATACCTTCCGCTTGGTGGAGGAGGACGACCCCACGCAGCACGTCATGCACACCGAGCGCTACCACGTGTCGCAGGAGGTTGTCGACGCCGTGCATAAGGCGAAGGCCGAGGGGCATCGCGTGATCGCTGTCGGTACCACGGCGGTGCGCTCGCTCGAGAGCGCCTTTGACGCGGACGCGCCGGTGTCCGATCCGGCCGTGACGGCGCGCTATTTTGAAGGCCGCGAGGACGGCGCCGACACGCTCGGCCGCGGTGACATCGTGGTGCGCGAGAACGCGACAACGCAGCTCTACCTCATGCCTGGCTCGACCTATCACGTGGTCGACGCACTGATCACCAACTTCCACGTGCCGCGTTCCACGCTCATGATGCTCGTGAGCGCGCTTGCCTCCCGCGACCAGATCATGGATGCCTACGCCGCCGCTATCGAAGAGCGTTACCGCTTCTTCAGCTTTGGCGATGCCATGCTCATTTGTTAGTTACGCGGTTCTACGAACCGCGTAACTGCTCGACGCTGCAAACCCGCCAGAGCGGCAATCTGCCTTTCAACTTCGGCGGCATGACCAGAAGGTCAATGCCGCCTCGTTTCAAGGCACCTTGCTCGCTCTGGCGGGTTTTCGCTCATATGACCCAATCCGCTGTCAAGAGCCACAATGGCCCCGCCGACCGCTTGCAATCGGTCGGCGGGGCCTGCCGTTGAACCCGTCCCGGTCCGCCCCCGGCATGTCGTCGACGCCTTCGGCTCAGTCTC